>NZ_JAJNSC010000007.1:0-151851 GCF_027497975.1 Streptococcus sp. SM5 | reverse complement strand
CACGTGCTTGAGTAGAAGCGCGGAATGTTTCACGGTAAGATACTTGAGGAGCACCTACGTTCGCTTCAACTTTGAACTCACGACGCATACGGTCAACAAGGACGTCAAGGTGAAGCTCACCCATACCAGAGATAACTGTTTCACCAGTTTCAACGTTAGTTTCAACGCGGAATGTTGGATCTTCTTCAGCCAATTTTTGAAGGGCGATACCCATCTTGTCTTGGTCTGCTTTAGATTTTGGCTCAACCATCAATTGGATAACTGGTTCTGGAACGTTGATTGACTCAAGGATGATTTTCGCTTTTTCATCTGTCAATGAGTCACCAGTTGTAGTATCTTTCAAACCAACGGCAGCAGCGATATCACCTGAGTAAACAGTGTCGATTTCTTGACGGCTGTTAGCGTGCATTTGAAGGATACGTCCGATACGTTCACGTTTACCTTTAGATGTGTTCAATACGTATGAACCTGATTGAAGAACACCTGAGTAAACACGGAAGAATGTCAAACGACCTACGAATGGGTCAGTCATGATCTTGAAGGCAAGAGCTGAAAATGGCTCTTCATCAGATGCTGGACGAGTTTCTTCTTCATCTGTATCTGGGTTGATACCTTTGATCGCTGGGATATCAAGTGGGCTTGGAAGGTAGTCGATAACCGCATCAAGCATCAATTGAACACCTTTGTTCTTGAAGGCAGAACCACACAATACTGGGAAGAATTCAACGTTGATAGTTGCTTTACGGATAGCAGCTTTCAATTCTTCGTTAGTGATTTCTTCACCTTCAAGGTATTTCATCATCAATTCTTCATCAGTTTCAGCAACTGCTTCAACCAATTTTTCACGGTATTCTTGAGCTTGGTCAAGGTATTCAGCTGGAATGTCTTCTTCAAGGATATCTGTACCAAGGTCGTTAGTATAGATTTCAGCCTTCATCTTGATCAAGTCGATGATTCCACGGAAGTCATCTTCAGAACCGATTGGCAATTGAATTGGGTGTGCATTAGCTTGAAGACGATCGTGAAGTGTACTTACTGAGTAAAGGAAGTCAGCACCGATTTTGTCCATTTTGTTGGCAAATACGATACGTGGAACTCCGTACTCAGTTGCTTGACGCCAAACTGTTTCAGTTTGAGGCTCAACACCTGATTGTGAGTCAAGAACTGTAACCGCACCGTCCAATACACGAAGAGAACGTTGTACTTCGATTGTGAAGTCCACGTGTCCTGGTGTGTCGATAATGTTTACGCGGTGGTTGTTCCATTGAGCTGTTGTCGCAGCAGATGTGATAGTGATACCACGTTCTTGCTCTTGCTCCATCCAGTCCATTTGTGACGCACCTTCGTGAGTTTCACCGATTTTGTGGATTTTACCAGTGTAGTAAAGGATACGCTCAGTTGTAGTTGTTTTACCGGCGTCAACGTGAGCCATGATACCGATATTACGAGTTTTTTCAAGTGAAAATTCGCGTGCCATGAGGTTTTTTCTCCTATTTTTTAATTTCTATTCTATTGATAACACTTTTTCAATAAAAACGGATAGGCAGGACCCACCCGTTCTCAATGTCTCATGTTATTGTTGGTTTCAACTTACGAGATGTTAAGTTGAATTGAACTCGGGCAAAAGCTCAAGTTAACTGATTTGAACCCTAGCGAGACCCGGTGCAAAAAAGATAAACTGCTTTGTGTTCACGGAACACTGCATCAGTTTCCTATTTTTGCCTTGGACCTTTGCCGCTCTTGGTATCATAATATTACCAACGGAAGTGTGCGAAGGCACGGTTAGCTTCAGCCATACGGTGAGTGTCTTCACGTTTCTTAACTGCTGCACCAGTGTTGTTAGCAGCATCCATGATTTCTTTAGCAAGGCGGTCAACCATTGTGTGCTCACCACGAAGACGAGCAATAGTTACCAACCAACGAAGTCCAAGAGTTGTACGACGTTCTGGACGAACTTCAACTGGGACTTGGTAGTTTGATCCACCAACACGACGTGCACGTACTTCAAGTACAGGCATGATGTTTTCCATAGCTGTTTCAAATACTTCAAGTGCATCGTTACCAGTAGCTTCTTTGATTTGTTCAAAAGCACCGTAAACGATTGAAGCAGCTGTACCACGTTTACCGTCAAGCATAACGCGGTTGATAAGACGAGTAACTAATTGTGAATTGTAAAGCGGATCTGGCAATACTTCACGTTTTGGAGCTCTATTTTTACGACTCATTTCTCTTTATCCCCTTTCCTTATGCTTTTTTCGGACGTTTAGTACCGTATTTAGAACGGCCTTGTTTACGATCGTTAACACCTGCAGTATCAAGTGCACCACGGACGATATGGTAACGTACCCCTGGAAGGTCTTTTACACGTCCACCGCGAAGAAGCACCACGCTGTGCTCTTGCAAGTTATGTCCGATACCTGGGATGTAAGCAGTAACTTCGATAAGGTTGCTCAAACGTACACGAGCAAATTTACGAAGAGCTGAGTTAGGTTTTTTAGGTGTCATAGTTCCAACACGAGTTGCAACACCACGTTTTTGTGGTGAAGAAACGTTTGTTTGAACTTTTTTATGACTGTTGTAACCAACGTTCAAAGCTGGTGATTTAGATTTTTCTACTTTTGATTTACGCGGTTTGCGAACCAATTGGTTAATTGTAGGCATCTACATTCTCCTGTGTTTTTTTATTTTTGGTGATGATACACTTGGTGACAGCTATCATCTGTGTGTACTTTTGCAACATTTGTCAGCACGTCCCTGTACACTCTTGAGAGACCAAAAGTAAAAAGTACCGTCTAACATTGTACCACTTTTTTTCTATTTTTGTCAATATATTTCTTCTTATTTTTTGACTTCTTAGATCATAAATCCATCTGAAAACGCTCACCTACCAGATAGGTTCTCCAATCGACCACATAGACAAAGCTTCTTGTAATTGTCGACAAAATGGTGTTTAATAGATTTGTAAGCAAGAGATCTCTATTACAACTTTATAAAGGAGAAATTATGAAAGTCAGACTTGACATTGATGCACAACATACTGAAGAACAAATCATAATCGAAGCGCCAACCTTGTCCACTCGAGTTCAAAAAGTTCAGGACTTTGTCCAATCTCTGGATCAAAAGGAGACCATCAAAGGAAAATTTCAAGACCAGGTCTACTTGATTCAGATTAGCAAGATCCAGCGAATTTACATTGAAAATCGTAAAGTTTTGGCTGAAACGGATAGTCGAACCTACGCTCTCGACATCCGTCTTTACCAAGCAAGTGAAATTCTACCTGCTTCCTTTATCCAAATTTCCCAATCGGAAATTGTCAACATTGATGCTATTAGTCATCTAAAACTAACCTCTAACGGCTTGATTGAAATCTATTTAAAAAACGAAAGTTTCACCTACTCATCTCGCCGTTACCTCAAAACTATTAAGGAGAAATTAGAACTATGAAAAAACAAGTATTCCACGATGCCACAACCGGTATTCTTATCGGCCTCATCCTATCTATTATCTTTTCACTCATTTATTCCCCAAATAACTACGCGCCACTTAGTCCAGAGTCAGCTATTGGTCAATTCATGAGCAGTCATCAGGTCCACGGTGCTCTAGTTATACTCTACTGTACACTTATCTGGTCAGCTATTGGAGTCCTCTTTAGTTTTGGTAGTCGTCTATTCGCTCAAGATTGGAGCCTTCTTCGTGCGACTGTCACTCACTTCTTCCTCATGCTACTAGGTTTTGTCCCTTTAGCAATCCTAGCAGGCTGGTTCCCGCTTCACTGGACTTTCATCCTTCAACTCATCCCAGAGTTTGCCATCGTCTACCTCATCATCTGGATCGTTCTCTATAAAAGAGAATCAAAGAAGGTTGCCCACATCAACCAACTATTGACTAATAAAAAATAATACAACAGAAACCCACTCACAGGACTGAGTGGGTTTTGACTTATAATTTTTGTTTCCATTCTAACAAGAGATTCATGGCTTGCATAGGCGTCATATTGTACACATCTACTTCAGCCAATTCTGCTAGGATAGGATTTTCTTCTTTTTCATCAAAGAGAGACATTTGCTCATTGACAGTGTTTCTTTGATTGGAAGGATTCTTCTGACCTTGGCTCTCTAGCCGAGCTAAAATGGTATCAGCTCTTTTTAGCAAGTCTGCCGGTAGTCCAGCAATCTTGGCTACATGGATACCGTATGATTTGTCAGCTGGTCCTGGTTCTATCTTGTGAAGGAAGGTAACCTGACCATTTTGCTCTAGCGTAGCCACGTGAACATTAACTAGATGTTCAAGACTAGTCTCCAGACTAGTTAATTCATGGTAGTGGGTCGCAAAGAGAGTCTTGGCTCCAATATGCTCATGAATGTACTCGATAATAGACTGGGCCAAAGCCATACCATCATAGGTTGCGGTTCCACGGCCAAGCTCATCAAAGAGAATCAATGAATCCTTTGTCGCATGACTAATGGCATTATTAGCTTCCATCATCTCTACCATAAAAGTAGATTGACCTGAAACCAAGTCATCAGCCGCCCCGATACGGGTAAAAATTGCATCAAAAATTGGCAAAAGAGCACTTTCTGCTGGAACATAAGAACCCATCTGAGCCATAATCGCTGTAATGGCTAGTTGACGCATATAGGTTGACTTCCCGCTCATGTTCGGACCTGTAATTAGTTGAATGCTAGTGTCTTCATCCATCTGGATACTATTGGGAATATAGGTCTGCGCTCCCATAACCTTTTCAACAACTGCGTGACGACCATTTTGGATATCAATTCTAGAATCTTGCTCAAACTCTGGTCGAATCAGGTGTTGTTTTTCTGCAACTACTGCCAAGCCTTGCAAGACATCGACAGTAGCGATTCCTTGAGCCAAAGCCTGTAGACGTTGGATATATTTGCCAACTTCCTCACGAATACGCATAAAGATTTCGTACTCTAGGTTTGCTGATTTCTCACGCGCCTCTAGCATTTCTCCCTCGATACGCGCCAACTCCTCTGTCCCAAAACGCTCAGAGTTTTTCAGCGTAGCTTTGCGGAAAAAGTGGGCTGGTACATTACCTAGCTGCGAGTTGGTCACATGGAAATAGTAGCCGTCTTTTTTATTGTAATCAATCTTGAGAGTATTGATGCCAGAGTTTTCTCTTTCCTTGGCTTCAATCTCAGCAATCCAGCTGGTCCCCTCTCTCAGCACGCGACGGTATTTATCCAAGGTCTCATCAAAGCCCGTTCGAATAATGCCACCCTCGGTAATCACGTGAGGAGCCTCAGGAGCAATGGCAGCACTAATGAGATTTTCCAACTCAGGAATAGCATCTAGTTGTTCAATTAGATAAGCTAGAGCTGGTTGCTCCATTCCCTCTAAAATGGCGCGAATTCGTGGAACACTTCCCAAGGTAGTCGCTAATTGCAAGAGGTCTTTAGGATTACTTTTCCCAAAAGACACTCGGCTGGCCAGACGTTCGATATCGTAGACTCCCTTGAGGCTTTCCGTTAAATCACTGCGCTCAAAGAAATAATCCAGAAAGACTTGAACAACCTCCTGACGTTCAAGGATACGGTCCTTATCAATCAAAGGGCGTTGAATCCAAGAACGTAGAAGACGCATCCCCATTGCAGTTTTAGTCTCATCTAGCAGCCAGAACAGGCTCCCTTGTTTCTTACCTGAGCGAGCATTTTCAACCAAATCAAGACTAGCCTTGGTCGCAAAATCCATCTGCAAGAAATCTTTAATTTCATAACGAATAACAGGTTTTAAGTGATTCAACTCTCTCATCTGCGTCCGATGAACATACTGGAGAAGTTTCCCACTAGCTGCTCCTTCAACAGTTGCCAATCTTGAATCCAACAGATGAACGTCTTCATATGTTTCTTGTTCATAGGAAAGCACTAGATTCATTTGACGACTGAGAATCTGCTCTTCCGCTTCAGACAATTCGTAGCCAATCACCACTTCTCTGGCCTTTAGATTTCGAATTTCACCACAGACTAGGGTAAAATCAGATAAACCTGTCACATAAAAATCACCTGTCACCAAATCCATGTAGGCTAGACCATATCGAGACTCATCACGGTCAATAGCTACCAAAAAGTTATTTTGGCTATCTGGCTTACTACTATCAACCACTGTACCTGGTGTAATGACTTGAACAACCTCACGCTTAACAACACCAACAGCTTGCTTAGGGTCTTCCATCTGTTCAGCAATGGCAACCTTGTAGCCACGCTCAACTAGGACATCTATGTACTGTTGGGCAGAATGATAGGGTACACCTGCCATAGGAATTGGATTTTCAGCATTTTTATTGCGACTGGTCAACGAAATCTCTAGAATTTGAGCGGCATTGACGGCATCTTCATAAAACAACTCATAAAAATCACCCATGCGAAAAAGCAAAAAAGCATCTGGATACTGTTTTTTGATATCCACATACTGTTGCATACCAGGTGATAATTTTTCAGTAGTCATTTACTCTCTCCTTGTAAAAACAGTCTTGAGAGAAGCTCTCAAGACCTTATCTATCTTCCATTAACTCTAGCAAGCGTTCTTCCATGACTTTAGCTACATGTTGATCTTTACAGATAACCAACAAGGTATTCGCTCCAGCAACTGTACCTAAGATCCTACCATCTTTATTTGAATCTACTACATTTGCTAATACCGCAGCTTCTCCAAGTTTTGTATGGAGAACTAAAGTAAATTCAGCTCTCGCTACACCTTCAAGATGATGTGAAAGGAATTCAACCAAGTCAATTTTGTCTGTCTCATTGGCCAAGACATAGTAGACCATGTCATTTTTCTTAACTTTGGTCAAACCGATTTCTCGTAAATCTCGTGATAAGGTTGTTTGGGTTACAAAGACATTCCGAGCCTCTAAACGATCTTGAATTTCCTTTTGAGTCCCTAGTTTTTCTTCCGTAATCATTTGCTTAATCAGCGAATGACGATCTTTTTTTCTCATAACATCCTCTCAAATGAATATTTATTTACATTTTGCATTTATTTAGCAAGAACATTATACCAAAAAAACTGCATATTTCAAAAAAATTTTCGTCTTTCCTTAAATTTGTGATAGAATAGTAGAAAAGCCCAAAAGGAGCCTAAAATGAATACAAAAGAATTGATTGCTAGTGAGTTGTCTAGCGTCATTGATAGCCTGGACCAAGAGGCTATTTTAAATTTACTAGAAACACCTAAAAACTCAGATATGGGAGATATCGCCTTCCCTGCCTTCTCATTGGCAAAAGTTGAGCGTAAAGCTCCCCAAATGATTGCTGCTGACATCGCTGAAAAGATCAATAGCCAAGCTTTTGAAAAAGTTGTAGCAACAGGTCCTTACGTAAACTTTTTCCTCGATAAGGCTGCCATTTCTGGTCAAGTACTGAAAAACGTTATCACTGAAAAAGAGCACTACGCTGACCAAGAGATTGGCAATCAAGAAAATGTTGTCATTGACATGTCTAGCCCTAATATTGCTAAACCATTTTCGATTGGACACCTTCGTTCAACAGTTATCGGAGATAGCTTGTCACATATCTTCCAAAAAATCGGCTATAAAACTGTCAAGGTCAACCATTTGGGAGACTGGGGTAAACAGTTTGGGATGTTGATTGTTGCCTACAAAAAATGGGGTAACGAAGAAGCTGTCAAAGCTCATCCAATCGATGAACTCCTCAAGCTCTATGTCCGCATCAATGCTGAAGCTGAGAACGACCCAAGCTTGGATGAAGAAGCGCGCGAATGGTTCCGCAAGCTTGAAAATGGAGATGAGGAAGCTCTTGCTCTTTGGCAATGGTTCCGCGATGAAAGCTTGGTAGAATTTAACCGCCTTTACGATGAATTACAAGTTGAATTTGACAGCTATAACGGGGAAGCCTTCTACAATGACAAGATGGATGCAGTTGTAGATATCCTCGCTGAAAAAGGACTTTTGGTCGAATCAGAAGGTGCCCAAGTTGTGAATCTTGAAAAATACGGAATTGAACACCCAGCTCTTATCAAGAAATCTGACGGCGCGACTCTCTACATCACACGTGACCTAGCTGCAGCTCTCTACCGTAAAAACGAATATCAATTTGCCAAATCAATCTATGTTGTTGGTCAAGAGCAATCTGCTCACTTCAAACAACTCAAGGCTGTCTTGCAAGAGATGGGGTATGATTGGAGCCAAGACATTGTCCATGTTCCGTTTGGATTAGTAACAAAGGAAGGGAAAAAACTTTCTACTCGTAAAGGAAATGTTATCTTGCTAGAGCCAACTGTCGCAGAAGCCATCAGCCGTGCTAAAGCGCAAATTGAAGCCAAAAATCCTGAACTTGAAAACAAAGACCAAGTTGCTCATGCTGTTGGAGTTGGGGCCATTAAATTCTATGACCTTAAAACTGACCGTACAAATGGCTATGACTTTGACCTTGAAGCCATGGTATCCTTTGAAGGGGAAACTGGTCCTTATGTTCAATACGCTTATGCTCGTATCCAATCAATCTTGCGTAAAGCTGATTTCAAACCTCAAGCAGGTGCCAACTATAGTTTGAACGATGCTGAAAGTTGGGAAATCATCAAGCTAATCCAAGACTTCCCTCGTATCATTAAACGTGCAGCTGATAACTATGAGCCGTCTATCATCGCTAAATTTGCAATCAGCTTAGCCCAAGCCTTTAACAAATACTATGCCCACACTCGTATCTTGGATGAAAGTCCAGAACGTGACAGTCGCTTAGCCCTTAGCTATGCAACTGCAGTCGTCCTTAAAGAAGCCCTTCGTTTGCTGGGTGTAGAGGCACCAGAGAAGATGTGATTCAGTACCAACAATTGGTACTAAAGTTCCTAATTGTTGGACGCTAGCCGCTTTTATGCAGACTAGCTAACTGCTTCACTAGTCGTGGTTCCTAAATATAATCGATTTAGGGACCACGACGTCGTAAATGAAGCGACTTGCCTAAACGCTTTACTAATTCATCTAAACAAATAACAAATAGCTAGCACTTACAGTATTATCACTCGAAAGGCAAAGATACTTCGCTTTTCTCTTACCACCTACTTCTTTATCACTTAGGGAGAATTTTTATGAGCCAATATGCTTATATCTTAGTTGTTATCAGTCTTGTTTTTCTATTTCTTATCAATAAATATGAAAAAGAGAAACTTCAAAGACTACTTCAGGACCAGCTATTGAAAGACCAAGCTTTTCGTGCAACTATCGAAGAGAAACTCCAAACGATAGAAAACATTAATGATGTCATTGCCTACATCAACAAAGGTTACCGTTTAGGAATTCCCATTTCAAAAGAAATTGTTGACGAAATTCGCAAATAAGAAAAGACTCGAGAATTTACATCTCGAGTCTTTTTTATTTATTTCTGACAGCTAAGATTCCCACCAAGATAACAATCCCTAGTGATACCATAGTTCCAACTGGTGCTATATTTTCATCAAAAATTTTATCAGAGAACATCATCAGACTAATTGCCAAGAGCAACAAAGCACTACATAGCATAATATTTTTAAAACTTGGTTTACTTTTCTTATGGTAGAAAAATCTAAGGAATTTACTCATTTGAACTGTTCTCTTTTGAAATAATTCTATAATCCATGGGACAAAAATCTAGCCCAGCAACTCTATCCTCTTACAAGGATTCTAGTTCATAAAGCTCAGCAATAATGCCTGCAATCTTTTTAATATCTCCCAGCATACCACGCATTTCAAAATCGGCTAGGACTGGAAAACCAAAGCGTTGACTGTATTGTTTTGCAGTCAGACAGTATTGGTTATTGAAATTACGATTACCAGACCCTACGACTCCAAAACATTTACTGGCATTATCACCATAAGCGATAAAGTCACCTACAGGTGTCGTTAAGATTTCCACATCTCCATTGTCAACACCATTCCCACCTTCTAAATAAGTTGGTAAAAAAGTGACAAAAGGATTTGACATTTCATAGAATCCTCGTTCTTCCTTGACCAACTCTTTGATGTCAATCTTCTCAACATCAATATTCTTATACTGCTCCATCAAATAAGTTTTTAAACGTGTTACGAAACTTTCAGTATTCCCACTCAAACTGATATAAACTAAGGAAATTTTTTTCATCTTTCCCTCCCTCTTTCTTGAATCATAAAAATAACTACCAAGATTGTATCTTGATAGTCATCCTTTGTCAACTCTTAGACGAGTTCTTCTTCTTGAGATTCTGTTAATTCTTTTTGTTGCTGCCATATCTTATAAAATACAAGGCCTAGAAAAATAACATTAATCACAATTCCTAAAATTGTAGCCCCTTTGGCACCAAGTTCTGCGCCGAAGCGGACGTTTGGTTCAGTAAACAGTAAAAGCGCATCCTGTACTCCCATAAAATTATAAATAGAACCAACAATAGCAACCAAAACATAAGCTACATAAGTATAATTTGCTAATTGGATATTTTGACGAACTAAGAAAACCAAGGCTACAGTAACCAAGATAGCTGACAAAATAACCAAGATAATATTGAAAACAGAGTGAGAATGTTCCGTTACTTTAATGGTATATGCAACTAATTCCTGAGCATAAGTTGTATCTACTCCTGATGTTTCAAGTCCAGCCATACTATCTGCAGTAGGAACTGGTGATAAAACTCCAAATAGTGATAAAGCCGAAAGTACGGCTGATAAAATCAGTAAAACCCAGAGATAAATTGGTTTCTTTTGCATAAGAATAACCTCCTAAAATAATTATTAGTATTATAGCATTTTTACAGATGCAAAACAATTATTATACGGTTACCTCAATCTGCTTTCGATAGGCCTTCGGAGACTTGCCGCAAAGTTTTCGAAACACTTTATAAAAATAACCTACGTTACTATAACCAACTGTATAGCAAATGTCCTCGATACTATCATTGGTTGACAGCAAGAGTTGCTGAGCTGCTTTTATCCGTTGCTTATTTAGGAGCTCTGCAAATGTGGAATTGGTTTCCTTTTTAATCAACTGTCCCAGATAAACTGGATTGATGAAAAGATCCTTACTAATATCCTTAAGAGAGAGCTCTTTTTGGTAGTCTCTACCAATGACCTCTAAGACACTAACGACATTTTCATTCATTCGATATTGTCCAAAGAAGGAAGTCAAGGTTTCCTTGGTAAATGCAACTAGTTCCTCAAAATGTGCAATAACATGTATTCTCTTGACAATATCTGTCATATCATCTGCTTTCAGATGTTCAAAAAGATGGAAAACATCCATAATAAATTGAGTAAATAGCTGTTTAGTGATCGAAACTCTTGGCGTATTCTCTAACACAATCCGTTCAAGCAAGGTCAATTCATCAATAATCTGTTGGAGATTTCCTTGGATAATAACTCGGTAGATTGGTTCATAATAAGAAAATAGACTTTCAGATTGATTCAGGTTAACTGAACCATAGAAGAGAGCCTTCTCTACATCCAACTTCCATTTTTCAAAGTTCTCTTGGTAAGGTTTCTCAAAAGGTATAACAAGCAAGCCCTCAAACTCTCTATCAGCAAATACAATTTGCCAATCTTGTCCGAGTACATAATATGGAATAAGGAAATCACCCTGCTTGTCTTTCGACAGTCCAATCCACCAGTTTTCTTTATGAGATAGGTGAGCAAGAAGAGCTTCTTCATCTAGTTTCTGACTTAAGATCACGGGTTCTTCAACTTTTTCACCTAGTTGAGTGGCAATTTTTTCAAGTAGATTACCTAATTCGACTTTATCAACTGGTTTAACCAGATAATCGACAACGCTGAGGTTCATCGCTTTTTTTATATAGTCAAATTCCTGATAACCAGATAGAAGGATATAATAGGTGTCTGCTAATATGTCCTTCATTTCCTGTATCATTTCAAGGCCCGTTTTGTCAGGCATATTAACGTCAGAAATAACAATATCCACAGGATGTTCTCTAACATAGTCTAAAGCTTCGTCAGCATGATTGGCAGTCGCGACGACTTCCATATCCCATTTTTCGAAAGGAATCAAACGCTTGAGTCCTTCCGTAATCATGTACTCATCGTCTACTAATAGTACTTTATACATGTTTAATCTTTAACCTTTCTCCTCATCTTGAATGGTGATTCGATATTGTACGCCTTCTTGTTCACCAGATTCTACACTAATCTGGTAGCGTTCCCCAAAGTAAAGTACAAATCGCTCATGTACATTGACAATACCGATAGACTTCCGTCCGCTACTATAATCCTCATTAAGTTCGAAAGTTCGTTTGGCTAATTTAACTTTAATTTCAGCTAATTTTTCAGCAGACATCCCACGTCCATTATCCACCACTAGAATTTCAACATATCCATCCTTTTTCAATGCTTTAATACTAATGACATTGTCGGATCTTCGATGGTCCACTCCATGAGCGAAATAATTTTCCACCAATGGTTGTAGGGTAAATTTTGGAATCCGCATCTCCTCTATACTCGGATCAATTTTAAATCCATAGGCAATTGATTTTGGATAGCGAACCATACAGAGATAACTGTATTTTCGACAAAACTCTACTTCCTTTTCAAGTGTAGTCTCACGCTCATCAGAAATATTATTACGAAGTAAGCTGCTAAATTCGTAAATAATATCTGCCAGTTCATTTTGACTCTCCATAACCGCGTACATCCTTAAAAATTCAAGAGTGTTATACATAAAGTGCGGATTTATCTGAGCTTGGAGAGCTCGCATGTTTGCATCCTTCTGACTAAGTTCCAATTGATAAATATCGTGGATATTTTTTTCCAGACGATTCAACATATCATTTGTTGTATCAGCAATTAAAAGCAATTCTTGGTCCTTTTTAGACGTATCAATTCTCTTGGTCTGCTCACCTTTTGCAATAGCCTGAATCGAATCCACTAAATCAACTACCTGATCTTGATAATCTGAAAAAGTTTTTTTCAAAGTTATATGTAATATAACGATAAAAAGCGCACTTAAGCCTAGTATAAGAGCTGAACTTGCTAAACTCCCCTTCAAGACATAACTTTGAGGCACTGCAACTTGGACTTGATAGCCATGAGAGGTAATTCCTACTAGCCAATCTTCATTAGGGCCTTTTTCACCCAGATGAAACATGTCTGTTTCAAAAGGTGAGGTGATTGTTACAGCTATGGGAACTGTACCTCTTGTATTGTCAACAGCTTTGTATAGCACTTCTGACTGAATAGAAATATAAATAACACCTAAGGCTTGGTCAGATACAGGATCAGATACAGGGATAGCAAAGCTATCAGCATCCGGCTTAAAATCTTCTGCTAAAACTTTGTATCCACCTCTGTTGTCCCTTTTGGATACAAAGACCTCCGTTGAATCTTGCAAAACAATCGAAACCCCCGTCACAAAGTCATTACGAACATAGAGGTCATCGATGTTTTCATAAATTGACACTGAAATATAGGGCGATGCTTTGCGCTCCAACTGCCAGTAGAAATAATCAGGTGTACTGAGGCTAAAGTATTTATAAATGCCCTCAATTCTAGCTTGATTCTCTACCAAAGCCTGAGCAAGACGAGATGACTCTCGATAATAGTACTCAACCTCGCTAATGGTCCTTGCTAGAACCCGCTGACCTACTCGATCAGCTTCCTTCTCACGAGCATCCCAGTCTGCATAGGCTAGTAATAGAGCAAAACCGGAAATGATGGCAATCATGACCAAGCTATAGATTCTAAGAAGTGAGTGGAGACGAAACTGTTTTGTCTTATTTACTTGCCATTTTTTCATGAATGCTTTCATAAACAGGCTCCAATACATCACTAATAAAGAAATGCCACATTCCAATCCCTACAAAGAAGAAAAGGGCTGGCATGTAATAGGTAATAACTCCGAGTAAAACACTGCCCAATAGCACTTTAACCACGGCAGATAAACTCATAAAAATTCCAATAAAAGCTAACTTTAGAGTATTTTGGTAAGATAACTCAAAATAAACCTGTAATTTCAAGGAAACTGTATAAGCCAAGAACACCATTGTTAAGATAAATAAATTTAGAAAAGTTGCTGCTAAGTGTAGAATGGTTTGATTTGGCAATTGAATCATAAGATAGAGGCCATAGATAATCACAAAACCAAAAATTAAAAATGTATAGAAAGTCAGGTTGCTTTTTATGAAGTTGCTCTTATAGAGAGACCAGGTTTCTCTAAAACGATAAGAACGATAAGAGTAGCCATGTTCTGCGTATAAACTCATAATAGTTGCGCTAGCTGGTGCCACACCAAAGAACACACCTCCTGCCAGGGTCAATAGCCAGAAATAAGCAGCTACAATCATTCCTAAAAAGAAACGATGAAAGACTAGCTCAAGAAAATTTCCCACGGTTTGCCTCCTAAAAATAATCTAGTCCTATTATAACATATTTCAAGCGCTCTCAAAAATAAGAACAAGATTCCAAGATTGGAAAATAACAGTATGGAAATTACAATTTAGAACATTGAGAAATTTTGATAATATTATCATATGTGTTATACTGGAATCAAATGAAATATATACTTAAAACAAGCATAGTCGAGGAGAAAAAATGGCTTTTTTAGATCAGTTGAAAGATGGAGCTAGACTTGTCAAAGAGACAACTAGTACTGTCATTTCAGAAGGAAAACAAAATGCAGAAAACCTTCGCAAGAAAAAGGAAATTCAAGGACTACAATATCAAATCAATGACTTGTATAGATTAATAGGCATCAAATTTGTTGAAGAACATTTAGAAGAAATAAAGGAAAATCCTCTCTATTCAACTGAAATAGCTGAAATCACTAAGCTCTTTCAAGAACAGATTTCTCTTCAAAAATCTATTGATTCATCTGGCCAGGATTTGGTTTCTTGTCCCCATTGCGGAACAAGTCTATCAAAAAGCTTCGAATTTTGCATCAATTGTGGAAAAGTAGTAAAGTAGAGTCGAAATGAAGGATTATATTGTAAGATCAAAATGTCCAAGCTGTTTCAAAAATATTGGAATCGGTTGGAAATTCTGTCCTTTTTGTGGAGAGCATGTAGATAATACAAAACCCAAAGTGGACTTAAAGTATGTCGATAGAATTTATAGAGACAATGGTCAAGAAAATAAAAATATTCCTTTCAAAATGCCATCAACCTTCAAACATGTAGGTGATAGGATAAAAGAAACTATCTCTGAAAAATTAGACAAAGGAGAGGAAGTTCAAGATCATACAATTTCCTTATTTACCTTTGTTCTCAAAGAAGCTAGCGTTGTTACCAAAGAAATCACTGAAATTTTGAATGATGATGAGAATATCTCATTAGAAAAAGATCATATTGGTTACTATTTACAGAGTAATACAGATGTCATCTATATAAACAATAGAAAAATTGATATTGGTAAAAAACACTACCTAAATAATCGAGATAACCTCCGTGTTGATGATACTATTTATATTTTTAGTCTCATGAACCAGAAGGATATTGAATGGAAGCAAGAGGAAATCAACACAAGTCTAGAAGAGAAAGTGGACAAGCATTTTGAAGTCCTAGATAATGGGAATATATATGTCCACCCCCTAGGGGACATGGTTTATTTGAATAATCATCTAATTAAGGATAAAACATACCTAAATAACTATGATTTAGTATCCATAAACCATCGACTCTTCGTCGTTTATAATAATTCCTTAGTTTTTCAACATGAATTAACTGAAAGTCAAGAAAAGAGTCTCGCAGATAATATCAATAGAATTGAACAAGATACACAGTTATCTGTTCGAATTCGAAAGCGTCTCGCAGGAGAGAAGCTTTTATTATCAGAGATTGACTTTCAAGTATCCTCTGGCGAAATCGTGCTCATTTTAGGTGGTTCAGGAGCAGGAAAAACCACACTAATCAATGCAATTATGGGCATAGAAAAAGCGGATGCTGATATCTTATTAGGAAATATAAACATCTATAATCAATTTGACAAAGTTCGAAGAATGATTGCTAATGTACCCCAATTCAGTCTTCATCGTGAAAAAGATAGTGTTTATATGACTCTAAAAAATGCCGCAGAGATGAAACTCGTACGAGACTTTACCAAGGATTCTGCTTTATTAGAAGAAAAAATTTCAAAAGTATTAGAAACAGTCAAACTAACAAAGAAAAAAGAGGCCTTGGTATCTGAATTAAGCGGCGGAGAGAAAAAAAGATTGAGTATTGCTACTGAGTATATCGCAGATCCGGTTGTATTCGTTCTAGATGAACCAGATTCTGGAGTAGATGGCAGTAACGCTCGTTCAATTATGGCTAGCTTAAGAAGTATCGCAGATGACAATAAGATTGTTTTTGTTATCTCACATAGTCCAGATCGAACACCAGAATTATTTGATAAAGTATTAGTTCTCGCTAAAAGTGAGGAAGAATCGTGCGGTAAACTGGCCTTTTATGGCTCTGTAGAAGATACCCTAAAATTCTTTAATGTCAACCAACTTGAACTTGTTGTATCGGAAGTAGAGCAAACTCCAGATTACTACATCGAAAAATATAGAGAATATAGAGGAGATTAAGATGAATTACGCATCGAATAAAGAACAAATTTTGATCTATTTGGGTAAATTTAAACGAAATTTTTTAAATTCTAACGGGTGGTATTCTTTTATAAGTACTGCTATTATTGCCCTTGTTACTTGTATTGTAGCAGGAAAAGACGGATTTTCGACCGGCTTAGGTGCAGAAGTGAAATCCACTTCGTTCATTATTGTTTGTGCTTGTATTTGGATAGGGGTTTTTAACTCTATTACATTGATTTGTAAAGAAAGAGATATTATTAAGCACGAATACCGAGGGGGTATGAATCTGTCATCGTATATGTTCGCTCACATGTTATTCCAAGCCCTTGTTTCTCTAATTCAAGCTATTATTTTCTCCAGTATTTTATTCTTATTCTATCACCACTCGATTTCAGAATTTAAGACTATCTTGGATAATGATAGTTTACGATTCATCTCCTATTTCCTAACTATATTTTTAACCATTTATTCGGCAGATGCTTTAGGTCTATTTGTCTCTTCAATCGTTAAAAATGTCGAAAAGGCAATGACTGTAATGCCCTTTGTCATTCTCCTTCAATTTCTCTTTGCCGGAAATATCCCCTTAAATGGCTTTTTACAGTTCTTATCTTATTTTACACTTAGTCGTTATAGTTTCGATGGGCTTTTAGACTTAGCTGACTTTAAAGAGGGAGGATCATTTTTCAGCACCTCAACAAAAGTACAAGTAAATTTATTAGTTGCTTGGATTCTATTAGTTGCTTTCTCTATTCTTTTAGCCTATCTTGCAAGTAAACTATTAAAATCAGTTGAAAAAGATACCAGAGGTTAATATTGATTGAATTAATTTAGTAAACTAGGTTTATAGTTCAAAAAATGTAGTAAGATTTTCTCTTACTACATTTTATATTATAAGATGTTTAAATTAGAAAATTGCAATCCATGTTAGCTGCGATATTGTCTCTGATAAATGTACATTGACAAAAACACCCCCTAGCTGGGAGTGTTTTCAAGAAAAATAGCAAGATTACCTAAATTTAATTATTTAGCATCGTCTTTATGAAGGATATTTTTAACACCTTCAACGACACCTTCTACAGCATCTTTTGCATCTTCAGCAACTTCTTTAACTTTAGAAACAACTTTTTCTGTTGCTCCTTCGAACTCAAGTTCTTTATCGCCTACCAATTTACCAACGCCTTCTTTGATAGCACCTGCTGCTTGATTGAATTTTTCTTCTGTAGACATATGTATGTCCTCCTTTTATTTTTTCTAAATTATAAATTATTGTACACGTGGTTTAGCTTGGGCTGCAGCATCTTTAACAGTTTCAACGCCGTCACCAAGTTTTTCTTGTGCTGCTGCAACACCTGAACCGATTCCAGCTTTCACTCTAGATAGTTGTTCTGACGCAAACTCACCTGTTGATTCTGCCACGTCAGTTACACGGTCTTGAAGACTTACTGAATCTGCTTCATGTTGTTCTTTAGTTTTAATATCAACAACATTAACGTTCACTTCAACTACTTCTAGATCAGTCATTTTCGCAACTTCTGATACGATAACATCTTTGATTTCCTTATATAGAGTTGGAACGTTTTTTCTGTATTCCACAATAACGTTCAAGTCAACTGCTACTTGTTCTTTACCAACTTCAACGTTAACACCGTGTGTTACATCGTTAGTATTGACGAGTTTTTCTGTAAGATTTGAGAAGAAGCCGCCATCCACATGTAATAGTCCTGGGACTTTATCTAGTGAAAGACCTATAATTTTTTGAATAACTTTATTTTCGTAAGTTAATTCTCCTCGAACATCTTTAGAAACAACTACATCTTGCTTTTCAGTATCTACATTTACATTTTTTTCTACGTTTGACATATAAAACTCCTTTATTTATTTAAATAATTCTGCTGAATATAGTATCCGAATCCAATTCCTAATGTCCCACAAATTAAAACAAATAGTGTTTTAAAGAATCCGAAGGACAAGATGAAGCAAGCTAGAAGAATGCCTGCTATACCACATAGAATTGGATATTGGTATTTTTTAAACAATTCCATATTTTACTTCCTTACTTTACACGACTAACAATCTTCTTGGCTGCTTTTTGAGGGTCATATTCTTTTACTGAAACTTCCAGTTTAACCTCTCGATCAATTCCGAAGAACTCTTTTAATCCTTGAATTATTTCATTTTGGACTAGTTCAAATTTGTTAGCAATGTTATCTGAAAGAACAGCTGTACCTTCTACATAAACAAAACATTTCTTCTTTCTCGTATGTACTTGAATTTTGGGATCTTTGATCATGCGATGTTCATTCAGTAAGCATCGAACAAAACCTTCGATAGCTGAATTTTTTAATTTCAATTTATCGTCTTTAGTTCCAAGTTTTATTTCCAGATATTGTCTAGGATAAAACAGGATTACTAACATCCATAATAAAACTAAGATAGACAGGCCTAGAAGCCCCCAAAAGATATATCTAGCAAGATAATATTCAAATGATGTCTGTCGCCAGCTAGTCAATTGAATCCCTAAATCACTAACCTGGTGGTAATCTATCAAAATAGGAAGGAAAATTGTCAATATTAGAATACAGAAAATAAGTAATACTATTTTCTTTGATTTTGACATATAAAATCCTTTCAATTAAAGCACTAAACTATAGGTTTACCCGTCAATACTAAATTTAAATCTATAGTTTATGATTAAGTAAAAAGTTAACCTTTTTTACCCAAAAGGAATGATACTACAGCGACAACAATCACCGCACCAGCAATCGATGGAATAAGTGACATTCCCGCTAGAGAAGGTCCCCATGTTCCAAAAAGCGATTGGCCGACGGATGACCCAATTAAACCAGCAAAAATATTTGCGATAATTCCCATTGAACCACCTTTTTTGGTAATTGCTCCTGCAGCGAGACCGATAAAGCCTCCAACAATAATGGACCACAACATAATGAGCCTCCTTTCTTCTTTTAATCAAAAAATTGTCTTTTGATTACATTCAGTATATCATGATATGAGAGCGCACACAAATTGTATGCTCACGAATATATGCTTTAATTATTGGTACATCAATGTTTTTAGAATGCTACATAATAAAAGGTAGAGTGAATGGTAGAGTAGTAAAAATAGTTGTTATCCTAGTTGATTAAAAAAATCTCTGATTTCCTCATCTTTTATAAAATAATATATAATTTTCCCCTCTCTTCTAGTGTCCAAGATGTTTTGATTGGCTAGTTTACGAAGATGGTGGGAGGCAGATGCCATACTGAGATTTAGTAAACAGGCTATATCACAGACACAGAGTTCTTCAACAGCAAGGAGATAAAAGATGATATTTATCTGTTTATTATCGGTAAACTTTGATAAAATACGAAGTGATTTTTGGACTTTTTCCTTTTCAAGGTAGTTCGTTGCGGTTGTAACATTTTGTTGATTTATAATATTCACTTGGCATATACTATCTTTTTTCATAATTTTTTCTCCTAGCCGAACACAGTCCTTAGTATGTTAAAGCTGTTGTTTTCAATCAGGATATACATCCCCAATCCTAAATAAACAACGGCAATAAACCATCTGCTATATTTTTCCAAAGTTTCTCCAACAGAAGGGACTTGTGCCAATTTTTGTGCAGAAAAAACCAAGAGATAAATCATGACTAGAAAAGTAAGTAAAGCCACTATCAAATTCGCTAAATTTAAGGTAATAAAATATGGGACAAAAACACCAATATTGTCAGCACCACAACTTGCAAAAGTAATCATAGCGACTAGAAAAATCAGGTTTTTATCATCTTTGCGCAAACCATCTTTTGCAATAGTTTCTCCATCAGAATCTCCTAAAAGCAAAACTTTGAGTCCTAGGAAAATTGGAATCAAACCGAGCAAACCTAAAATCTCTTTACTAGGAATATAATTTAAGACAAATGCAAAAAGTAAACTTAGCAATATTAGACTAACAGAGCCTAGAAATTGTCCTAAATAGATGTTAATGATGTCTTTTCTGCTTTTTCTTTTGGCAAAAAATAACATTAGGATAATAAGTAAGTCTACGGCTGTCCCAGAATACAGGATTATTGAAGTAACAATATTTTGAACCATAAAACACCTCATTCAAATATATTTTTGAATGTATTTTAACATTAAACTTTGTAGATGTCAACTTCAGCTCCATCAAAATATAGATAAGAAGGTAGTGTACCAAACATTAAAAAGCCCTGCCATCGAAATGATAGCAGGGCTTAACTTCAATATCCAGATGATATATTTATCTAAAAAAGGTAGAGAAAAAGGTAGAGTTTGGACTGAAATATAGTGAAATGTATTGAAATTGAAAAAAGAAAAAACGCTTGAAATCAGCGTTTTTCTTATGTATTGTTTCGTATTGAATGCTTACTTCACTTCTGTAAACACAACGTGTTTGCGAAGTTTTGGTGAGTATTTCTTCAATTGAAGACGGTCTGGAGTGTTACGTTTGTTTTTAGAAGTAAGGTACAAGCGTTCACCAGATTCTTTGTGTTCAAGTGTAATATTTACGCGCATGGTATCTCCCTTCTATTATTCAGCTGATGCAGCTTTAGCGATCTTACGTCCTTTGTAGTATCCTTTAAGTGATACACGGTGAGAACGTGAGTAATCTCCAGTAGTTTCGTCAAAGTTTACAGATGGAGCTGTTACTTTGTAGTGTGTACGACGTTTGTTTTTCTTCGCTTTTGAAGTGCGACGTGCAGGTACTGCCATTTTGATTTCTCCTTTTAAGATATAATTCAGTTAGGTTTGATTTTCATCAACTTTAATAGTATATCAAAACTTTTTTGTAAAGTAAAGTTACTTGACAAAAAAAGTTGTATTTTTTTATCGTACACTGTTGAATTGTCTGAAAATTTAAAAATTTTCTTCTGTTATTCATATGAAAATTGTGCTATAATGGAACAAACTGAAACGGGAGGGACTTGAATGACAGAATTAGATAAACGTCACCGCAGCAGCATCTATGACAGCATGGTAAAATCACCTAACCGTGCCATGCTTCGTGCGACTGGTATGACAGATAAGGACTTTGAAACACCGATTGTGGGAGTGATTTCGACTTGGGCAGAAAACACACCGTGTAATATTCACTTACATGACTTTGGGAAATTGGCTAAAGAAGGTGTCAAATCTGCTGGTGCTTGGCCTGTGCAGTTTGGAACCATTACCGTAGCCGACGGGATTGCCATGGGAACGCCGGGTATGCGCTTCTCCCTAACGTCACGTGATATCATCGCAGACTCAATCGAAGCTGCTATGGGTGGTCATAACGTAGATGCCTTTGTAGCTATCGGGGGTTGTGACAAGAACATGCCTGGTTCCATGATTGCCATTGCCAATATGAATATCCCAGCCATTTTCGCTTACGGTGGTACTATCGCCCCTGGAAAACTGGATGGCAAAGACATCGACTTGGTTTCTGTGTTTGAAGGGATCGGTAAGTGGAACCACGGTGATATGACGGCTGAAGACGTCAAACGTCTTGAATGTAACGCCTGCCCTGGACCTGGTGGTTGTGGTGGTATGTATACTGCCAACACCATGGCGACTGCTATCGAAGTTCTAGGTATGAGTTTGCCTGGCTCTTCTTCTCACCCAGCTGAATCTGCTGATAAGAAAGAAGACATCGAAGCAGCTGGACGTGCTGTAGTCAAAATGCTTGAACTTGGTATCAAACCATCAGATATCTTGACTCGCGAAGCCTTTGAAGATGCAATCACTGTTACTATGGCTCTGGGTGGTTCTACAAATGCCACTCTTCACTTGCTTGCTATTGCCCACGCAGCTAATGTTGACTTGTCACTCGAGGACTTTAATACGATCCAAGAACGTGTGCCTCACTTGGCCGATTTGAAACCTTCTGGTCAGTATGTCTTCCAAGACCTTTACGAAGTTGGTGGTGTGCCTGCGGTTATGAAGTACTTGTTGGCGAATGGATTCCTTCATGGAGACCGCATCACATGTACTGGTAAAACTGTCGCTGAAAACTTAGCTGACTTTGCAGATCTTACTCCAGGTCAAAAAGTCATCATGCCACTTGAAAATCCTAAACGTGCGGACGGTCCGCTTATCATCTTGAACGGTAATCTTGCTCCTGACGGTGCAGTTGCCAAGGTGTCAGGTGTTAAGGTTCGTCGTCACGTTGGTCCAGCTAAGGTCTTCGACTCTGAAGAAGATGCTATCCAAGCAGTCTTGACAGATGAAATCGTTGATGGCGATGTAGTCGTGGTTCGGTTCGTTGGACCTAAGGGTGGTCCTGGTATGCCTGAAATGCTATCACTTTCATCAATGATCGTTGGTAAAGGTCAAGGAGACAAGGTTGCCCTCTTGACAGACGGACGCTTCTCTGGTGGAACTTATGGTCTGGTTGTCGGACATATCGCTCCTGAAGCTCAGGATGGAGGACCAATTGCCTACCTTCGTACAGGAGATATCGTTACGGTTGACCAAGATACTAAAGAAATTTCCATGGCAGTATCCGATGAAGAGCTTGAAAAACGCAAGGCAGAAACAACCTTGCCACCACTTTATAGCCGTGGTGTCCTCGGTAAATATGCCCATACCGTATCTTCTGCATCACGTGGTGCCGTTACAGACTTTTGGAATATGGAACAATCTGGTAAAAAATAAGCTCTCATATTATTCTATAAAGAATTTCCTTATTACAGTCTAATATAATAGGCACACAAAAAGGATGAAGTTCTTATGAACTTCATCCTTTTTTAGTGGAATAGGCAACAAAGCATGTTATCTACTCCACTTTTTGCTTTTTCCACAAGTAAATGAGCACGATAAGAGAAGTTATTGAAAGCACTATTCCAGTGTTTAACCCTGGTGGGCTATAACTCCATACAATCTCGTGTTCTCCTTCAGTTAGTGAAACACCCATAAAGAAACCAAGAGATTTTTGAACTTCTTGATTTTGACCATCTACTGTTACACTCCAACCTGAGTGGTATGGAATAGTAAAGGTCGCAAAGGATTCTTCACTATTTGTAACATTGACGTGAGCTTTCACCGTTGAATTTGAATAAGAATCAATGGTGATATCATTTGCTTTTTTAAACTGAGTCAATGCATTGGTTAGGGTCGGTATATCGATTGAATAGAATTTAAAACCTCGAAGATCCCATTCTTTTGCTTTTCCTTCATCAATTGTAAATGTGAGCGTTTTGTTTAAGTTGCCATTTCCAGCCACCCATAGTTGATTTTCTCGGAATCGATTTTCATAAGGATAACTTAATCCATCTACCAACACTTTTGACTGAATGACTGAACCGGCTTGTCTTTCTGGAATTTCAACAAAGTACAACTTATTGGGTTCAAGAGATAATTGCCATTCAATTTTTACCGGAGTACCCTCTTGCGTAATTGTATATTTGTCTCCATTCTTCGTTAAATTTTCAACATGGGCTTCTGATACACTTACTTCTTTAAGACCTTCTTTCTCAGAAATCCCCACAACTTGTAACAACTGATTTAAATTATTAACAGGTTTGTTCTTTTCAAAACTTACATTTGTTGCAAGATCCTTATTTGTCAGATAACCCAAGGAAAGAGCATATGGATTTTGATACACAAAATAGTGCTTGAGCGTCCCTTCTTTAGTATATAAATCACGAACATCCGCAAAGATCCTTTTCTCATCTCCATCCATCATAAAACGAGAAAAACCAAACATAGAATCTAAAATGATATTTCGCCCTGTATAGTTTACAATTGATTGAGAGGCAGGAAGTCCTAAGTGACTAAATTCTTCAATCAATGTATGCTCTAAACTCGATGTAAAGTGAGAGGCTCCATTATAATTATGAGCAATCGGGAAATTGGCATGCGACAAACCCTTATGCATCTCCATACGTGTAAATTGATCTGATTTACTGTAACCTTCTTCATCAAAAGCAATTGCATACTCCATTTGAATCTTCAAACTAGAATTAAAAAAGAAATATGGTACTCTCTTCAGTCCAATAAACGCACCCAATAGTAATTCTACAATAACAACTCCTGTAACTACTTGTAGTCTTCGAGAAAAATCCACCTTTGTAAGAAAAAATGCACATAAAACGATACTATAAATAATGAATGCAAGAATTTTCTGTGATGTTTCTACATAAGAAAGTGTAGCAAGTATTGAGAACAATAAAATTGACCCAAAACCTAGAAGAGCTACCAAGAACTCATTAAAGCGGAAGCTATTTTTCCACTTCATCAAACTTTCGGAAGCCAAAACCAACATAAAGGCATTTGCAACCCAAGAATTTCTAAAATAGAAACCGACCGGACGTTGCCCCATATGCCAAATCTGATCAAAGCCTTGAATATTGAAGGAAAGTAGTAAGATTAACAAAACAAATGTTGCAGATAATTTACTACGAAGAGAAATTTCTTTTTTTACATAGAAAACAAACAGTCCAAAGAGGCCTAAACTACCAATGAAAAGGTGAGGTAAGGCTTTTGAGTCGCCCCACTCTTTATGACTAAAAGAACCTAAAATGAATTTTTGAGGAAAAGTTATAAGATCATTTACGATTTTAGAAGACCATTCAAATGTACTTCCTGCACTTGCCTTACTCTCTACCAAGGCACCAAAGACTGGTAGCAGCCAGAACATTGCTAGTCCTATTCCAATCATTGCAAACAAAGCAACCCTTCCGATTAACAATAGGTAGTCTTTCAAGGAAGCTTTCTTTGAAAAAACAACATAGAATGTATAGAGGACCACAAAAAGGCACATCATATAGCCTGTGTAGAAATTCGTAATCAAGCTGACGGCAAGGAAAATAGGTAATTTAAACGATCGTTTTCCTTCTACAATTTCTTCAATACCAAGAAGAATGAAAGGGACATAAACTAGATTATCTAAAAAGTTAGGATTGAAATGCTGAGAAACAATAAATCCACTAAGTGCATACGATGTTGATAAGCCTAATGAAAGCCAATAATTTTTGCTAATACCCTGATATTTCTTCTCAAGAAAATATCCAAACGCCACTCCCATTACTCCAAAACGAATAAGTGGAATCACATAAGTCAAAATATGAAAGGTCGAAATTGGGAAAATTACGTATAAAAATGTGAATGGACTCAAACTATTAAAGCCCCATACACTCGGCATTGCTCCTCCTAGGGATTTAGAGAAGGACCAAAACAGACCGCTAAAATCGCCGTTCCAAAATAGTTTATGTAATCCGATATAGAGTGGGAAATACTGCAAAAAGAAATCTCCATTCTGAACCGACTTTTCTGAAAAGGGAGTCAACCCTAAACAAAGGAAGACTCCTAACATACCCATAAATGGAACACAGAATAGCGAACTAAATTTTAAATTCATTTTTGAAATTTTCATTATAGTCTACTCCTACTAAATTAAATCCATTTTTTATAAATTGCAAATCCATAAAGAGAGGTTGATAAGATTGAAATTACAAAACCTGCAACAAACCCGTTTGGCAAATAACTGATTTCGATTGTATGTTCACCTGGCGTAATTTTATATGCCAACAGGCTATCCCAAACTTTAGCAGTTTCAACTACTTTTCCATCTACTTTAACAGTCCAACCTTTTTCATATGGAATACTGGTCATCATCCAAGTACTATCATCAGTTATATTAACTGTTCCTTTAAAACTACGATTATTCCAATGCGTTAATTTTATTCCTTGCAGCTGACGTTCTTGAATGATACGATTTGCTAATGCACTATTAGAACGAGCCAAGCGCAATCCAGATAAATTATACTCATTATCCGAATCAATTTCAATCGTTAAATCTACAGGTTGGCCAGCAGAATTATGCGCAATCTGGATGAACTGTGTTTGTTGGAATTTATCTTGGAATTCATAATTTTTGCCATTTAACATGACACGAACTTTATTTTTATCTGTATGAGATAATTTTTGCGGAATTGCTACCCAATAATCCTCAGCAGATTGAGGAACTAAATGATAGGTAATCGTTCCTGGTTTTGAAGAATCAATACGCCTATAGGTTTCCGGTTTAGATGGATCTACAACTTCCATATTATCCAATTTCAATTCATTTGCTGCTAATATATCTAAATAATAATCGCTCGTTGCTCCCATTGCTTGTACTATCTTATTTTGATTTTGAATCGGTTGATGGTTCTCTAATTTTAGATTCACCGTTTCATCATTAACACCGTAAGCAATTGGCAAAATCAAACCTGTCTCAAATGTCTTTGTTCTAGCAGCTTCATAAACAGGTTCTTTTGTCGTAATATCTTTACGCGTTACCATGTTTCCGAATACATACAGTTTGGACGTATCAGGATAGTCCTCTTTAGTCACCGGTTTTGGAGTCACTAGGTATTTTACTGAGAAGAGAGCATCTTGGAACGGAGTTCCTTGATAGTAGGTCGTTGCGTTAATTCCGTTATTTCCTAAACGGTCAAATAAGTCACGTGTACTATTTTCCAAGTTGGAACTGAAGACCGATAGCCCTGGATAGTCCACCATAAATGGATCATTCTTACTTAGATTAAATGATTTATTAATTCTGTAAAAATCACTGTGGTCAGGTCTAATTGGATTAATCGCTTCCTTTAATTGTAAAACTGCATCGTGATACTTATAGGCATCTGTATACCCAACTCTTGATTGAACAAGCGCTGCATTAGCTGTTAACTCAACCACAGTCAAAGCAGCAATAATCATACAAGAGTGTTTCACTTTAGGATAGAATAAGGCTGCAAGCAAAGCCACAAAAATAAAAATAGTAGCAAGACGTTGCCAAACTGTTAAGAAAGAATGTTGTTGTAACTGTACAATAGAAAAGATAACTGTACCGCTAATCAGTAGGAAGCTAGCTTCTCTTTTAGTAAATTTCTCCACTTCTCGTAGACTTAGATAAGCCAAATAAACTAAAAAGAAAGCAATAATCCATGAGAAGCGATAGAAAAATCCAGCAGGATTTTGTCCCATATGCCACAACTTACTTGTGAATTCATGGGCACAAGAAATCAAAAACACTACGAGAACAAAGCTCGCTGCAATTTTACTCCATTTGGAAATCTTACTAGAAATAAAGTAATAAAGTGTTCCTAGTATACCAAAGCTAGCCACATATATATTCGGCAAGTTAGGACCAGCTGGCCAAGAAGTATTATCAAAAGCTCCTAAGAAGAGTTTTGCTAAAATTTCAAACGGGTTAATCTGTAACTTCCATTCAAATTTAAGCGAGCTCTGTAAACCACCCTTTGTTGACACTAAACTAATAAGAATTGGGAGCAAAACAGCTGATACTATACCAACAGCTAGTATAGATGCGGCAGCTAATTTACCCAGTCTTGTTAGAATAACTTTTTTATTTCGTAAGTTCTCTGAACGAATAATGTAGAACAAAGCATAAATGACCACAAAAATGCAGGTCATATAACCCATGTAAAATTGTACAAAGAGAGATAAGGCAAGCATGCCAATGTAGCCTTTTGGAGACTTGTTATCCAATACTTGTTCAACCCCAATTAAAACCAACGGAAGCATAACCATTCCATCATAGAAAATTGGGTTCATTTGATAGCTAACATTAAATCCATTTAATGCATAAATGGTAGCGACGATTGGAACCAAGTAGGCTTTGTTCTTTAATCCATCATAACGTTTTACCAAGAAATGTGCCATGGTTAATCCCATCGCTCCATAACGTAAGGCAATAACGATAGGCACCACCCATTGGAAATTTTCCTCAGAAAATAGTAGAAACAGGAAGTTAAACGGACTCAACAAGTTGAAGCCCCAAATCCCTAACATCCCACCTCCAATGGATTTAGAGAAAGAGTAGAAAAAACTACTCCAATCGCCATTTAAAAATAAATGTTTGAAATAAGCATATAAGCCAATATACTGAGCATTAAAGTCAACTGCCATGAGTGACTTTGTCCCGAAAGGAAAGAAGCCATCAATAGCCCAAACCACAAACATGATGGCCATAGGCGCAATAAAACTTGCTAGATAGACTTTTTTCTTAGTTGTCATTTTGCTCTCCTTTCACGGTAATGTTCGTTTGGTCGACAAGATAATGTGGACGTTTCTTCACTTCATAATAAATCTTACCGATGTATTCTCCGAGTACCCCAATAGAAATCAATTGAATTCCACCGAAGAGAACTACTGAGAAGATTGTAGTAAAGTATCCACTCACGAGTGAATCTGGTACTACGAGGTATTGGATAAAGGTCCAAAGAACATAAACCAATGAAATTACTAGGCAGAATAAACCAAAATTAATACACATACGAAGAGGTTTATCGTTGAATGATAAAATCCCTTGAATCGCATAGTTCAACGAGAACTTCAATGAGTATTTGGTTTCACCGACTGTACGTACTTGGTTTTCATATTCGATAACTTTTTCGTTAAAACCAATCCAAGCAAAAATCCCTTTAGAAAAACGATTGTATTCTTGCATAGAAATAATGGCGTTTACAACTTTACGGCTAAACAATCGGAATTCAGAGACTCCGTCCATTAGCTCGATATCCATCATTTTATTAGCAAGTTTATAAAAATGTTTGGCTAAAAAAGTACGGTGAGGTTTTTCGCCTGTACGTGTACGACGAGCACTTACGACATCGTATCCTTGCTCATAAGCTTCAATCATTTGTGGAAGCATTGCTGGTGGATGTTGCAAATCTCCATCCATTAGAATCACTGCTTCTCCTGTTGCGTATTCTAGTCCTGCAATAGTTCCAGCTTCTTTCCCAAAATTTCGACTGAAGCTGATATATTTAACACGTGAATCGCCAGCTGCGATGGCTAACATACGTTCAAAAGTGCGATCCTTACTACCGTCATTAATAAAAATAATTTCAAATTCCGCCTTTGTGATTTGATTGATTTCTTTAACCAATTCATCATACATTTTCTGAATCATATTTTCTTCGTTATAAAACGGAATTACCACAGATAATTTCATATCTATTCTACCTTATCCTTTTTATTATATTCACTCCTACTATAATAACATTTTTTTGAAGGAAGTGGCTAGTCTTAACAAAAATTTTTGTTTATTGTATAAAATTAAATAAACAAAAAAAGGAAAATACAAATCGGGTCTTTAATCCCGATTCATAATTCATCCCATATCTCTCTATTATTTAACGCGGGGGTAGCCCTAAGGCAATACGTCCATAGCGGCTAATACGTGTGATTTTCCATGCAGGAGACCAGGTTACCTCAACCTTGACATCATTAATTCCATCAACCTCCTTTAAGCCTGCAACAATCTCGATTGGTAAACTTTCTGCACAGTCACAAGCGGTATCTGTAAATGTCATGACTATTGTACAAAGTCCGTTTTCGTCCAAGTCAATCTCGTAAATCAATCCAAGATTGTATACATCTAGCTCTACATCAGTATCATATACTTTTTCTAGTTTTTCAATAATCTGATTTTCCAAGGCTAGAGCACGGTCATTGATCTTGATATCGTCTCTCATAGCAGTTCCTCCACCTGATAAATATTCTCTATTTTCTCATAATTCCAAAAAGTTGGCAAGTTTTTTCACAAATGCTATATTAGTTTATTGTCTCCTTCATTGACTCTAAAAAAGCAGAGATGATTATCTCTGCTTACAAGTAATTATTTTGATTTGACCGGCTTATCTTCAAGAGCTTTGATAGCAGAAACAATTGTTTCTGCATATAGCTTGGCACCTTCTTCTAATTTAGTATTGTCTTTACCAAAATGAACCTGGTCAGTACCTTTCCAAATGTCTGGATTGTCTTTAGACACTTGGTTCCAGTCGGCAATCTCAACATATGGGTATTGTTGAGCCACTTCACGAGCATAGCTTGCATATTTTTCAACATACGGCTGAGTTTCTTGACTTGTATCACCCTCATATGGAGTCACAAGGACAAGCTGATGTCCTTTTGGCAAATTCGAAATCAAGATATCAAGATCTGCTTTATAATCCTCAGGATTATTGACTCCCGTAGCAACTACTACAATTTTAGGCAAAGCTTTATTTTGGCTATTATATAGCATGATAGCACTTGCTTGTTTAGTATTTCGACTAACTTGCGCATCTGTCTGAGCATCAGGTAAAACTTCTTGTAAACCAGGAGTTGCTCTCAAGGTTACAGAGTCCCCAATAATGGATACACCTTCAGCAATATTGTATCGACTTGCTTCTTCTTGATCTGCCATCGTCTTGGTTCGAGCTAGACTTGTTTGAGCTTGTTTAAGCCCATTAACAGTCAAGTCTGTTTCAAAGGCACCAACTTGTGGAGCTAATATCACTACAATCAGCGTGATTAACCCAAGCACTCCAATGCTCCCAGCGAAAATAGGCTTAATATGCGGAATCTCTTTTGCTTTTTCCAAAAGCCAAGTCGACTTTCCTGCAATTAAAGGCTCAATCACGTAGAAAGATAGTGTCGCAAAAAGATACGAGAAGATCGTTGTTAGGATAACTGCTAATAGATTTCCCATTAGCTGAGAGAAAATAATATAGAAGGGCCAATGAAATAGATAGACTGCATAGCTAGTGTCTGCTAAAAAGCTGACGATTTTAGGCTCTTCAATAGACTCTGTTTTCTCATGCAAAAGGCGAGTCGCTACTATCATAACAAGTGTTGCTAGACTTGCTAGCAAGAAACCTAGCAAATAAGTAAATAGGGAAGTAAACTTGACAAAGAACGTTAGTAAGAGCAATACTCCTAGACCTCCCGCAAAAACTAGCAAGGTTTGCTTCAAATCTAAAAGCTTATTTAATCGTTTTAGAATTGGTGTTGTTTGACGAACTCCTACTATAGTTGCCAACACACTACCTAAAAAGAAAGGATAGACATGCGTAAAACTAGAAAAGTAAACTGTAGAGTATGAACTTACGATAAAACTACCAATGAACATGGAAAGAAAACTAATCAGAAAGGCAGCAGATGAGAGGATAAAGACTGTAGCTCGTAACTGGCCGCTGGTCTTATAGCGTTTAGACAGAAACCAAACTGCTAATCCCCACAAAATATAATAGTGAACTTCAACTGCCAAACTCCAGTTGTGAACAAAGAGATGAGGGATAAATTGTGATTCATAGCTTCCACCCGTCAACATTTCATAGAAGTTGGTCATAAAGCCAAGAACTCCTGCAATTTGAGCACCAATTCCAGCTATATAATCTTGTCGAACCATCAAGGTAAAAGGCATGATGACAAGTACCATCATCACAACAGGAGGAAATATTCGATAAAAGCGTCTCCTGAAAAAACCTATGATATCAATTTCCCCTTTTTGGCTAAACTCCTCTAACAATAGTGAGGTGATAAGGAAACCTGAGAAAGTGAAAAAGACATCCACACCAAAGAATCCCCCTGGGAAAATCGTCTGAAAGAAATGGTACAAGAGCACCAAGAGTAGACCTGTAATCCTAATCAAGGAAAACCATTTAATACGCATACGAGTTTATTCTCCATTTATCAGAAGCATAAAAGTCTTCTAATTTTCATTCCATAATACATTTATTTTATCAAAAAAAAGATAAAAATCCTAAGAGAAACCTTAGGATTTTAGCTTTATTATCAATAAATGTTAGAAATTGCGTCCAGATTTATTATAGCCATATTTTTCAACAAAATGTTCACGGAATTCCAAAAGATTATCATCCATAATAGCTTGACGAACCTGTTTCATCAGATTAAGCAAGAAGTATAGATTATGGTAGCTTGTCAAACGGATACCAAAGGTCTCATCTGCCTTAAGCAAGTGGCGAAGATAAGCACGAGTATAGTTCTTACAAGTGTAACAATCACACTCGTGATCAAGTGGTGTGAAATCCTCCGCAAACTGGGCATTCTTGATAACCAAACGACCTTGGCTGGTCATACAAGTACCATTACGTGCAATACGAGTCGGCAAGACACAGTCGAACATATCTACACCACGAATGACCCCATCAATCAAGCTATCCGGCGCTCCCACTCCCATCAAGTAACGAGGCTTATCTTCAGGAAGAAGTTGAGTGGTGAAGTCCAAGACTGCATTCATCTCTTCGTGAGTTTCACCCACTGCTAAGCCACCAATAGAGTAACCAGGAAAATCCATACTTACAAGATCTTGAGCTGATTGACGACGAAGGTCTTCAAAACCTGCTCCCTGTACAATCCCAAATAAACCTTGGTCATGTGGACGACGGTGAGCCTTTAAACCACGCTCTGCCCAACGACTCGTCCGTTCAATGGACTTTTTCACATAGTCATAAGGTTGATAGAACTGCGGACACTCATCGAAAGACATCATAATGTCTGAGCCTAGATTGTTCTGGATAGAAATAGCTTTTTCAGGTGATAGAAACATTTTAGAACCGTTGAGGTGGTTCTTGAAGGTTACCCCTTCTTCTGTAATATTACGGCTGTCTGCTAGGGAATATACTTGGAATCCACCGCTATCCGTTAAAATCGGTTGATCCCAATTCATGAACTTGTGAAGACCACCAGCTCTAGCAATCAGTTCATCCCCAGGGCGAAGCCACAAATGATAAGTGTTAGAAAGGATAATTCCTGAACCCATCTCTTTCAACTCTTCTGGAGACTGAGTTTTGACAGTTGCTTGTGTACCAACTGGCATAAACATGGGCGTTGGGAAAGTTCCATGCGGTGTGATAATTTCTCCCAGACGAGCTCCTGTATGTTTTTCTTTCTTAATTAATCGATATTTGATTGGTGATTCTGACATTTTTTACCTCCGAAACCGGGAAAAACAGTCCCAGTCCTTACTCTGCACCCAAGGGCATACTGTATGATTCTATCAAAAAAAACAGGAACTGTCACGAACTATGGTATAATGAAAGCATGAAATATCCAAAGATTGATTTAAAAGAAGTCCGTCAACAAGCACGACAGTTCCCAGCAGAACATCCTAGACTGATGCTCGTCTATTTATTGCCAAGCATCCTTTTGATTATCTCTAGCTTTATAAGCCCCTTATCATTACTTAATGAAGAAATTCTGGAGCAATCCTTTTTCAGTTTTTTGATAACGGTAATTCAATCCTCCCTCTTTCCTCTAGTCTTTGGCTTTGCAAGCTCCATTATCTTAATTGGTGCTCTTTTTACAACTCTCAGTCTATTCAGAGTTCCTGAGACAGAACTTTCTTTCAAGGATAGTTTAGCATTGTTTGATAACCGTTTCTTTACTCAAACTTTCCTGACTCTTCTACTGAAACGTTTCTACCTCTTTTTATGGAGCCTACCCAATCTACTTGGAGTTTACTATCTTTTTTACAGCAATCTAATGGCTCGAAAATTTGTGGAACTTCATCCTGAATTTCCATCTGTCGATCTTACAAATCCAGATATTGAACAGTTTCTGCTTACTTTTGCACTTTATTTTTTTGGCAGTGTCTTTCTGATACTTATAGGGACCGCTCTTTATCTTCCTCAATACTATGCATACTCCCAAGTAGAACTACTACTTTGCGACACTCTAGCAATAGGAATTGCCAAACCAAGTCGTACACTTGAAACCAGCCGCTTTCTTATGAAAGGCTACAAATTCCAACGATTTGTGCTTGATTTACAGCTCCTACCTTGGTATTTCCTCATCTGGATCAGCTTTGGCATTGCAAGTTTTTCTATATACCCATATATTTATAGCAATCAAATCTTCTTCTATCAAAGGTTACTTGAAATCAAACGCAGAAAAGTTTAATGTGAAATATTAACAACCAGCACCTTCATAGAAAGTGCTGGTTTTTTATCTTAAGAAAAGGATACTTAGTAAGGTTACAATTGCTGGGCCTCCCTGCTTTAGAATAATCTTTTTATCTGCTGTTAAGGCACCATAAGTCGCTGCTCCTATAACAAATAAAACAAAGATTGTTACGATTTCTAAGCTATGCGAGAAATAAATCCCATAGATAAGAAACACCCCAATCAAGGCATTATAGATTCCTTGATTTTTAAACAGTGAGGCTACAGATGGTCGAGTCAACTCTTCCTTATCCATATTAAAAACTCGGCTGGTTGCATCTGATTGGGTTGCGATACTCTCCAAATAAAAAATATAAAAATGTTCCAAGGCAACAATAGTTGCTAGTATAGTAGTAATGAGTGACATTGATTTCTCCTTAAAATTCTATTTTTTCTAGACTTGACACTAGTTTGGTCAGTAGAGTTATCAGCTCTTTCTGCTCACCAGTCGATAAGATGTTTTCCATCTGTCCCTTCACTTTCAAGTGATATTTAGGTGGATTGACCAAGAGTTGATTCTTAGCCTCTTGGGTTAATTCAACTAGGACTTCCCGCTGATTGACTGGATTACGCTTACGGCTGACATAGCCCTCTGACTCTAATACCTTAAAATGTCGGGTCAAAGCTGCTTGGTCAATCTGTAACTTCTCTTGAACGGCAGTTTGGTTACACGGTGACTTTTGCAATAAAAACTGCAGAATTTGATAGCGGGTCAAACTAATTCCCAATTGTTTCTCAAAAAGTTGAGTAATCGTCTGATCTACTAAGTGGAGCTGATAGAGTAATTCATTTATTTCTGTCATTTCTATTCCCTTGTTAATATTTGATTTATCAACTATTGACTTATCAAGTATAATGCAAACAGGTTAAAAACGCAACTATTTTGCTCAATCCGTTAAATTTATCTGCTAGCCACAATCCCAAACAACTATATTTCCAAATTTTATGTCTGGAGTTTATCTTTGCTACCTAAGAATTTGAAAATAAAAAAGAAGAGGAAACTGAATTAGTCCCCTACTTCTCTTATCTTATTAGTTCATAGATACGTGAACGTGGTCATAGTGGTTTTCTGTTACGCTTCCACGGTCTGGCATTGGATTCCAAGTGTAGGCTGGTCCATATTTACTTGGGAATGGTGCATAGAAACGTTGTTTCCAGATAACATAACTGATTCCACGGCTAGCCATGTTCTGAATCGCATACTCAGCAACCTGATCTCCAAGAGCTGAGCTAACTGGAACCATGAAGTCAATCGCTAGACCTTTTCCGTGGTCACCTGGATCTCCTGGACGGTAACCACTAAATGACGTGATACCATATAACTTGGCAACTTCCTCTTTGAAAGCAGCTGTTTGTGGTTGAAGACCTGCATTTTCAGATTTTGTAGCTGCAATAGTTGCATAATCAGGAGCCGCTGGTGCCGCATAAGTTGGCGATGAAGCTTGGCTTGGTTCTGCCTGATAAGTTGTTGTTACTGGTTCAGCTTCTGTTGTTGCTGGCTCAGCTACAGTCGTTGTTTCTGCTACTGGTTCTTGCGCAACAGTCGTTGTTTCAGTTACTGGTTGAACTGTTGTTGCTGCAGTAACTGTTTCTTCTACTGGAGCTACGACTTCAGCTGCTACAGTTGAAGTCACTTCAGCTTCTACATCAGCTTGTGGAGTTGCTGCTTCAACTACAGTTTCTGTTTCTGCTACTGGTTTAGTCAAATCTTCAACTTGTACAGTTTGGTCATCTACGATTACTTGGTTCTTTTTCAAATCTGCTGTTGCACTTGCTACATCAGAACCTACTTCTTCTGGTGTATAGACCTCAACCCCTGTTACTTCTTCTTGTTCATTAACAATTGTAGTCAGTACAGTGTCTGGGAAAATCAAGTCAATATTCGTAATTTTGTTTAAGTTTGCAAGGACGTTTAAGTCTACTCCCAAAGCTTCTGCAATCGTGCTTAAGGTGTCTCCATACTTAATTGTATAACTTGTTTTATTTTCGTTTTTAGCAACATCGTTTTGAATTTGCTCAACTGTACGTGGTGACCATACAACTTCTTCTGCTTGAGCTGCCAAGGCAGGGGCAATTGATAAAGCTACCGTTGATGCCAAAATAATTCGTTTCTTCATACTATTCAAACTCCTTTTTCAATGTAGTACATGTCTATCATAACATAAAGAAAAGAGAAAAAAAGCCCTTTTGAGGCTATTTAACAAAACTGTTTAGACTCTGTAACAAACCACATTGATTGAAATAGTTTGTTAGATTTTTGTCATAAAGCTGACATATTGCTCCAGACATCATTGATTGCTCAAGAGAGTGATAATATCCTCTAATGCTCTTATTTGTTGGTTTCCTTCTTTATTACAACTAAAAAAATTCAGACTCTTTATTCCACTATTTAGTGCAAATTCTATATCCAAAAGGCGATCTCCTATGTAATAGGTGCGCTCTGGTTTTAAATGGTACTTGCTGATAAGGTAGGTCGCTGCTTCTGGACTTGGTTTACGAGCAAAACCGCTCTGGCTTGTCAAAATTTCTGTGAAACAAACATCCAAGCCCAAATCTCGTAAAATAGTCAAGGCATTATCGCTTTTGTGGGTGTATACAAATTGCTGAATTCCTTGCTGATTTGCCCAAGATAAGACTTCAAGCGCACCTGGCATCAAGATGACCTGGGCATTCTTTTCAGCCAAGCTATGAGCACGGACTTGATTGAGCTTATCAACATCCAAGCCTCTTTCTTCTGCCACTTGCACTAGTAAATCCTGGACAGAGTATTTCAAGATAAAAGCTCGAACTTTTTCCTTGTCAAAAGGAATGGAAAACTGTGCATAGGTCTCCTCAATTCCTGACAAAATAGCTTCATAGGAGTCCAATAAGGTCCCGTCTAAATCCCAAATAAAAGCCGTTTCTTGCATTTCTTATCCTTTCAATGTCATATAAGATTTATAACGAAAGCGTAGGAAAATCCAACGGAAACCATTATCCAAAATCGTTCCTGCCCAGATACCAGGCAATCCCCAACCAAGAACAATTCCCATCAGGTAACCAGTCCCAATACGGATGCACCACATTCCAATACTTGTCGCATAAAAGGGAAGTCGGGCATTTCCCAAACCTTGCCAGACAGCTGTATAAATGACCGTCCCCGTTGTCATAGGAGTCCCTAAAAGTGAAAAAAGAGTCACTAAAACACTGGCTTTGATAGCCACAGGATCGCTGGTGTAGAGATAGCTTAGTGGTGTCCCGAGAGCATAGATACTAAGCGTTAAAGGCAACATGAGAAAGAAAGACAACCAAAAAGTTTGCTTACTTAGTCTGTCCACCCTTGCCCAATCATTCTCTCCAACTGCTCGAGCTACCTGCATAACTGTTGCCGTGGCAACACCAAAGGCAGGCATGTAGTTGAACTGTGTCAAAACCTCACCAATAGCATTCCCCGCGACGGCCTCAGTTCCAAAGGAAACAACCAAGGCAATAATGACGACATCACCAGCCCTCATCATGAGACGTTCTCCAGCAGCAGGTAAAACCAAGGTCAATAAGTCTTTATCCAGTCCCAAACTTGGCCTTGCATATGGAAGTTTTAATTGTGACCACAAAATTACAACCCCTACCAAACGAGACAAAATAGTCCCCCAAGCTACACCAGCTATTCCCATATCAAGGATAAAAATAGCGACACTTGAAAAAAGGATATTTAAAGCATTTGATAAAAAACTAACATAAAGCGGAAGTCGAGGATTGTGGGTAGCGCGAATCAAAGCCCCAAAACTAGTCATAAAGCCCAAGAGAACAATTGAACCACCCACCAATGATAGGTAAAGTCCACCGCTCTCAGCAACAGCCGCTTCTGTGCCTAAAAGACCTATCATCTCTCGACCTGCAAAGATGGATAAGACTCCTAAAACCAAGCTCAGTAGTAAGGTAATCTTAAGTGCTTCTGTTACGTGATAGGCTAGCCTAGACTGGTCCTTCTGTCCCAAACTTTTGGAAATGACACTGGAAATGGCTGCTCCCAAGGCAATAAAAATAGCCTGATAAATAGTGATAATGTTTCCAGCTACAGACACACCCGAAATGGCGATCAAACCAAGGTTAGCTACCAGATAACTGTCCACCATTCCCATGAGCATCTGCAAGAAATTTTCACCCATGGCTGGCAGAGCAATGTTGAGAATATCCTTATTTTTCTTAAACAATCCTTCCTCCTGATGAAAAGAAACTCAGTTAGTTTCCCAACCGAGTTTACTTCCTCTCTTTTAAAGTCCTAGATAAGTTTCTACTGCAACCTGCATATCTGCTGCGGCAACAGTTGTCTTGTGACGAACTGGAGCTGTTTCAAGGCCATCCACTGCTGGTGGCAAGGCAACACCTGAAATCTCATGCAACTGAGCCAAGGCTTCAAAGTCGCTCAATCCTGATTTCCCTGTTACAGCTTCTACTGCAACTACTGGGAATTTGTATGGACTAGCTGTTGAAGCAATCACGGTCTTAGTCACATCACCAGTCGCTGCTTGATATTTTTTATATACGGCTGAGGCAACTGCTGTATGAGGGTCCTCAATATACGAATCAGCCTCATAAACACGCTTGATTTCTGCTGCCGTTTCTTCCTCAGTCGCATACTCTGCTGCAAAGAGGTCAAGAATCTCTGCATCAAAATCAGTCAACTCATATTGACCTTTGGTGTTCAAAGCAGTCATGAGTTCAGCTGTCTTAACCGCATCATTTCCCAAAAGATGGAAAATCAAGCGCTCCAAGTTTGAAGAGACCAAGATATCCATAGATGGACTAGTAGTTACCTTAAACTCACGCTTCTTGTCATAGACACGAGTTTTAAAGAAATCTGTCAAGACATTGTTGTCATTTGAAGCACAGATTAACTTGCCGACTGGTAGGCCGATTTGTTTAGCGTAAAAGGCAGCCAAGATATTTCCAAAGTTTCCTGTCGGTACGGTGAAGTTAACCTTATCACCAGCATTAATTTCGCCAGTTTTAACAAGTTGAGCGTAGGCATAAACATAATAGACAATCTGTGGGACCAAACGACCAATATTCATAGAGTTAGCTGATGAGAACTGGAGCTTGTTGGCTGCCAATTTCTCACGAAGAGCCACATCATTGAACATATGTTTCACATTAGTCTGTGCATCGTCAAAGTTTCCATCAATGGCGATAACATGAGTGTTTTCGCCCGTTTGAGTGGTCATTTGCAACTCTTGTACCTTGCTGACCCCGTCTTTTGGATAAAAGACGATAATCTCAGTACCAGGCACATCTGCAAAACCTGCCATAGCAGCCTTCCCAGTATCTCCAGATGTCGCTGTCAAGATGACAATCTTGTTTTCCAAACCGTGTTTCTTAGCTGCCGTTGTCATGAAGTAAGGCAAGATAGACAAGGCCATATCCTTAAAGGCGATGGTTGAACCATGGAACAATTCCAAGTTGTATTGACCATCAAGTTTGACAAGAGGGGCAATTGCCGGTGTATCAAACTTGCTGTCATAGGCGTTGGTGATACAGTAGTCCAACTCTTCTGCTGTAAAGTCATCCAAGAAAGCTGACAAGACAAGCTTAGCTACTTCTTGGTAAGAAGCGTCTTTTAATGTGTCAAAATCCAAATCCACCTTTGGATAGCTTACTGGAGTGAACAAGCCTCCATCTGTTGCCAAACCTTGCAAAATCGCCTGACTGGCTGTTACGGTATTTTTCGCATCACGCGTTGATTGATAAACTAATGTCATAAATCTCTATCCTTTATCTATAGTCTTATTCATTATAACATGATTTTTTAGAAAATTCTTCCTTTATAGGAAAATTATAGGCCCAATTCTTCTTTCAAAGGCACTAAATAAGCCATTTCGCTCTGACCTCTCATCTCAAGTCCTTGCTCTGCTATCGCTAGCAAGTCTTTGGAGAATTGGACAATCCCAACTGTTTCTTCATCTGTGAGTTGCTTCTTAGAAAACTGTCTTCTCAAAGACTTGTAGTCACGACCAAATCTCTCAAAGAAAGGTGCTGTTTCTAGGTAAGTTTCAAACTTGTCAAGATTCACCAACAAACCTAGATGAAAGGCTGCTGAAGCAAAGGTGCGGTCTAGCGGTTGTGTACAAACACTACGAAATTCAACAGTACCTCTTGTTGTCAAGTCTTGAAACTGGTAGCTACGGTGCGTTTGGAAATCCTTCTCTTGAGGGGCAAGCAGAGTCTCTTTCCCATTTATAGTATAAGCATGAATCTCATTAGTAGCTAGGTAATCTCTAGCTTGAATCGGAGAAAAATAATAGGTTTCTCCATCTCGTTCTGCTGTGAAAATCGCAGAATGGTCTAAATAATCAAAGAAATCATCCTCATCTTTAAAGAGTCTGGTATTGACACCAACATTCTCTGGATAAATCCCATGCATGGATTCTTCCCAAAAAATATCTCGTGAAATCTGGGTGTCCCAGTCTGCTCCAGAAAACTCAGAATTGGCAAATAAGAAAGCTTTGGCTGACTCAATCTGAGTGAAAGCATTGATGACACGTAGGTAGTTAGCGGTCGAAACATCCAACTGGACTTGACTCCCGCAGATGAAAGCTCCGTATTGTGGAAAGTCATGTAAATGCGCACTTTCTTGGTGACTCCCCATACGCAGATAATCCATCAGCATCTGATAGCGTATATAAGCTACAGGTCGATTGTCATTTTGATTCCAGTTTGGGTGAATCCCCCAACCCTGGATAGCATGGTGCTTTTCTCCTAGTTTTCTTTGGATTACCTTCATATAGGCCTGAAAACGTCCTTCAACCTCTTGGATATTCTGAGCCCTACCAAAAGCAAACTCCAAGGTCGTGTAGGAAACCTCAAATAAAATACGATCTTGACTGATTGGTTCTACAAGTTGAATTGGATTGCCCTCTTCATCCAATCTTTCAACTTCTAAATCTAGAGCTTCTACTAAGAATCGCATTAATTCCTTGCTAACTTCAATATTAGTAGGATTTCCACCTATATGGACGATAGGAAACTCCAACTCAATACCGATGTAGAGATCCGGATTTTCTTTAATATGTTTTAAATAACGATTTTTTAATAACTGGATGGAAGGGGACATAAACACCTCTCACTCTAAATTTTCTAACCAGAAAAATAAATTACTATCTATTATACCAAAAACTGAATCAGAAGCATCTTGAAAAATATCTTTCCTAATTTTAATAAGACATTTAAAACTTTTATACTAATTTTTATACTATTATTTTTATCTTATATTCAAATACATTGATATATCAATGTTTTAAAAGTAAACATTTTCACAAATTTTTGAAAGTTTAGTATAAGTAGTTGATTTTTTTATGAAAACGATTTATACTTAAATAGTCTTAAAGTTTTCTTAAACTACGAGTCAAACATTTTATAAGGAGGAATGACAATAATGAGTATCGGAATCATTATTGCGAGCCACGGTGAATTTGCCGCTGGTATTCATCAGTCAGGATCTATGATCTTTGGTGAACAAGAAAAGGTTCAAGTTATAACCTTTATGCCAAACGAAGGTCCAGACGATTTATACGCGAAGTTCAATAATGCTGTGGCTGCATTTGACGCAGAAGATGAGGTTCTAGTCTTGGCTGACCTTTGGAGTGGGTCTCCATTTAACCAAGCTAGCCGCGTGATGGGAGAAAACCCTGAACGTAAATTTGCCATCATCACAGGACTTAACTTACCGATGTTAATCCAAGCCTACACAGAGCGCCTAATGGATGCTGCGGCTGGCGTGGATAAAGTCGCTGCGAACATCATTAAAGAAGCCAAAGATGGCATCAAGGCTCTTCCAGAAGAGTTAAATCCAGCTGAGGAAGTTGCAACTACTGAAGCTGCGCCTGTAGTCCAAGCTGCTATCCCAGAAGGGACTGTTATCGGAGACGGTAAATTGAAAATCAATCTTGCGCGTCTCGACACACGTCTTCTTCACGGACAAGTCGCAACTGCTTGGACACCAGATTCAAAAGCTAACCGTATCATCGTTGCTTCAGATAACGTTGCTAAAGATGACCTTCGTAAAGAATTGATCAAACAAGCAGCTCCAAACGGAGTGAAGGCTAACGTTGTTCCAATCCAAAAATTGATTGAAGTTGCTAAAGACCCTCGTTTTGGTGAAACACACGCCCTTATCTTGTTTGAAACACCTCAAGATGCTCTTCGTGCTATCGAAGGCGGTGTGCCTATCAAGACTCTTAACGTTGGATCAATGGCTCACTCAACTGGTAAAACAATGGTCAACAACGTATTGTCAATGGACAAAGACGACGTTGCTACATTTGAAAAAATGCGTGATCTCGGTGTTGAATTTGACGTACGTAAAGTACCAAACGACACTAAGAAAGATTTGTTTGATTTAATCAAAAAAGCTAACGTTCAATAATCAAAATCTACTTCTAAGGAATCATTAGAAGAATGATAATACTCTTCATTATAATTAAATAGAAAAGGAATAAAACCATGTCAGATATTTCAATTATTTCTGCTATCTTGGTCGTATTTGTTGCCTTCCTTGCAGGTCTTGAAGGTATCCTCGACCAATTCCAATTCCACCAACCAATCGTCGCATGTACCCTTATCGGTCTTGTAACTGGTAACCTCGAAGCAGGGGTTATGCTTGGTGGATCACTTCAAATGATTGCTCTAGGTTGGGCAAACATCGGTGCTGCCGTAGCTCCTGACGCTGCCCTTGCCTCTGTTGCCGCTGCAATCATCATGATTAAAGGTGGTAACTTTACTACTGAAGGTATAGCAGTGGCAACTGCAACTGCAATCCCTCTTGCCGTAGCTGGACTTTTCTTGACTATGATTGTTCGTACAATTTCAGTCGCCTTGGTTCACACTGCTGATGCTGCCGCTAAAGAAGGTAACATTGCAGCTGTTGAGCGCGCTCACTACTTTGCCCTTATTCTTCAGGGTCTTCGTATCGCTGTTCCTGCAGCCTTCCTTATCGCTATCCCAGCTTCTGCTGTTCAAGACGCTCTTGGTTTAATGCCAGACTGGTTGAACGGTGGTATGGCTGTTGGTGGTGCCATGGTCGTTGCCGTTGGTTACGCTTTGGTTATCAACATGATGGCAACTCGTGAAGTATGGCCATTCTTCGCTATCGGTTTTGCTCTTGCAGCAATCTCTCAATTGACTTTGATTGCCCTTGGTGTCATCGGTGTTGCCCTTGCCTTCATCTACCTCAACCTTTCAAAACAAGGTGGAAACGGTGGCGGAGGAGCTGCAACTTCTAACGATCCAATCGGTGATATCCTAGAAGACTACTAGAAAGGGGAACAATCATGGCTGAAAAAATTCAATTATCAAAATCAGATCGCCAAAAAGTTTGGTGGCGTTCACAATTCCTTCAAGGTTCATGGAACTACGAACGTATGCAAAACTTGGGTTGGGCTTACTCTTTGATCCCAGCTATCAAGAAACTTTATACAACTAAAGAAGATCAAGCTGCTGCTCTTGAGCGTCACCTTGAATTCTTCAACACTCACCCATACGTGGCTGCTCCAATCATGGGGGTTACTCTTGCACTTGAAGAAGAACGCGCAAACGGTACAGAAATCGATGACGCTGCTATCCAAGGTGTTAAGATCGGTATGATGGGACCTCTTGCTGGTATCGGTGACCCAGTCTTCTGGTTTACAGTTCGTCCGATCCTTGGTGCCCTTGGTGCATCACTTGCTGCAACTGGTAACATCGTTGGACCACTTCTCTTCTTCTTTGGATGGAATGCAATCCGTATGTCATTCCTTTGGTATACACAAGAGTTTGGTTACAAAGCTGGATCTGAAATCACTAAAGACATGTCAGGTGGTATCTTGAAAGACATCACTAAGGGTGCATCTATCCTTGGTATGTTCATCCTTGCCGTTCTTGTACAACGTTGGGTATCCATCAACTTCACTATCAACCTTCCAGGTAAACAACTGTCAGAAGGTGCCTACATCAACTTCCCAGAAGGTGCTGTTACAGGTGGAGAATTGAAGGGAATCCTCGGCCAAGCACTTAGTGGTATGAGCTTGGATAGCGTTCAACCACAAACACTTCAAGGTCAGTTGGACTCATTGATTCCAGGATTGATGGGACTTCTCCTTACTTTCCTTTGCATGTGGTTGCTTAAGAAAAAAGTATCTCCAATCACAATCATCCTTGCCCTCTTTGCAGTTGGTATCGCAGCTCGTTTCTTCGGTATCATGTAATCTCGGCGAGAATGTACAAACAAAAAAAGAATCAGGTTTATCACCTGATTCTTTTTTATTTTCAATTATTCTGCCAAGGCACCCATTGGATCCCATGGTGCAAGCACGATTGGTTCTGCTTCATAAGCAGCTTGTTCTTCTGCTGTCAGCAATTCTTTACGAACAACGATTTGGTAAGTGTATTCGTCCATCCAAGCATCTGAGGCAACAAAGTAACCATCTGTACCGACCTTGTCTCCCCATGAATTTTCAACTTTCCACTTAGTTGATTTACCATTTTCATCCAAATCAACACCTGTCAAGACCATAGCGTGGGTCATCAAGCTTTCGCTGTAGTCCAAACGTCCTGCCTTGTCTTGAGTGAGTTGAATGTCCATACTTGATTCAAAGTCATAAACATCTGTCGCAAGGATTCCTGCTTTACGGTTGCTGAGCTGGCCGACATCTGAACCAAACCAGACAGTTTCTCCTGTTTGCATTTGGGCAATGGCCAATTCTTTCAAGCGTTCCATCGGTACGTTGATGTAGCGAACTGCACGGCTACCAACAACATTTCCCAACATCTCAACTGTGTAAGATCTACCGTAAGGTTTATCAGCAGTTGGAGCATTGATCACAGAAACATAGTCTTCTAGTGGAAGGTCAACGTATTTCTTGTAAAATTCTTGTGGCGTGATGCCTTTTTCGCTTTGGTAGTTGTTATCCTTATCGCGATAAGCAAAGTTAAACTGACGTGGTGGGAGACCTAGTGACATGGCAAGGAAATTAAAGATTTCTTGCAAGAGGTCTTCTTTCTTAGCTTGAACAGTCGCTTGGTCAGCGCCAGAAGCCAAGAGGTCACGCAAGATTTGAGCATCTTGACGAAGCAATTTGTTAAGGATTGCATTGAGCTCACGGCTGCTGCTAGATGAAACAGATTCTGGATAAACAGACTTAGGTACGACACCGTATTTTTCAAAGAGAGCTACTACCATATCCCACTGTCCACCGTCTTGTTGTGGAGTTTGGAGTAGGAAGCTAACCTTACGGCTGGTCAATTCTTGATCTGCAATCGCAATCACTTGCTCCAAGAACCAGTTAGACTTTTCATACTTGTCCCAGAAGAAGGTGTGAGCTTGTGACAATTCAAAGTTTTCAAGTTTGTATTGAGAGATGAGCTTGTGGCGGAAAGTATTGAGAGCCGCAAACATCCAGCAACGACCAGATGCTTTCTGGTTAGTGACCTTGTCCTTAGTCAAATCAAGTGAGAAAACAGGTGTGTTGTCTACATGACTCTGACGACGCTCAAGGGCTGCAAAAATACCGTTATGGCTAGCAGCATTTTCGATAGCTTGGTATTTAACATTTGCTTTATAATTAGCAAATAATTTATCTGTAAATGATTCTTGAATCGCGTTCATAAAATCCTCCTTTATTCTTACTGTCTATTATAACTCTTTTCACAAAGGAAGCAACCAAAAACTGAAAAAGGCAGGGATATTCTACCTACCTTTTGCTATTATTTAGTTTACTTAACACTCTCAAGCAAGCCTTCTAGTTCTTCCTTACTTAGGCGACGCCATTCTCCAGGTTTCAAATTTTCATCTAAGGTTAAAATTCCCATATTCAGACGCTGCAAGTCCACCACTTCCTTGCCACAATAAGCTACCATACGTTTAACCTGGTGGAATTTCCCCTCTGCAATAGTCACACGAACCAGACTTTGATTCTTTTCTGCATCCATTGACACAAGTTCCAGTTTGGCAGGCTGACAGGTAAAGTCCTTGAGCGGAATTCCCTTGGCAAATGTCTCAATGTCTTCATCCGTCATGATTCCATCAACCTGCGCCAGATAGATCTTATCCACATGGCGTTTAGGCGAAAGAAGAGCATGGGCCAACTGGCCATCATTGGTCAAGAGCAAGAGTCCATGCGTATCAATATCCAAACGTCCTACTGGGAAAACTTCCTTTGAACGAGCTAAGTCATCCAACAAATCCAATACAGTCTTGTGTTTGGGATCTTCAGTCGCTGAGATAACCCCCTGGGGCTTGTTCATCATATAGTAGACAAACTCTTCATAGTGTAAAACTTGCCCATCAAAGCAAATCTCATCTGACTCTTCATTAATTTGCAGTTTGGCAGATTTTTCCTTTTTGCCATTGACCGTCACGCGCCCAGCCTTTAGAAAGTTTTTAACCTCCGTCCTGCTACCGACAGCGCAGGCTACTAAAAATTTATCTAATCTCATAGGGCTATTATATCATGAAAAAGCATAGACTTAGAACAAAAAAAGCCGCCTGATTGGGCGACTTAATTTTTTTATAGGGAGATTATTATGAAAAAGTTTTAGGAGTTTAAGTTAAGTTCTTTTTAACTTATGAGATAAGTATACAACCCCTAACTTAAAGTTTCCTTAAGATATTTTAAATTTGAGATTTTCCCATTTTTCTTGCCAATTTTTCTTAGATAAACGCTTTTGATAGAGCTTCATTCGGTCTTGATTTTCTAAAAAATGAGGAGTTGGACGAACCTGAAAGTTCAAAACATCCTCCAAACCATAAGGCGCAAAGAGCTCTAAAGTTGCGTCAGTATGCAAGCGAAGTCCTACTGCCGTACAACGTTCAGGATATTTACTTATGGCATCACAGGAATTCACATACGGTTCCGTATGGGGACTATGCTGGTGCATATAGACTTGATTTTTCAGCTCCCACTGATACTGGGGAAAGTCCTCTCTCAACTTGTTCTCTATAGCCAACGTTTCTTCATAACTCACATCTGGGTCAAAGAAAATCACATCCACATCCGTTTCACGGTCAAAGGCTGGTTTATCGGACAAAAGATTCCAGATAAAATTTCGGACCGAACCAGCTGCCAACCAGGAATCTTTCAATTCCAGGTCACGGATGATAGTCAGAATAGCCATCATATCATGATTTTCTCTAAAAAAATCTAAGATTTCAATCTTATTTTTCAATGTATTCATACCCTAAATGTTCATAGGCCTTAGCAGTCGCGACCCGTCCTGAACGAGTTCGCATGATAAAGCCTTTCTGGATCAGGTAAGGTTCATACATATCCTCTACCGTCTCACGCTCTTCAGCAATATTTACCGAAAGTGTTCCTAAACCGACAGGACCGCCACCGTACATTTCAATCATGGTGCGGAGAATTTTCTGGTCTACATAGTCCAAACCTTCATGGTCTACATCCAGCATGGTCAAAGCCTTATCCGTAATCACATCATCAATCAAGCCATCGCCCATAATCTGTGCAAAGTCGCGCACGCGCTTGAGGAGACGATTGGCGATACGAGGAGTTCCACGGCTACGTAAAGCCAACTCCGAAGCTGCCTCATGGGTAATTTCCATTTCAAAGATATCTGCCGTCCGCTCGACAATCTCTGTCAAGTCGTCATGGGTATAGTATTCCATGTGACCAGTAATTCCAAAACGAGCTCGGAGAGGATTTGAAAGCATCCCTGCTCGTGTCGTCGCCCCAATCAAGGTAAACGGAGGCAAGTCTAGATGAACGCTACGGCTAGCTTCCCCTGCTCCAATCATGATGTCGATGTAGAAGTCTTCCATGGCACTATATAGCACCTCTTCTACCGACATGGGCAAGCGATGAATCTCGTCAATAAAAAGAACATCTCCTGGCTCCAAGTCATTCAAAATCGCTACTAAATCACCAGCTTTTTCGATAACGGGACCAGACGTCTGTTTGAGATTAACTCCCAATTCATTGGCAATGACAAAGGCCATGGTTGTTTTCCCGAGACCTGGAGGACCAAACAAAAGAACATGGTCCAGCGCCTCATCACGCATTTTTGCTGCCTCGATAAAGATTTGAAGCTGATCCTTGACCTTGTCTTGTCCGATATATTCACGTAAATATTGGGGACGGAGGGTACGTTCTACCAACTCCTCATCGCCCATGATTTCATTATCTAAAATTCTACTCATGTTCCTATTATAGCAAAAATCTAGTAGACAAACAAAAAAGCCACCTGATTGGGTGGCTTCTTTAGGGAGATTATTATGAAAAAGAAAAGTTTAGGATTTCTATTAAATAAAGTTAGGAGGTCTTTACTTAATGATTACATGATACATGAGTAAACTTAAAGTTAACTTAACCTATAATTTTTATTTTTTTGCTAGATATTTTAACTACTACCAGCCAAAGCAGAAAAGTTAGGAGGCAGATACTCACCACTATTAAGTATGTTTCTTCCTTTGTTAAAAGGTTCTGCCAATTAAGCCGGATTCCTAATTTTTCTTGAAACTCTTCTAATAAGCTACTATTCCCCATAAATGTAGTTTCTAATTGCTCCTTCATTAAGACCTGTCTATAGAGAGAAGCAAGATAGGTAGCCGGTGTGCACTTCATGAGAACTTGAGCGAAATTAGGAAGAATTCCCATTGGTACATAAGTTCCTACTAAAAATCCTGAAGCTGTACCTACAATGGTAGCCAATTTACCCAGACTATCTACTGACTGGAAATGATAAATCAAGAGTACATTTACCAATGTTGAAAGGAGACTACTTAGTAGCATGATTAAACTTATTTCAAATAGCTTACTCATAGCTGGAATTTCTTGAAAATAAAGGCTCATAACAATAAGCATAAAGGCTTGCATAACAAAGGAAATGATAAGGCTACTAATAAGATAAGACAGTTGCATGCCCCAGCTCCCTAAGTCTGTCAAAAAGAGATCCTGATCCACTTGATTTTCACGGTCTTGTACCATCTGGGTCAAAGCTGTAAAACTGGTTGTAATCCCAGTCACAGCCAAGGTTCCGCCCATCAGCCAGTTATTTAAAAGGCTCTTATTATCAGGAAGTTGAGACCAGGCATCCATCAAATTTTTCTGCAAAAAAATGATATAGAGTAGAAAGGAAATCAAAGCTCCTAGTAATGAGAAAAAGACTCCTGAACGATTACGAAAATACAACAAAAAATCACGTTTTAATAAGGCTAACATTAGCGCACCTCTCTTCCTGTAAGGGCTATGAAGGCATCATCCATAGTTCCTGGACGAAATTCAAAGCCAGCAATCTTCTCACGAACTTGAGTCAAATAATCAATAGCTTCCAATTGGCTCTTAGGATAAAGACTATACTCAAACTCATTTTCCTTTTCCACAGGCATATTTTTAGGTAAGAATTTCTCCACCTGCTTGTCTTTAAAACAAATTTTTAAAAGATTGGAAGCGTACTCACTTTTAATCTCAGCAGCAGAACCTTGGGCAATGACCTTTCCATGATCTATAATATAAAGTTGATCTGCCTCATCTGCTTCATCCAGATAATGAGTCGTTAAGATAATGGTCATCCCTTCATCTCTTTGTAGACGATACAATAAATCCCAAATGGATTTGCGAGTCTGAATATCTAGTCCAGTCGTAGGCTCATCTAGAAATAAAATATCGGGATTGGATAGGAGAGCCCGAGCAATGTCAGCTCGACGTTTCTGTCCTCCTGATAAAGTTCCATAAAGTTGTTTCTGAAAAGCAGTCAACCCTAGTTGATTGATTAAATCTTCCACACGACCACCTTTAATCCCCTTATACTGCTGGGCTCGAATGGTTAGGTTTTCTTTGACTGTCAACTTTTCATCCAATACACTTGCTTGAAAAACAACTCCAATCCTAGTATTGGGCGCATAGATGATTTGACCATTAGTAGCTCGTTTAAGTCCGATTAACATTGAAATCGTGGTCGATTTGCCAGCCCCATTAGGTCCTAAGATTGCATTAAAACTCCCTTTTTTAAACTCTAAATTTATATTTCTAACTGCTATATGGTCTCCATAGTTCTTAGTGAGACCTTTTGCTTGTAAAATCATATTTCCTTCCTCCTTTTCACACTCTCAGTTTAACAAAAAGGAAAAAGAAAAAATACACTTTGGAGCTATGTGGTCGAAATGGATGATTATGTGGTCAATTCTACCTTAAAACTTCTGCATTTGAACACAAAAAAAGCCACCTGATTTGGTGGCTTCTTTAGGGAGATTATTATGAAAAAGAAAAGTTTAGGATTTCTATTAAATAAAGTTAGGAGGTCTTTATTTAATAACTATATGATATAAGACAATACTTAAAATTAGCTTAAGTGAAAAAATTATTTTAATTTTTTTCGATCCACCCAAATCATTCCTGTACAATCATAAGTAGATAAGGTTTCAAACCCCAGAGAACGGTAAAACCTCAATGTTTTTTCTGTCTGTTCAGTCGCTAGTTGGATTTGGTAGGCATCCTTGTAGTCAGCTAAGGCTTCTTTCATCAAGTTACTACCAATTCCTTGGCGCTGATAGCTAGGCAAAACAATCAAATCCTGGACAAAAACGGATGAAAAACCATCTCCAACCAGACGCACTAAACCAACGATTTCCTCACCATCACGGGCAAGATAAGTCGCTAGCGAATGGGACAAGGCCTGCTCCAACATCTGAGGCTGATTGGTATAGTTTGTCCAACCAACTGCCTGATAGAGATGCAAAACGTCATCTAAAGTAACAACTCCTTGTTTTCTAACGGTAATCATATCTCCACCTCTTAGAGCTCTCTTAAGTTCTTGTACTGCTGCCCATTTTTATCAAAATTTTCAGGATGCAACCACGCTTCCAAGCGAGCTCTGACTTGAGGCCAGTCCTTATCGATCATGGACAACCAATCCGTATCTCTGGTGCGACCTTTATAGATAACAGCTTGGCGGAAGGTTCCCTCGTAGATAAAGCCCAAACGCTCTGCTGCTTTTCTAGAAGGTAGATTTAGCGCATCACATTTCCACTCATAACGGCGATAGTTAAGCTCTTCAAAGACATAACGAGCTAGGAGATATTGAGCCTCCGTCCCTATCCTCGTACCCTTAAGAGCAGGCGAAAAGGTGACGGCACCCACTTCTATTACTCGGTTATTCTGGTCAATGCGCATGAGAGAGAAAGTTCCCAATGCCTTGCCCGTTTCCTTGTCTATTATCGCATAGTAAAAACGGTCCTTACAAGCTAACATCTGATTTAAAAGGCTGACCAGTTCCTCCATATCTGCCACTGGCTCCTGAAAGAGATAGGTCCACATCTCTCGAGGAGTATCTGGACCATAAACAACCAGCAAATCCTCCGCATGCTTTTCTACTGACAAAGCTTCGATAATCGTATACTGTCCTTCTATCCGTACAAGTGAGGGCAAAACTCTGGGTGTGTCGTCTACAGGTTCACCAATCATCTGACCATATTCATTTACTGGCATAGCTTTCTCCTTGTCTCACTCTTATAAGTATAAAGATGTGAATAGTATATCACATCTCACAGGTAATATTCAAAAAATCCTCCAGAACTTAGCTCTGAAGGACTTTTAAATTTATTTTGTTACGATATTTACAAGCTTATTAGGTACACTAATTACTTTCACGATTTCTTTGCCATCAATCTCTGCTTTGACTTTTTCGTCAGCTAGAGCAATTTCTTGCAATTCTTCGCGTGAAAGGTCTTTGGCTACCATGAGTTTAGCACGGACTTTTCCTTTGATTTGGACGACGATTTCGATTTCGTCTTCAACCAATTTGCTTTCGTCCCATGTTGGCCAAGCTACATAAGAGATAGACTCGCCTGTTGCTGCCACTGTTTGCCAGAGTTCTTCTGCCAAGTGAGGCGCAAATGGGGCAATCAATTGGATAAAGCCTTTGGCGTAGTCCACATAGAGTTTGTCTTCCTTATTAGCAGCATTGACAAAGACCATGAGTTGGGCAATGGCTGTGTTGAATTTCATGGACTCGATTTGCTCAGTGACAGACTTAACAGTTTCGTTGTAAACCTTGTCTAGAGCGCCATTGTTTTCCGCAACGATTTCTTTACTTGTGATCAAACGGTAAACACGGTCAAGGAATTTACGACTTCCTTCCAGACCTTCTTCAGACCAAGCGATGGAAGCATCGAGTGGTCCCATGAACATTTCATAGACACGAAGGGTATCAGCACCGTATTGTTCCACCACATCGTCTGGGTTGACCACGTTCTTGAGAGATTTAGACATCTTAGCTGGTGCTTGCTCCAACTCTTCTCCTGTTTCCACATGGAAGAAGGAACCGTCACGTTTTTCAACCTTGTCAGTTGCCACAAGAGCTCCACGGTGGTCACGGTAGCTTGTTCCCAAGATCATTCCTTGGTTAAAGAGTTTTTGGAATGGTTCTTTGGTTGGAACGACACCGATATCATAGAGGAATTTGTGCCAGAAACGAGCGTAGAGCAAGTGAAGAACTGCGTGTTCTGCCCCACCCACGTAGATATCTACTGGTAGCCATTGTTTGAGAAGGTCCTCATCAGCTAATTTCTCAGTGTTGTGTGGATCGATATAGCGGAGGTAGTACCAGCTTGAACCTGCCCATTGTGGCATAGTATTAGTCTCACGACGACCTTTGACACCATCCTCACGAGTCACTTCCAGCCAGTCTGTCAAGTTAGCCAATGGGCTTTCTCCAGTACCTGAAGGGCGGATGTCCTTGGTTACTGGCAAGACAAGTGGGAGTTCACTTTCTGGAACAGCTGTTGAAGTTCCATCTTCCCAATGAATGATTGGGATTGGTTCACCCCAGTAACGTTGACGGCTAAAGAGCCAGTCGCGGAGACGGTAGGTAACCTTTTCTTGACCAAGGCCTTTTTCTTCTAGCCAAGATACGATTTTAGCAATCGCTTCTTCTTTGTTGAGACCGTTCAAAAAGTCAGAGTTGACGTGAAGGCCATCCTCCGTGTAAGCGGCCTCTTCAACGTTTCCACCTTCCAAGACTTCTACGATTGGAAGGTCAAATTGGTTAGCAAATTCCCAGTCACGTTGGTCGTGGGCAGGTACGGCCATAACAGCACCTGTTCCATAGCTAGAAAGAACATAGTCGGCAATCCAGATTGGAATTTCCTTGCCATTTACAGGGTTAATGGCATAAGCACCTGTCCAAACACCTGTTTTTTCTTTGGCAAGGTCTGTACGAGCCAAGTCTGACTTGAGGCTAGCTTGATGTTTGTAGTCAGCTACAGCCTCTGCTTGTTCTGGACTTGTGATGGAATCTACTAGTTCATGCTCAGGAGCTAAAACTGTGAAAGTTGCACCGAAAAGGGTATCAGGACGTGTCGTAAAGACAGTGAATTCCTTGTCTGTTCCTTTTACTTTGAAGGTTACATTGGCACCAGTTGATTTCCCGATCCAGTTGCGTTGCATATCCTTGATAGACTCTGGCCAGTCAAGATCATCCAAGTCATTGAGCAAGCGCTCAGCATAGGCAGTGATTTTGAGCATCCATTGGCGCATTGGTTTGCGGACAACGGGATAGCCACCACGTTCAGAGGTTCCGTCAGGGAGGACTTCTTCATTGGCGATAGCTGTTCCCAATTCTTCAACCCAGTTTACAGGGACTTCCGCTTCATAAGCTAAGCCTTTTTCGTAAAGCTTAGTAAAGATCCATTGCGTCCACTTATAGTAGTTTGGATCTGTCGTATTGACTTCACGGTCCCAGTCGTAAGAGAAACCAAGGGCATTGATCTGGCGTTTGAAGTTAGCAATGTTTTCTGCTGTAAATTCCGCTGGGTCATTCCCTGTATCCATAGCATATTGCTCAGCAGGCAAACCAAAAGCATCCCATCCCATTGGGTGAAGGACATTGTAGCCTTGGGCACGTTTGAAACGACTGAGGATATCTGTTGCTGTGTAGCCTTCTGGGTGTCCTACGTGAAGACCCGCTCCAGATGGGTAAGGGAACATGTCCAATGCATAAAACTTAGGTTTTGAAGCGTCGGTTCCCGTCTTAAAGGTATGATGGTCAGCCCAGTATTTTTGCCACTTAGGCTCGATTTCTTTATGATTGTAAAAACTCATGCTGTCTCTCCAATTTTCGTGATGCTCCTATTATACCATTTTTGAGGAAATTTGAAAGACGAGAAATGTTCTTTTAGACTTTGATAACAAAAAATACTGAGTCGCAAATCCAACTTATTTAAGAGGAAAAAATTATCTCCTAGTCGGAGCTAACTTCTATTGATTATTTGTCTCTTGTAGCTACCTCCCCTAACTTCTTTAACTCATATTTCCCATTTTAGATTTCTTTAAGGTTTTTATTATATGATGTAGAACTCTGTAATTAAAAACATTAGGTAAATAAACAGAGAATAATGTTCGTAAAAAGGGAGAAAATTATGAAAAAAACACTATCGCTTCTCTATTTCAGCTGGATATTTCTACTTTTGTCAGGATGTTCTTCAACAACAGAAGCTAAAACTAGCATTGAAAATGATACGGATAAGACTTTAGTTATCTATTCGCCTAACCCTGAAGATCTTATTGAAGAAACAATCCCAGCTTTCGAAGAAAAATATGGTATCAAGGTTGATTTAGTCCAAGCTAGTACTGGTGAATTATTCAAGAAAGCTGAGGCTGAGAAAGAAGCTCCTGTAGCCGATGTCATTTTCGGAGGTTCCTACGCACTCTTCTCTTCTAACGAAAAACTCTTTGAACCGTATACTTCCCAAGAAAACGACCAAATTATCCCTGAATACCAAAATAAAACCGGATTCTACACCCCTTACACACTTGACGTCAGTGTCATCATTGCCAATTCAGCTCTTACAAAAGACATTAAAATTGAAGGCTACAATGATCTACTCAATCCCAAATTAAAAGGAAAAATCGCTACTGCTGATCCAAGTAATTCTTCTAGTGCCTTTGCTCAATTAACAAACATGCTTGTGGATCAAGGGGGCTATGAAAATGAGCAAGCTTGGACATATGTGAAAAATCTATTTAGCTTAGTAGATGGGAAAATTGCTTCTAGTTCTTCAAATGTCTACAAATCAGTCGCTGACGGAGAAATGGCTGTCGGACTCACCTATGAAGATCCTGCCTTAAAACTCTTAAACGATGGCGTTGATGTAAAAGTCATTTATCCAAAAGAAGGAACCGTCTTTTTGCCTGGTAACGCAGCTATTATCAAAAATGCCAAGCACATGGAAAACGCTAAAAAATTTATCGATTTCCTTCTTTCTCAAGACATTCAGGATAAACTAGGAACTGAAACAACCATTAGACCCATTCGAAAAAATGCTAAAACCAATAAAAATATGAAATCAATGACCGAAATCAATATCGCCACTGAAGATTCTGATTACGTCATCCAAAATAAATCAGCTATTCTTAAAAAGTACAATGATATTTTCACTAATATTCAATCGAAACATTAAAAGAGGTTCACTATGAGTGAGATCAAAATTATTAACGCCAAAAAAATCTACCATGACATTCCTGTCATTGAGAATTTAAATGTTACGATTCCAAAAGGAAGTCTTTTCACCATTCTTGGACCTTCAGGTTGTGGAAAAACGACCCTTCTTCGAATGATTGCTGGTTTCAACAGTATTGACGGAGGAGAATTCTACTTTGACGATACTAAAATTAATAACATAGAACCTAGCAAACGTAACATCGGAATGGTATTCCAAAACTATGCGATTTTCCCACATTTGACAGTGCGTGATAACGTAGCATTCGGACTCAAGCAAAAGAAAGTTCCAAAAGACGAACTCATCAAACAAACTAATAAATATCTGGAACTAATGCAAATTGATCAATACGCAGATCGAAAGCCCGATAAGCTCAGTGGTGGACAACAACAACGTGTCGCCTTAGCACGTGCATTAGCTGTTAATCCAAGTGTTCTCCTCATGGACGAGCCACTTAGTAACCTGGATGCCAAACTTCGTCTAGATATGCGTCAAGCCATTCGTGAAATCCAACACGAAGTTGGTATTACAACTGTCTATGTAACTCACGACCAAGAAGAAGCTATGGCTATTTCTGACCAAATTGCCGTTATGAAAGATGGTGTTATTCAACAAATTGGTCGTCCAAAAGAGCTATACCACAAACCAGAGAACGAATTTGTCGCAACCTTTATTGGTAGAACAAACATCATCCCTGCCCGTTTAGAAAAGCAAGCTGATGGAGCGTACATCGTCTTTGAAGACGGCTACTCTCTTCGTATGCCAGTTCTTGATCAAGCTAAGGAACAAGCTGTTCTTGTAAGTATCCGTCCCGAAGAGTTTATCAAAGATGAATCTGGAGATATTGAAGGAATCATTTCCGATAGTGTTTATCTTGGACTCACCACTGAATATTTTGTAAAGACTGCATTTTCTTCAAAAATACAGGTCAGCGAAGAATCTACTTTTGAAGAAGATCTTCAAAAAGGGGATCGAATTCGTCTACGAATCAATACTCAAAAGTTAAATGTCTTTTCTGCAGATGGTTCGCGTAATCTTATTACAGGAGTTGGCTATGAAAGGTAAAAAACTAAATATTTGGACAGCCTCCTCATTCTTCATCTTTCTTACCTATCTTATTTTTCTTGTTTATCCAATTATTATTGTACTCAAGCAAGCGTTGATACATGAAGGTAGTTTCTCTTTAGAAAATTTTGTAACATTCTTTAGCAAATCTTATTATTCTGAGACACTCATTAATAGTTTCAAGGTTTCTGTAACTGCCACAATCACTTCTGTCGTTGTTGGTACCTTACTAGCTTATCTTTTTTCAATGTATGATTTCAAGGGAAAGAAATTTTTACAAATTTTGATTATCATCGCATCCGTGTCAGCTCCCTTTGTAGGTGCCTATTCTTGGATTCTACTTCTTGGTAGAAACGGAGTTATCACAAAATTTCTAACCAACACACTACATTTGCCTGGTTTTGATATCTACGGCTTTAAAGGTATTGTACTTGTCTTTACACTCCAACTTTTCCCTCTGGTATTCCTCTACGTAGCTGGAACCATGAAGAGTATCGACAACTCTCTCTTGGAAGCTGCTGAAAGCATGGGATCTTTCGGCTTTAAACGAATCGTAACAGTCGTTTTGCCTCTCCTAGTCCCAACTTTACTCGCAGCGGCTCTCCTAGTCTTTATGAGAGCTTTCTCAGACTTTGGTACTCCGATGCTGATTGGTGAGGGATATCGTACCTTCCCAGTATTGATCTATACTCAGTTTATCAGTGAAGTTGGAGGTAACTCAGCTTTCGCATCTGCCCTAGCAATCATGGCTATTACAATCGCCCTTTCTATCTTCCTCATCCAAAAGTACATTTCAAATCGTTTTAGCTTCAGTATGAACTCGCTTCATCCAATCGAACCTAAGAAAACGACAAAAGGAAAGATGGTTGCAATTTATGTGACTGTTTATGGCATTATCTTATTCTCTGTATTACCTCAAGTTTACTTGATTTATACATCATTCCTTAAGACATCCGGTATGGTATTTGTTAAAGGATACTCATTAAATAGTTATAAGACAGCCTTTAACCGTATGGGATCTGCTATTTTCAATACCATTCGCATCCCTCTACTTGCCTTGATTCTCGTTGTTGTCTTTGCGACCTTCATCTCATACCTTGCAGTTCGTAAGCGCAACCTATTTACGAATCTAATCGATAGTCTTAGTATGGTACCTTATATCATGCCAGGAACAGTTCTAGGTATTGCCTTTATCTCTTCATTCAATACAGGTATCTTCGGAAGTGGCTTCCTTATGATTACAGGAACAGCCTTCATCTTGATTATGTCCCTATCTGTCAGAAGACTTCCTTATACTATTCGCTCTTCAGTTGCTAGTTTGCAACAAATTGCTCCTAGTATCGAAGAAGCTGCCGAAAGTTTGGGAAGTAGTCGTCTCAATACCTTTACTAAAATCACAACCCCAATGATGCTTTCAGGTATCATTTCAGGAGCAATCCTATCATGGGTAACAATGATTTCAGAACTTTCTACTTCGATTCTCTTATACAATGTTAAAACTAGAACAATGACCGTAGCTATCTACACTGAAGTACTTCGTGGGAATTATGGTGTGGCAGCAGCCTTATCTACAATCCTTACTGTCTTGACAGTTACTTCCTTGTTATTGTTTATGAAGATTTCGAAAAACAACAGTATTACGCTCTAGTTTTTCTTCTAAAGACAGCCAAATTACTTATTGGCTGTTTTTTTATTCTCTCACAGTATTTTCTGAATTCTTCTCAAATCCAGCCATATTTTTTATAAGGTAGAACATAATCTGTTATATAGGTGCATGATGGGGCTTTTTATGGTAAAATATAGGAAAGTGCTTTCTCAAAGGAGGAAAATATGAATAAACAAACCATCGCTGTTTTAGGTCCTGGTTCTTGGGGTACTGCCTTGTCACAAGTCCTCAATGACAACGGACATCAAGTGCGTATCTGGGGAAATATCCCTGATCAAATTGATGAAATTAATACACAACATACTAACAAACGCTATTTTAAGGAAGCTGTATTAGACGAAAAAATTGTTGCCTATCATGATTTGGGAGAGACCTTAAAGGATGTTGATGCTATCTTGTTTGTGGTACCAACCAAGGTAACCCGATTGGTGGCTCAACAAGTCGCTGCAGTTCTTGATCATAAAGTGGTTGTCATGCATGCCTCCAAAGGACTTGAACCAGATAGCCACAAGCGTCTCTCAACTGTTTTAGAGGAAGAAATTCCTGCTGAATTAAGAAGTGATATTGTCGTCGTATCTGGACCTAGCCATGCCGAGGAAACCATTGTCCGTGACATTACCTTGATTACAGCAGCTTCAAAAGATCTGCAAACAGCACAGTATGTTCAATCACTCTTTAGCAACAACTACTTCCGTCTATACACAAATACGGATGTTATTGGAGTTGAAACAGCTGGAGCTCTCAAAAATATCATTGCTGTTGGGGCTGGAGCCCTTCACGGTCTTGGTTTTGGAGATAATGCAAAAGCTGCGATTATCACGCGCGGTCTTGCAGAAATTACACGTCTAGGTGTTCAACTTGGAGCAAATCCACTTACCTATAGCGGTCTCTCAGGAGTTGGGGATTTAATTGTTACAGGAACGTCTGTCCATTCACGCAACTGGCGAGCAGGAGATGCCCTCGGTCGGGGCGAAGCTTTAGCTGATATCGAAGCTAATATGGGAATGGTTATCGAAGGTATTTCAACAACCAAGGCAGCTTTTGAATTGGCAAAAGAACTTGATGTTTATATGCCAATCACTCAAGCAATCTATAAAGTTATTTATGAAAATGTCGATATCAAAGAAGCCGTAGCTGAACTCATGAGTAATGAATTTAAAGCGGAAAACGAGTGGTCTTAAGCCATTGTTAGAAAGGAAATATATGACACAGAAAGTCAGAAAAGCAGTCATTCCTGCTGCAGGACTTGGAACTCGCTTCCTTCCTGCAACCAAAGCATTGGCAAAAGAAATGTTGCCAATCGTAGATAAGCCAACAATCCAATTTATCGTTGAAGAAGCCCTTAAATCTGGTATCGAAGACATTCTCGTTGTCACTGGTAAATCGAAACGTTCTATTGAAGACCATTTCGACTCAAACTTTGAACTAGAATATAACCTCAAAGAAAAAGGGAAAAATGATCTCTTGAAACTAGTAGACGAAACAACTGGTATGCGTCTACACTTCATTCGTCAAACGCATCCACGTGGTCTTGGAGATGCCGTCTTACAAGCTAAAGCGTTTGTTGGGAATGAACCTTTTGTTGTTATGCTTGGAGACGATCTCATGGATATCAACGATGACAAGGCTATTCCATTGACTAAACAGCTCATGAATGATTATGAGAAAACTCATGCATCTACTATTGCTGTTATGCCTGTACCACACGAAGAAGTTTCCTCCTACGGAGTGATCGCTCCACAAGGAGAAGGCATCGATGGCCTATACAGTGTAGAAACCTTTGTTGAAAAACCAGCACCCGAAGATGCTCCAAGCGATCTAGCAATCATCGGTCGTTACCTCCTAACACCTGAGATTTTTAATATCCTAGAAACTCAAAAACCAGGTGCAGGAAATGAAATTCAATTAACAGATGCAATCGATACACTCAATAAAACTCAAAGAGTATTTGCACGTGAATTTACTGGGGCACGTTATGATGTCGGTGATAAATTTGGATTTATGAAGACTTCAATTGAATACGCACTGAAACATCCACAAGTTAAAGACCACTTGAAAGACTACTTGATTGATCTTGGAAAAGAACTCTCAGGAGAAGAGTAAGCTATGTGAAAAAGTCAGATTCTAATAGAATCTGACTTTTTTATTTTAAAATCATAGATACAAACTGCAATATAGTCCTATTATAAGCCTAATTTCTTGCAATAAAAGCTTTTATGGTATAATAAAAAGAGTGAGGAAAGAAATGAAGAATAAATTAATTGAATTCAAAGAAAAAGGGCTGGCCTTACTTCAGTCTCTAAAAGCAAAAATGACAGAAAAAATTCAAGCGAAGGATTCTAACAAAACCTCAAATGAAAACTCCAAAACTAGCTCCAATATTTGGGCTATTTTTGCCAAAATTTTATTTGGGATAAAGGCTACCTTCAATACCTTATTCATTATAGCTTTTATTGGTGGTCTTTTGGGTACAGGTATTGTTTTTGGTTATGCCGTTTCTCTTTTTGATAAAGTTAGCGTCCCTCAGACAGAAGATTTGATCAAACAAGTTAATAATATCTCATCCATCTCTGAAATTCACTATGCAGATGGTTCCTTGATTGCTGCTATCGAAAGTGACCTCCTGAGAACATCAGTCACATCAGAAGGTATTTCTGACAACCTTAAAAATGCAGTCATTGCTACTGAGGATGAGCATTTTAATGAACACAATGGAGTTGTTCCAAAGGCTATCATTCGTGCGAGTCTAGGTAACTTTATCGGACTTGGATCATCAAGTGGAGGATCTACTCTAACCCAACAGCTTATCAAACAGCAAGTTGTTGGAGACGCTCCTACTTTAGCCCGTAAAGCTAATGAAATCGTTAATGCTTTAGCACTCGAACGTGCTATGAGCAAGGATGAAATCTTAACAACTTATCTTAACGTAGCACCTTTTGGTCGTAATAACAAGGGACAAAATATCGCAGGGGCTCAGCAAGCAGCAATGGGTATTTTTGGAGTTGATGCTAGTCAACTTAGCGTTCCTCAAGCTGCCTTCATAGCAGGATTGCCTCAAAGTCCTATCGTTTACTCTCCATATGAATCTACTGGTGAGCAAAAAAGCGAAGAAGATATGGCTATAGGTATTAAACGTTCTAAAGATGTTCTCTACAATATGTATAGAACTGGTCTTCTAAGCAAGGAAGACTATGAATCCTATAGAGACTATGATATCAAACAGGATTTCTTGCCTGCAGAAAATGTGGATATCGCTTCAAAAGGATTCCTCTACTTTGCTACGCTTAATGAGGCTACTAACCTCATGTATGATTATCTAGTTCAAAAAGATAATGTGTCTACGCAAGAATTAAAAAATGAATCCATTCAACAATCCTACCGTGAATTAGCAGAAAAAGAAATTCAGAATGGTGGCTATCTGATCACTACAACCATTGATAAGAATATCCATACAGCTATGCAAAAAGCAGTTGCAGACTACGGTTACGTTCTGAATGACAGCACAGGTCAACCAGAAGTTGGTAACGTCTTAATGGATAATCAAACTGGTGCTATTCTAGGATTTGTAGGTGGTCGAGATTATCAAAGCAACCAGAATAACCATGCCTTTGATACCAAGCGTTCTCCTGCCTCGACTACGAAACCGATTTTGGCCTACGGTATTGCCATTGACCAAGGATTAATGGGTAGTGCTAGCGTTTTGTCCAACTATCCAACCAAGTTTGCTAATGGAAATCCAATCATGTATGTCAATAGTCCTGGTACAGGTATGATGAGCCTTAGAGAAGCTCTCAATTATTCTTGGAATATACCAGCCTACTGGACTTACCGTATGCTGCGAGAAAAAGGGGTTGATGTTCGCTCCTATATGGAAAAGATGGGCTATGATATCCCAGAGTATGATATCGAAAGTCTTCCAATGGGGGGAGGAATTGATGTTACTGTAGCTCAACATACAAACGGTTACCAAACAATTGCTAATAACGGAGTTTACCATAAGAAATATATGATTTCAAAAATCGAAAAGGCGAATGGTGAAGTCATTTATGAACATCAAGATAATCCTGTTCAAGTATATTCTAAAGCAACTGCAACCATCATGCAGAACTTGTTACGAGACGTTATTTCATCACGTGCCACAACGACATTTGCAAACAACCTTGCAGCTATCAACCCACGTCTATCAAGCGCAGACTGGATTGGGAAAACTGGTACAACAAACGTAAATGGTGACATGTGGTTGATGCTTTCCACTCCAAGACTAACTCTCGGAGGCTGGATGGGACACGATGATAATCGACCATTAGAAAATTTAGCGGGATATTACCGTAACGCTAAATATATGGCCTACCTAGTAAATGCTATCGAACAAGCATCGCCATCGGCTTGGGGAACTGAAAGGTTCAGTCTTGATCCTAGTGTAACTTCTTCCCAAGTCCTTAAATCAACTGGTCAAAAACCTGGACGAGTTAACCTCAATGGAAAAGATTACGATGTTGGCGGAGAGACTGTTACAAGTTACTGGGCCAATAAAGCTGGCGCTCCGACTACGACCTTCCGATTTGCCATTGGTGGTAGCGATGCCGACTATCAACACGCTTGGAACACTATTATTGGAAATCTAATAGAACAAAACAAAAAAGATAAAAATAATAATAACAATAATAATGGTAACAGCAATAATAACGACAGTAACAATAACAGTAACAGCAGTAACAATAATAACGGTAATAGCAATAATAACAGTAATAATAACGACAATAACAGGAGTGACAATAATAACAGGAGTGACAATAATAACAGGAGTAACAACGGTAATAACAATAACCAACAACGCTAAGTTTCTTACCGATAGGAGAACGAGAAATGATAAATCTCGTTCTCTTTTTTCTTTTTCTCATTCATGGTACAATAGCTTCATGAATAAATATCAAAAGAATATCTTTAAGGGAACCATCTATTCTCTCTTATCAGGCTTAATTTGGGGAATATGTGGTATTTTAGGGGAATACTTTTTTGCACATTATCAGGTTTCTTCAGGCTGGATTACTTCTATGAGGCTTCTAATAGCTGGTAGCTCTGTACTCATTTTGGCATTTTACAAGCTTAAATTTCACTTATTCGATATTTGGTGTGATAAAAAGAATTATCTTTCTTTTCTTGCTTATGCTATATTGGGAATTTTCTCTGTTCAGTTTTTCTTTTATCTCTGCGTCGAATACTCAAATGCAACGACTGCTACCATCCTCCAATTCATTAGTCCTATTTTCATCTTAGCTTATGATCGGATTATCCATAAAAAGAAGGCTTCTAGGAATGCAATCCTATATGTTTTAATTGCCATGGTCGGAGTCTTCTTGATGACGACAAAAGGAGATTTGTCAACTTTATCAATCACACCCTTAGCCTTAGTCACCGGGCTACTCAGTGCTCTAGGAGTCATGTTTAATGTGATTTTGCCACAAAAATTTGCCAAAGAATATGGATTTGTTCCAACTGTCGGTTGGGGAATGATTGTTGCAGGTACTTTTAGTAATTTTCTCTATCCTGTCTATCAAATAAGCTTTCAGCTTGATTGGATCAGTATTGCCATCTGTTTAACAATTGCTTTTTTAGGAACTGCCTTTGCCTTTTTCCTCTCTATGAAAGCTGTATCCCTGGTTTCTCCATTAGTCGTATCTGTCGTTAGTGCCAGTGAACCCCTGTCATCTGCAATTCTCAGCGTCCTATTTCTAGGCCTTGTATTAGATAGCTTTTTACTGATTTCCATGATTTTAATTATAATCCCTATGATTTTTCTCTCTGTTGAAAAAGCAAAAGAAGGAAATAAATCTTCCTCCTTTTAATGGTTGAGGCTTCTATTTTGAAGCCTTTTTTGGTAGAATAGTAAGCATTACAAAGAGTGAGGAGAACCCCCATGACTGCTACAAAAATGAATGCACAAGAAATTATCCAATTTATCGCAAATGCTGAGAAAAAGACAAGTGTCAAGGTAACCTTTGAGGGGCAACTTGCCGGAGCTATCCCTGCTTCTGTTACCAAACTTGGAAATGTTCTTTTTGGAGACTGGAAGGATATCGCACCTCTTCTTGAAGGACTAACAGAAAATAAAGATTATGTTGTTGAACAAGACGCACGCAACTCAGCTGTGCCTCTCCTGGATAAACGCGCTATTAATGCTCGTATCGAGCCAGGGGCTATCATCCGTGACCAGGTTGAGATTGGCGACAACGCTGTTATCATGATGGGAGCTGTGATCAATATTGGTGCTGAAATTGGTGCTGGCACTATGATTGACATGGGTGCTATTCTAGGTGGACGTACTATTGTTGGTAAAAATAGTCACGTGGGTGCGGGAGCTGTTCTTGCAGGTGTCATCGAACCAGCTAGTGCGGAGCCTGTTCGTGTGGGCGACAATGTTCTTATCGGTGCTAACGCTGTGGTTATCGAAGGTGTTCAAATCGGTAGCGGATCTGTCGTTGCTGCAGGGTCTATCGTGATTCAAGACGTCCCTGAAAATGTTGTTGTCGCTGGAGTCCCAGCCCGTATCATTAAGAGAATTGATAGCCAAACTCAACAAAAAACAGCGCTTGAAGATGCGCTTCGTACCTTGTAAAAGTGAACAGAGGCGGAATTTTCTGCCTCTTTATTGTCTAGTAGAAAGGATCTAAGTATGTTAGATTTGATTCAGATTCGACGAGATCTTCACCAAATCCCTGAGATTGGGTTAGAAGAATATAAAACCCAAGCCTACCTCTTAAAAGTTATAGAAGACTTGATTGCAGGTAAGGATTTTGCCCATGTTCGAACTTGGCAAACCGGTATCTTGGTTTATTTGCAAGGAAGTCAGCCAGAACGTACCATCGGTTGGCGGACAGATATCGACGGACTCCCAATCGTTGAACAAACAGGTCTTGCCTTTGCCTCTCAGCACCCAGACCGTATGCATGCTTGTGGACATGATTTTCACATGACCATTGCCCTAGGAAGTCTAGAACGTGCCTTAGAAAAACAACCAAAAAATAACCTTCTCTTTCTCTTCCAACCTGCCGAGGAAAATGAAGCAGGTGGAATGCTCATGTATGAGGATGGAGCTTTTGGAGACTGGTTGCCTGACCAATTTTACGCTCTTCACGTTCGACCAGACTTAAAAGTTGGACAGATTGCTACCAATACAGGCACTTTGTTTGCAGGAACTTGCGAGGTCAAGATTCATTTTAAGGGAAAAGGTGGACACGCAGCCTTCCCTCATGAAACCAAAGATGCCTTGGTTGCTGCGAGCTATTTTGTAACTCAAGTCCAATCAGTCGTCAGCCGTAATGTTAATCCTATCGAGGGAGCGGTTGTAACTTTTGGTGTCTTTCAAGCCGGCACTGCCAATAATGTTATCACTGATAAGGCCTTTTTGCATGGAACTATCCGAGCTTTAACACATAAGATGAGCCTTCTGGTACAAAAACGTGTCAAAGCCATTGCAGAAAGTGTAGCAGCTGCTTTTGATATGGAAGTAGAAGTTGAACTCAAACAGGGAGGTTACCTACCTGTCGAAAACAACCCTGAATTAGCCCAGGAATTGATGACCTTCTTTGATGAAAAAGAGGGAATTGAACTAATCGACATCGATCCTGCCATGACAGGAGAGGACTTTGGTTATCTTCTCTCAAAGGTTCCTGGTGTCATGTTCTGGCTTGGAATTGATAGTCCCTATGCTCTTCACCATCCACAGATGAGTCCTAAAGAAGAAGCTCTGGCAATTGGAGTCGAAGCTGTATCAAGCTTTTTAGCAAAGAAAGCTGCGGAGTAAACAATGAAAAAAGCCCTACGCAAGCAGGTCTTGCAAGAACTCAAATTTCTATCAGCCGAAGAAAAGGAAGTCATGGACGCTTGGTTGACTGAGCAACTACTTCTACATCCCTTCTACAAGGAAGCAAAAACCATCGCCACTTACCTGTCTTTTCCTCATGAATTTCAGACAGCTAGACTCATTGAGCAAGCTCAAAAAGATGGGAAGACACTCCTCATTCCCAAAACCTATCCACATGGGAAAATGGACTTTGTTCTATATGAACCAGAGAAACTCGAAAGAAATTCTTTTGGACTTTTTGAACCTCAAGGAGACTTCACAATCCTTGAACCCTCTCAAATTGACCTGATTCATGTCCCTGGTTTGGCTTTCAATCCTTCTGGTTATCGGATTGGCTACGGTGGCGGCTACTACGACCGCTACTTGGAGCATTTCCCAGGTCATACAATTAGTACGATTTATCCAGGTCAGATTCAGAATTTTCAACCTGAGCACTACGATATTCCTGTTGAGGAGGTACTCATCTATGAAAGAGATTTTTGATCGTCGTTATCCTGTCACGAGCTTCTTTCTACTCGTGACAACCCTGGTTTTTATACTTATGTTTCTAACCAGTGGTTTCAACTACACAAGCGCAGCTACCTTGTACCAGTTCGGAGCTGTTTATCCTCCTGCTATCAAGGCCATGCCTGAACAAGTCTGGCGCTTATTCTCGGCCACCTTTGTCCACATTGGCTTGCAGCACTTTTTTGTTAATATGCTGTCCCTCTACTTTTTGGGACGTCAGATGGAGCAGATCTTTGGCTCCAAACAGTTTTTCTTTATCTATCTTCTATCAGGTATGATGGGGAATCTCTTTGTCCTCGTTTTTAGCCCTGATGCTATTACTGCTGGTGCTTCAACTGCCCTCTACGGCATGTTTGCCTCTATTGTCGTTCTCCGTTATGCCTCACGCAACCCCTATCTCCAACAGCTTGGTCAATCCTATCTCTCTCTATTAGTCATCAATCTAGTAGGTAGTATTTTAATGCCTGGCATTAGCCTTGCTGGACATGTGGGTGGTGCTGTTGGTGGTGCATTACTGGCTATCGTCTTCCCAGTTCTAGGCGAAAGAAAGATTTACAGTCCAGGCCAACGTGGTCTAGCAACCCTATTTTTTATTGCTTTGTCAGTCTTGTTGCTTTTTGTCGGATTACTTTAAGACAAATAAAAACCATTGGAAACTCTCTCAGAGAGCTTTATTTCCAATGGTTTTTTGAATTTATTTGAAAAGTTGCTTAAAACCCATTGTTGTCACTGAGTTCTTTGAACCAGTGGCCTGATTTTTTCAGGCGGCGTTCTTGTGTTTCTAAGTCTAGCTCGACCAAACCATAGCGATTTTTATAGCTGTTGAGCCATGACCAGCAATCGATAAAGGTCCAGATCAAGTAACCTTTACAGTTAGCACCATCTTCAATAGCGCGATGGAGTTCACGAAGGTGACCTTTGACAAAGTCGATACGATAGTCGTCCTGAATCATTCCATTTTCGCGGAATTTATCCTCACCTTCAACACCCATTCCATTTTCGGTCAACATCCACTCGATATTGCCGTAGTTTTCCTTGATGTTTTGAGCGATATGGTAAATCCCTTGCTCGTAGATTTCCCAGCCACGGTGGGGATTAATCTTACGACCAGGCATGACATAAGGCTCATAGAAATGCTCAGGCAAGAGTGGGCTGTCAGGATGCTTAGCAAAACGTGGCGCCATGACACGCAAAGGCTGGTAGTAGTTGACTCCAAGGAAATCTACTGTGTGCTCACGAATAAGTTCCAACTCCTCAGCTGTAGAATCTGGCAGCAAATCATGCTCAGCTAAAATTTCCACCAATTCTTCTGGATAAGCTCCTAAAACAGACGGATCTAGGAAAGATTGTGCCTGGAAGAGGTCAGCAATGCGAGCAGCTTTCACGTCTGCAGGATGTTGGCTACGTGGATAGGCTGGAGTTAAATTAAGAACAATCCCAATCTTAGAGCCTGGCAAGACTTCATGACAAACCTTAACTGCAAGAGTGCTCGCCAGTTGGGTATGATAGGCAACCTTAACTGCCGCCTTAGCATCCACCTTATGTGGATAATGGGCATCATAAAAATAGCCAAACTCAACAGGAACGATAGGCTCATTGAAGGTAATCCATTGGTCCACAAGGTCACCGTAGGTCTCAAAACAGAAACGAGCATAGTCTTCATAAGCCTTAATAGTTACTTTATTTTCCCAACCATCCCCATCTTCTTGAAGGGCGAAAGGCAGGTCAAAGTGATAAAGATTGACTAAAAGACGAATTCCCTTAGCCTTAATAGCTTCAAAGACCTGACGGTAGAAAGCCACACCTTGAGGATTGACTTCTCCACGCCCCTGTGGGAAAATACGAGACCACTGGATAGAAGTTCGAAAAACTGTATGTCCTGTTTCTAACAAAAGTTCGATATCTTTTTCCCAGTTTTCATAGAAGGTCGATGTTTTATCAGGTCCAATGCCATTGTAGTAACGGTTTGGCTCTACTTGGTACCAATAATCCCAGAGATTATCTCCTTTTCCGTCACCAGGCGCTCGCCCCTCTGTCTGTGGTCCAGAAGTTGAGGAACCCCAGACAAAATCCTTTGGAAATTTTAGCATAGCTCTACCTCTTTATTTACTCTTTTTATGTTTATTTTATCCCATTATAAAGAAAAAACAAGGCAAAAACTAGTTACATTTTTGTCTTGTTTTTCTTCTGATTATAGATTTTATTTATTTGTTAAGATTTCAAGGGTTTCAAGCAAGCTATCTGCATGAACTTCGATTGTATCTCCTGTCGCCTTAATCTTGACTTCTACGATACCGTCAGCTGCTTTTTTACCGACAGTGATACGGATTGGAAGACCAATCAAGTCGCTATCACTGAATTTAACACCGACACGTTCGTTACGGTCATCCGTCAAGACTTCGTAGCCTTTATTTACCAAAGCTTCTTCGATACGATTTGTCAATGAAAGACTTTCTTCATCCTTGACATTAACCGGAATCAAGTGCACATCAAATGGCGCCAATTCTTTAGGGAAGTTGATTCCCCAAGCGTAACGATATTCGCCTTTTGGAGTTTTGTTAACAAAGAGGCGAGCGTGTTGCTCCATAATCGCTGAAAGGAGGCGACTAACACCGATACCATAGCATCCCATGATAATTGGGATCGCACGACCATTTTCATCCAAGACATCTGCTCCCATACTTGCTGAGTAGCGAGTTCCCAGTTTGAAAATATGACCAATTTCGATACCACGTGCAAAGTTGAGAACACCTTTTCCATCTGGTGAAATTTCGCCCTCACGCACTTCACGGATATCTACATACTCAGCAGTGAAGTCACGACCTGGGTTGACACCAGTCAAGTGGTAACCATCTTGGTTGGCACCAGCAACAGCATTGCGAAGATCTTGAACTTTACGATCTGCAATGATTTTCACATTTTCAGGTAGACCGACTGGTCCTAGAGAACCGAATCCTGCTGGAATGACAGCAGCGACTTCTTCTTCAGTGGCTACGTCAAAGAAATCCGCTCCCAAGTGGTTTTTCAATTTTACTTCATTAAGTTGGTCATTTCCTACTAGAAGGGCTGCGACAAGCTCACCATCTGCCATGTAGAAAAGAGTTTTGATGGTTTGCTCTTCTGGAACGTTTAGAAAGGCTGCTACTTCGTCAATAGATTTAACACCTGGTGTTTCCACGCGAGTCACTTCATTTTCAGTCACAACACGGTTGCTTGGTTTGTACTCGTTGGTTGCCATTTCCAAGTTAGCTGCATAGCTTGACTCACTTGAGTAGGCAATAGTATCTTCACCAGAAACCATCCATTTAAGCAATTCTTCCTTGATTTCTTCTTGCACTTCTGCAGGGATTTCATCAAACGACGCGACAGATTTATCCAAGACTACCCAACGATTCAGGTCTGTACGAGCAGGTGTGATGGCCATAAACTCTTGGCTATCCTTACCACCCATAGCTCCACCGTCACCGATGATGGCTTTAAAGTCCAAGCCACTACGAGTGAAAATACGTTCGTAAGCTGCCTTGTACTCATCATAGGTTACATCTAAGCTATCGTAGTTAGCGTGGAAGCTATAACCATCTTTCATGATAAATTCACGGGTACGAAGAAGTCCATTACGTGGACGTTTTTCATCACGGTACTTAGGTTGGATTTGGTACAAGTTCAGTGGTAACTGCTTGTATGACTTGACAGAATCACGGACAATTGCTGTGAATGTTTCTTCGTGAGTTGGACCCAAGATAAAGTCAGATTTTTCACGATTCTTCAATTTGTACAAATCTTCACCGTAGGTCTCATAACGTCCTGATTCACGCCAAAGATCAGCACTGAGAAGGGCAGGAGCCAACATTTCAACAGCGCCAATCTTGTCAAACTCTTGACGCATGATATTCTTGGCTTTTTCAATAACACGGTTAGCAAGTGGCAGGTAAGAATAGACACCTGCTGATACTTGACGAACATAACCAGCACGCAACATAAGGGCGTGGCTGATAACTTGAGCATCGCTTGGCATTTCGCGAAGCGTTGGAATAAGCATTTTACTTTGTTTCATATTTTTCCCCTATTTCTTAAAAGAAGGTACGCATGATGTCGTTCCATGTTACGGCGAGCATCAAAACAACCATAATCACAACTCCAACTAGAGTCACATAGGTTTCAATTTCTTGTTTTAGTGGTTTGCGGCGAATGGCTTCAATGATGTTGAGCACGATTTTACCACCATCTAATGCCGGGATAGGAATCAAGTTGAAAATCCCGATATTGATAGAAATCATGGCCAAGAAGAACAAGACGTTCTCAAGACCATTCTTAGCAGCATCACTACTTGCCTTAAAGATTGCAACAGGTCCACCTAACTTATTCAAGTCAGGTTGGAAAATCAAACTTTTCAAGGCGTTGAGAATTCGTAAAGCCGAGTCAGCTGCAGAGGTAAATCCACCCATAAACATAGACCAGATATCAGACTTGAGACTAGGCTGAACACCTAGAATATAGCGACCTTGGTTTTCCTCTGGTGTCACTGTTACCTGTTTTTCAGTACCATCTTTAGAAATAGTCACATCCAAAACAGGGGCAGTCTTATCCTTTGTCTCCGCCTCAACCGCCTGAATCAAATCAGACCAGTTTGAAATCTCATAATTCCCTACCTTGGTAATCTGAGCTGTATGTTCAACACCGGCCTTAGCAATCGCGCTATCAGGGATGATACTGAAGTTATTCGTTTGCGTATCACGAACGCCACCTTGCATGAAAATCAAAATCCAAAAGACAATGACTCCCAAAATGAAGTTGTTCATCGGTCCAGCAAAGTTGGTAATCAATTTGCCCCAGACAGTAGCATTTTGATATTGGACGTCTAGAGGAGCAATACGAACTTCAGTTCCATCAGCTTCCACAATGGTCGCATCATGGTCCACTGAGAAGGTCTTCTCCTCTTCCAAGACCAAACCTGTGATAAAGAGCTTGTCTTCAAAATCAAATTGAGTTACCTGCATAGGAAGAGCTGTCTGATCAATTTTCTTACCAGAAAGATTAATCCGCTTAACCTTGCCATCTTGATCAAGAGTCAAGCTAACAGGAGTTCCTGTCTTAATCTCTGTAGCATCCTCGCTCCAACCTGCCATACGAACATAGCCACCTAGTGGCAAGAGACGAATCGTATAGGCAGTACCATCTTTTCCGATATGGGCAAAAATCTTTGGTCCCATACCAATGGCAAACTCACGAACCAAAATCCCGGATTTCTTGGCAAAGTAAAAATGCCCGAACTCGTGGACCACCACGATGATTCCAAAAACCAGGATAAACGTTAATAATCCAATCATTTAGTTTCTGATTCCCTTTCCTTAAAATAAGCCGAATAGGTGCATAATAGGGAAAATAGCTAACATAGAGTCAAAGCGGTCCAATACACCACCATGTCCAGGGATGAACTTTCCTGAGTCCTTAACACCAAAGTGGCGTTTCACGGCACTCTCAATCAAGTCACCCAACTGACCTGCCAAACTAAAGAAGATAGCAAAAACAGTCATTTTGTAAATCCCATAAGGTAGGGCGACGGTACTATCTACCATCATAAAGATGGCTGTTGTTATCATAGCAGCGACAACTCCACCCAATGCTCCCTCAATTGTTTTATTTGGAGAGACTCTCGGAGCTAGCTTTCTCTTACCGAAATTCATTCCTACTAGGTAGGCACCACTATCGGTTGCCCAAACCATACAAAGTCCCAAAAGGGCTTTATCTAGACCTGCTACACGAGCATCTACCAAGGCATTAAATCCAAAGCCGATGTAAAAACTCATGGCAATTGGAAAGACCGCATCTTCAATCGTGTAATTCTTACTAAATACTGTGCAACCTAACATGATAAAAATCAAGACGCTATAGGCAACAACATTCCCATCTACTGGTAAGAAGGTCAAATAATTTTCCAAGGGAATAGTAAGAGCAAATGTCGCTAATAAGGTCAAGAGTCCTTCGGGTGTCATGGTATTTAAACCTTTCATACGAAGTAGTTCATGAACCCCTAACATAGCAATCAATCCCATGGCAATCTGTAACCATAGGCCACCCAAGATTAAGAGCGGTATAAAGATAGCCAAAGCCAAAGCGGCAAAGATGGTTCTCTTTAGTAAATCCTTTTTCATAATTTCTCCTAAACTCCTCCAAATCGACGGTTACGACGATTGAACTCTGCAACAGCCTCCTTCAAAGCTTGCTCATCGAAATCCGGCCACAAGACATCTGTGAAATAAAGCTCGCTATAAGCAGCCTGCCAAGGTAAGAAGTTACTCAAACGAAGTTCACCACTAGTTCGAATAATCAAATCTGGATCACGAAAATCTTTCGGTAAATGACCTGTAAAAAGATAGTCTCCAATCAATTCTTCGTCAATGTCTGCAGAACTTATCTTACCTTCTGAAACTTCCTCTGCAATCAACTTGAGAGCCTGTGTAATTTCAGCTCTTCCTCCATAGTTGAGGGCAAAATTAAGAATTAATCCTGTATTTGACTGCGTTAATTCCTCCGCTTTTTTCAAAGCTTCAAAAGTCTCTTTAGGTAAGCGATTGGTTTCACCTATCATCTGAATCTTCATGTTTCTCTCATGCAATTCAGGCACATATTTGTCATAAAACTCAACTGGCAAGTTCATGATAAATTTAACTTCTTGGTCTGGACGAGCCCAGTTTTCGGTCGAAAAGGCATAAACAGTCAAGGCCTTAACTCCCATATCACTAGCTGCAATTGCAACTTTTTTCAAAGCATCCATCCCAGCCTTATGTCCAAAAACTCGAGGTTGCATTCGTTTTTTGGCCCAACGACCATTTCCATCCATGATAACACCGATATGAGACGGTACCATTGTTGGTACTGGAGTTTCTATTGGTTTATCTTTTTTAAAAAATCCAAACATGCTTGTATTCCTATTCAAAAATCTATCGTTTCATTATACCATATTTTTCGCTTTTCTTCTATCTTCATAGCTTATTCTAGAAGGGAATTTACTATAGTTTACAAATAAGCGCATCATTTCTAACCTTGCATTTTCAAAAGAAAGTTGATACAATAAAAACACAAAGATTAATCCTTGTTCAATCACAGGGTTTTTTTATTGAAAGGATTTTACCATGTCAAAGAAACTACAACGAAAAAAACAATTAAGAAACAGCCTTCGTCGTTCAGGTGCATTTTCAAATGCTGTGAATAAGGTTGTCGAAGAAACAAAGAAAGTCGTTAAACATGCAGAGCACGCAGCAAGCGAGGCTGGAAAAGCTGTCTCTAAGCAAGTAGAAAAAGCTGTAGAAGCGACTAAAGAGCAAGCCCAAAAGGTTACAACTTCTGTTGAAGATTTCGCAGCTAACTTAGGTGGACTTCCACTTGACCGTGCAAAAACTTTCTACGATGAAGGAATCAAGTCTGCTGCTGACTTCAAAAACTGGACAGAAAAAGAACTCCTTGCTTTGAAAGGAATCGGTCCAGCTACAATCAAGAAATTAAAAGAAAACGGCATCAAGTTCAAGTAATCTTTCTTGTTCCTTGCATTTCCGTAAAAAACTTGTTAAAATATAGCCATTAGAGGTGTTTTGAGTCCCACATTTTACAGAAAGTGGCGGAGCTGAGAAGTCCACAAATGTGTCAAAACTGGTTGCTAGTGAGTTGAAATTAAAAATTGAAATATAAATCTTTTTGTTTCCTTTTAGGACTAGGCAGCGAGTTGCAGGCTGTACTCAAGTACGCCAAGACGAGCTAACGACGTCATAAAAGTGAAACAAGAAAATTAAAGATGCGGGCATCTGCCCGAAATTGGGTGGTACCGCGGATTAAACACATTCGTCCCTGTCAAATTAATGACAGGGGCGATTTTTTTGTAGAAAGCGAGGTAGGAAGATGACAAGAACAGAGTTGCCAGAACGAATAGAGACTGAGCGACTGGTCTTACGAGTCCGTACAGTGGCTGATGCTGAGGATATTTATGCCTACGCTAGTCTCCCAGAAGTTTCTTACCCAGCAGGTTTTCCACCCGTCAAGACCTTGGAAGATGAGATTTATTATCTGGAGCATATCCTTCCCGAGCGCAATGAAAAGGAAAATCTCCCGGCTGGCTATGGAATTGTTGTCAAAGGGACTGATAAAGTCATTGGCTCTGTTGATTTCAACCATCGCCACGAAGACGATGTACTGGAGATTGGCTATACCTTGCACCCAGACTATTGGGGACGAGGCTATGTGCCTGAAGCAGCGCGTGCCTTGATTGACCTGGCTTTTAAAGAACTGGGGCTTCACAAGGTAGAATTGTCTTGCTTTGGCTACAATATCCAAAGTCAACGAGTTGCTGAGAAACTTGGATTTACCCTTGAAGCTCGTATCCGAGATCGCAAAGATGCTCAAGGAAATCGCTGTGATAATTTGAGATATGGCTTGCTGAAGAGTGAGTGGGAAACTCAAGGTCAACATTAAAAATAGAAATAACTAGAAAGGACAAACACATGTCTAAAGAACTTTCACCTAAATACAATCCAGCCGAGGTTGAGGCTGGTCGTTACCAAAAATGGCTTGACGAAGATGTTTTCAAGCCTTCAGGCGATCAAAAGGCTAAGCCTTATTCAATCGTGATTCCACCACCAAACGTAACTGGTAAACTCCACCTTGGTCACGCTTGGGATACAACTTTACAAGATATTATTATCCGTCAAAAACGTATGCAAGGTTTTGATACACTTTGGCTTCCAGGGATGGACCACGCTGGGATTGCCACTCAGGCTAAGGTTGAGGAGCGCTTGCGTGGAGAAGGCATTACACGTTATGACCTAGGTCGTGAAAAATTCCTCGATAAGGTTTGGGAATGGAAAGACGAATATGCCACTACCATCAAGGAACAATGGGGCAAGATGGGGCTCTCTGTAGACTACTCTCGTGAGCGTTTCACCCTTGACGAAGGTTTGTCAAAAGCTGTCCGCAAGGTCTTTGTGGACCTTTACAAGAAAGGCTGGATCTACCGTGGTGAGTTTATCATCAACTGGGACCCAGCTGCTCGCACAGCCCTTTCTGATATTGAGGTAATTCACAAGGATGTTGAAGGTGCCTTCTACCACATGAACTACATGCTGGAAGACGGCTCACGCGCCCTTGAAGTTGCCACTACTCGTCCTGAGACCATGTTTGGGGACGTTGCCGTTGCGGTCAATCCAGAAGATCCACGCTACAAGGACTTGATTGGTCAAAACGTAGTCCTTCCAATCGCTAATAAACTCATCCCAATCGTTGGGGATGAGCACGCAGATCCTGAGTTTGGTACGGGCGTCGTGAAAATCACGCCTGCCCACGATCCAAACGACTTCTTGGTTGGTCAACGTCATAACTTGCCACAAGTCAATGTCATGAACGACGACGGAACTATGAACGACTTGGCCTTCGAATTTGCAGGCATGGACCGTTTTGAAGCTCGTAAGGCAGTCGTTGCTAAGTTGGAAGAAATCGGTGCCCTCGTTAAAATCGAAAAACGTGTCCACAGTGTTGGTCACTCAGAGCGTACAGGTGTTGTGGTTGAGCCACGCTTGTCAACGCAATGGTTCGTTAAGATGGATCAATTGGCTAAGAATGCTATTGCCAACCAAGACACAGATGATAAGGTAGAATTCTACCCACCTCGTTTCAACGATACCTTCCTCCAGTGGATGGAAAATGTTCACGACTGGGTCATCTCACGTCAGCTCTGGTGGGGTCACCAAATCCCTGCTTGGTACAATGCTGAGGGTGAAATGTACGTCGGTGAAGAAGCTCCAGAAGGTGACGGATGGACTCAGGACGAAGATGTCTTGGATACTTGGTTCAGTTCTGCCCTTTGGCCATTCTCAACCATGGGCTGGCCTGATGTCGACTCAGAAGACTTCAAACGTTACTTCCCAACTTCAACCCTAGTAACAGGTTACGACATCATCTTCTTCTGGGTGTCTCGTATGATCTTCCAATCATTGGAATTCACTGGCCGTCAGCCATTCCAAAACGTTCTGATCCACGGTCTTATCCGTGACGAGCAAGGACGCAAGATGTCGAAATCTCTCGGAAACGGAATTGACCCTATGGATGTTATTGAGAAATACGGTGCTGATGCCCTTCGCTGGTTCCTTTCAAACGGTTCTGCACCAGGGCAAGACGTCCGCTTCTCATACGAGAAAATGGATGCTTCATGGAACTTTATTAACAAAATCTGGAACATCTCTCGCTATATCCTCATGAACAATGAAGGCTTGACCCTTGAGCAAGCAACTGCTAATGTCGAAAAAGTTGTTAACAAGGAAGCTGGAAATGTCACAGATCGCTGGATTCTCCACAACCTCAATGAAACCATCGGAAAAGCAACTGCCAACTTTGACAAGTTTGAGTTTGGTGTAGCTGGACACATCCTTTACAACTTCATCTGGGATGAGTTTGCGGACTGGTACGTTGAGTTGACCAAGGAAGTCCTTTATAGCGATAACGAAGAAGAGAAAGTTATTACACGTTCTGTTCTCCTTTACACTTTGGACAAGATCCTTCGTCTCCTTCACCCAATTATGCCATTCGTGACTGAGGAAATCTTTGGACAAATCTCAGAAGGCTCTATCGTTACAGCGGAATACCCAACTGTTAACCCAGCCTTTGAAGACCTTGCAGCTCACACTGGTGTAGAAAGTCTCAAAGACTTGATCCGTGCTGTTCGTAATGCGCGTGCAGAAGTAAACGTTGCACCAAGCAAGCCTATCACCATCCTTGTGAAGACAAGTGATAGTGACTTGGAAACCTTCTTTAACAGTAATGTCAACTACATCAAACGCTTCACAAATCCAGAACACTTGGAAATCGCATCAAACATCCCTGCACCTGAACTTGCTATGTCAAGCGTCATCACAGGAGCAGAAATCTACTTGCCTCTTGCTGACCTACTCAATGTCGAAGAAGAACTCGCTCGTCTCGACAAGGAACTGGCTAAATGGCAAAAAGAACTGGACATGGTCGGTAAGAAGCTCTCTAACGAACGCTTCGTAGCCAACGCCAAACCAGAAGTCGTCCAAAAAGAACGCGACAAACAAGCCGACTACCAAGCTAAATACGACGCGACCGTAGCACGTATTGATGAGATGAAGAAACTCGTGAAATAAACACAGAAACACGGCGGAATGCCGTGTTTTTTTGGTATAATAGTGAGGAGAATATTTCACTATTTTAAAGATATTATTACACAATGATAAACAAGATAAAAATTCATAGTAACATTAACTATAAATTAGATGGAATGAAGGTTTTCTATAAAAAAGAAATTTATAAATAAATATTTTTTAGCAAAGGTAGGATAATATCATGTACAAACTTGAAGATTACCCAAATGTTCAAACTTTCATAGAAACATATGTAGCTACAGGTTTATCAAAAGAAGAGATTTTGTCAAAGTCAAACAACGCCGATTTTATAGAGCCGTTTATTAATAAAGGGGAAAACTGTCAAGACGTTTGGAATACTTTAGTAGAAGAATATTTCATTCGATATGAAAATATCGATATTGTTAAATTAGGGAGAAATAGATCTGAAATAAAAACACCTACAAATAGGGGCTCTAGTTGGAAAAATTATGAATTCAGACTAAAAAAGCAAGGATGGAATTGGAATAGTATCGAAACTCTTAAAAAATCTACTGTTGAAGTGCTAAGCTACTTAAGCAATTCGAAAGAGAACAGTGGAATTTCGAAAGGTTTGGTTCTAGGAAACGTACAGTCTGGGAAAACTGCAAATATGTCCGGTGTAATTTCTATGGCTGCAGATTTAGGATATAATTTTTTTATTGTCTTATCTGGAACTATTGAGAACTTGAGGAACCAGACTGCAAATCGCTTGTATAGTGACGTTAAAGATACAAGAAATTTGAATTGGAGATTAGTAGATAGACCAAACTTAAAAAACAACATCGCTGATCATAAAATATCAACATTTTCATTGGACGAAAATGCTAGAGATAGATATTTAACCGTATGTCTAAAAAATAAAAGTCGCCTTGAAAATCTAATCCGTTGGCTTTACTCGGATGAAAACAAGTCTAGACAATTAAAGATTTTAGTAATTGATGATGAAGCTGACCAAGCAAGTATTAATACTAATAATATAGAAGAACAAGATCCAACAACAATAAACAAACTGATTAGAAAATTGGTTAACAAAGATAATGTAAAAGCAATGAATTATATTGCTTACACAGCAACTCCTTACGCAAATATATTAAATGAAACTGATGAAGATTCTCTCTATCCAAAAGATTTCATTGTTGTATTGCCTCAATCAAGTGACTATATCGGACCTGAAGAAATGTTTGGAACATCAGAACCTGAGCAAGTACAAAAAATTGATATTGTTAGAGAAATAAGTGATGATGATGTTCAAACTATTAGAAAACTAGGAAAAGGCGAAACAATTGAAATACCAAAATCTTTAGAATCAGCTATTAATTGGTTTATTATTTCAACTGGTGCAATGCGTCATCTAGAATATAGAAAGCCGATTAGCATGCTAATACACACCTCTTTCAAAGTTAATGAGCATGAATTAATTGCTAATGTAGTTACCTCCTATATCAGAAAAATCCGAAAAAATCCTAATGAATTTTTCATAAATCTAAAAGATTTCTATAATAATGAAAAAATAGACTTTAGCAAAGAGAAATTTTTAGAGAATATGAATAATTATAGTAGTCCAGAAGCTGTACCGTCTTATCCTGAGTGGAAAGACATCAGAGAACAGATTGAGAGAATTTTCCGTTTGGATGATAATGAGTACCTAAGTCATGTTCAATTAACCGATGAAGGCGTTCCTAAATATCACGAAGGTTTTCATATTGCAATTGATAATAGTAAAATGACATCTGCTGATGAAATGATTAGATTAGTCTATCCAAATTCTATAAATGCTACTAAACTAGCTCCTGCTTTCATTGTGATAGGAGGAAATACTCTGTCTAGAGGATTAACTATCGAAGGGTTAGTATCTACGTTCTTTTTAAGAAAAACTAATCAAGCAGATACTTTAATGCAAATGGGACGGTGGTTTGGCTATAGAAAAGGGTATGAAATATTCCCTAGAGTATGGATGGAGTACGACGCGTATGAACGGTTTCAATTCCTATCTCAACTAGACTATGAATTGAGATCGAATTTAGTAGAGTACTCTAAAAGAAATCTTACTCCAATAGAAGTTGCTCCAAAAATAAAAAATTCTCCAGACTATCAGTTAGTTAGGATTACTTCAGTTAATAAAATGCAATCTGCTATTTCGGCTGAATTTAATTTTTCTGGCTTTAATTCTCAAACTGTTTTTTTTAAAGACGATATGGAACAATTAGCACATAACTTCCGTTTAACCGAAACATTTCTAAATTCACTTGGAACACCTCAAAAGTCTCCAACTTCAGATTCTAAACTAGTTTGGAAAGATATTGACTCAGTCCAAGTTGAAAATTTTTTACAAGAATATCAGGTTATTTCCGAAGATAAACGGATGGCTACAATAAATAATCTAATTGAATGGTTGAAAGAAAATAATCATACAATTAATGACTGGAATATTGTATTATCAAGCAAAGGTAAAATTGAATTGGCAGATGTTGATAGCGATTGGAATATTCATGGTTATAATCCTAAGGGAGTGACACGGACGAAATTAGTTCCCGGTAGCAATGGAGAGATTGTTTCAATCGGTGTATTGCGTCAACCTGACGATTTGATTGCTGATATTGATGAGCTTAATCCTGAAGAAAAGAAAGTTGTGTTAATGAAGGATATTCGCGATTTGAGAAGTTCTAAAGGATTTGAGAAAACTCCTTTACTAGTAATTTATAGAATTGATAAGGATAGTGAACCAACAAATAAACTATCCAAACGAAGAGAAAAACTAAACTTCAGTCATGATATAATTGGGATAAATATTTTGATACCAAGATTTATTGATGTTTCAACAAAAAATATTACAACGCAATTGATGCCGTTGATTAAATCTATTGATGATTAAGGGAGATAAAATATTGAAAATAAAAATTGCTACAGATGATCCTCAAAGCATGGCTCAGGATGGTGCCTCAATATTGCGATCACTTCAAAATAAATCCATACCATTGCTTGATTTAATAGTGCGCGAATCAATTCAAAACAGTTTAGATGCTGGAATTGACGGTGTAGGAAAAACAAGAGTTGATTTTCATTTTGGAGATTTTGATGTAGATAATTTAGCTAGACATCTTGAAGGAGTATCTGATGAACTTTTATCAAACTACTGCAATAAAACAAAATTTTTAGCGATATCTGATAAAAACACTTTTGGATTGACAGGAGCTATATCAGGAGACTATCATGATGATTTAGTCAATTCCAACTTTCACAAACTGGTTTTTGGAATAGGTAAGAATCAGGAGAAAGAAGGTGCAGGAGGAAGTTGGGGATTAGGAAAGACTAGTTTTTTCAGAGTAGGAAACGGAATAGTTATTTATTATACCAGAATAAAAACAGCAGATTCTTATGAAGAAAGATTAATAGGTTCTTTAATAGAAAATAATAAATCAGAAGAAAGATTACTACCGAAGTCAAACAGAGGGATTGCTTGGTGGGGGGAAGAGGGAAGTAATAATCAAATTCTGCCCATCACAGATCCTGATAAAATAAAAGAGATTTTAAATTTATTCAATCTTAAACCTTACCAAGCAAATGAGACGGGAACTACAATTCTTATACCTTTTCTGAGAGAAGATATTTCTGATTTACAAAATAATGGCTCATCATATTATTGGACGAATAATTTAGAATCATCAATAAAAATGTCAGTTTTAAGATGGTATTTCCCTAGATTAATGAATACGACTTATAGGAATTTTTTTAATTCTAATATGCTTGTATGTTCCGTCAATGAAGAAATTATTAATGTCGAATCTGAAGTTATATTTAATATTTTCCAAAAGCTATATAATTCAGCATTATTGGGAAATTCTGTGACCGATAAAATTGTTGTTCATCCTATTAAACTTAGTAGAAAAGCTTGCGAAGATACCAATAAACCTCTAGGTTTTATAGCTTATATAGAAGCTTCGGAAGAGGATTTAGAAATGTGTCCTCCAAATAATTGTCCTTCTCCTTTGGAATATTTAGGCAAAAGTCCATTGACAGAAGCTTCAAACGAAATTAAAATCTTTTCGTATTGTAGACAACCTGGTATGATTGTAGAATACGACTCAGATAATTCTTGGTTACCTAACTCCAAAATTCTTGAAGATAAACGTATGTTAATTTCAATTTTTGTTCCAGTCTCTAAAGAAAAACTTTCCTCTAGATTTTATCCCAATTTCCCTACTATAGAGTCATATTTACGAAGTATAGAAAATGCTGACCATGCTAATTGGCTTGATGAAAATGGGTTTACTCTTATAAAGAGATTAAAAGGTGGAATTCGTAATTCTATTCTTACTGATTTTGAAGAAAATGAATTTTCAGAAACAGGAACTGAAACAAGTAGACTATCAAAAGTCTTAGGAAAATTTCTTCTCCCTCCAACAGGATATGGTAAAAATTCAAGTTTAGATATTAATAGCGAAAATCGACAAAGTAGAAATGCCGGACTCAAATGTAGTTTATCCATCAATTCTGTTAATATTGTGGATGGAATGAAAGTGATTTTGAAAGTTAAGGTTAGGATACCTAAAAATCATAAAGCAAAGGTCAAGCTTCTCCTTGAAACTCAAGACGGTCATATCGATTATAATAAATGGCATGATGACTTTGAAGATATTCCATATCCATTTAGTATTACCTCAGTTAAAGATTTGAATGATTCTTATTTTAAAAATTTAAATGATTTTATAAATCAAGGAGAATTCGTACTTCCGCTTGTTGATCAAGATATTAGGACCGAGCTAGAAATTATTGTCCTTAAAAATTCAAATCAGTATAGACCGACGATGATTATTACTCAGTAAAAGGGAGAAACAATATGAATACTTTTAACTTATTTAAACAAATTGATGAAGAGTTAGAAGAAAAAATTGGCCTTAATATCAGTGATTATTTTCTAAATTATGATACTGATATAGAAAAAAAAGAAATTCTTAACTCTGTTGAGCCAAATACCATTCAAATAATGTCTGACCTTGATAGCAGTTGGACAGCAGATTATGACAACTTAACGATTAAGCAAACAATAAAAATTGAGAATCCTTCATACTTATTCGGGCCCGACGGAGTTACTTTGGAGAAAAACAAGCTCGGAATTGGTGTGCATGTTCATTCTAGAACTTCAATGTTTCAGGAAACTATTGCAATGGCTGAAGTTTGTAAAAATGACATACCTCTGTCATATGATTTAGTTTATTCATTTCCAAAAGGAAAATTAAGAGGAAAAGTACATCTAGAAACATTTTTTTATGTTAAAGAGTTAAATGAGACTTATCCTACACATGCAGATTTACAAGGTATGCGAGTTTCACAAAAGAATATTTCAGAACTCATTTTGATTATCGATGGCACGGGTTCTATGTTCCCTATTGGAGAATTTGAAGAAAAGAACGGTCCACTATGGAAATTAAAAATTAACAATTTCAATCCCGCTGAAGATTTATTTTCTACTGACAATATAAATTTGTTACTCAACAGATCCCATATTCTTTTTAAGCAATTGAAAGAACGCAAGACGTCTCTTAGTAAAGGACTTATGTCAGAAATTGTTTCTCAAGCCATGTCTCTCATTATCGACAAGGTCATAAAAGAGACTGAAGATGATGACATTGTCTCGGATTCAGCTGATGGAACTATTCTTTCAATTGTTAATTACTGGATTTCTGTTTTTGAAGTTGATACTAGTGATAGTGTGCGTATTTCAAACTCGTTAAAACTAGCCTTAGAACAAATTTTATCAGAGGAGTAATGAATGATACATTGGGAACAAATTAATTATGATATTGCCAAAGCTACTGTCGAATATAATTCATTAAATAACATAAATCCAATTGCTATTACAACTAATTTGAGTTCAGAATTTAAACATATTAGAAACCTCTTAATACAAGCTCGAGATGACATTTTTGATGAGTATCATTTAGATGCTGCTGAAAAGTTGGGGTATACTTTTGATTTATTATTTGCAATTAAATTATATGAAATACTAGGGACAAATAATAATTTTTGTAATAGAGTAGCCTCAGATGATGCCGTTTGGAGATTTTTATCAATTAGAGTTATTCCAGACATAGTTCATAGCCGATGGGGAATGAATGAAACAAGATATATAACTTCTAGAAGAATTTGGCTAAAAAATATATGGTGGTACATACACTTATCTTGGAATGGCAGTTCGAAAAGAACATATGAGATATTAAAAAATAATACGACAGATACGATTCAGCAATTAGTTGAACGACCAGGTGTTGGTTACTACGTTTCCTTATATAGAGAAATTATGTTTCAATATTCTACAATCAATGATCCTAGTAGATTTCTGTTTCGAAAGGTTCTTAAGTTAAATACAGCACTTTTGCCAGTAACATATCCTGAACTTATTCCAGGTGGTATTACGGAATATGTCGGATATCTTTTTAGAAAGGTTCAATAGTTTTGCTAATTTTAAATAATATCTTTGAACATATTTTTTTGAAGAACGTTAATCAAATTAAACGAATACGGATTTTAACAGGATATACTTCAGGATTTTTTTTAAAGTTTTTTATTAAAGAATTTCCTAATATACCTATAGATGTCTATATAGGTATGGCACAACAAGGGATTAAAAAGAATGATCATGATATATACTTAAAACTTTCTAAAGAAAGCAGTTTTAATTTGTACTATCAAGTTGCTGGAAAAGATACTCATATAAAACTATTTGAAATTGAATATTTTAATCATAAAGAGACATATGTTGGTTCAGCAAACTTTTCTTTCTCTGGGATGTTTGAGCAGAATGAGCTAATGACATTAGTAAATTCAGTTTGTGATTCATTATTTTTGGATCAATTTAATAGATCAATAGAAGTAAGTGATCCTAAGGCAGTTGGATTACTCTTAGATTGTGATGAAGATTATATCGGAACAGATGACATTTCAATAACTGATGAAAATCAAATTCGGTACAGTCGTATCTGCAAACCTTATACTATATCATTTCGTCGTAATTCTGTCTTTTTAAGTAAGTTTCAAGTCCCCCTAGTCACAGATACACTTAACTGTAAAATTTATAATAAAGATGGTAAAACAATTATTCGTTTTCCAAGTAATTTTAGAGTAAAAACGAAGTTTCCAATCAATAAGAGAATTAGCTTATTCTATGAGAATATTGAATTAAAATGTGTTGTCCATGGTAATTTCAATAGTAAGTTGCAATTTGAAAATCAAAAATTAGAAGAAATATTAATAGAAAAATTCCAATGTAGTTTGGATCTACTAGAACAGAAATTACTCGATTTTGGTGTTTCACATTTGCTTTTTGAAAGAATTAATGAAACTGAGTATATTATTTCTTTTTAAATCAAAAATATAGGAGAATTTATAGGAGGTTTGTAAATTGTGTTGAAAATGATTGAGACATTCAGCGGTATAGGAAGCCAAGCGCAAGCTTTAAAAAATTTAGGAATTGATCATAAAGTAGTCGCGATTGCTGAATGGGATATTAATGCAATGTATGCATATGATATTTTACATAATGGGGAACAAGATATAAAAAGTCTAAGACACCATACGAAAGAATCATTAATTAAATTTCTTTCAAAATATAACTTATCTAGCAATGGGAAAAATCCTATAACCTTAAAAGCTTTAAAATCAATGTCTATAGTTCAATTAAAAGCCATATATATTTCTATAAAAAGAAATAATAATCTAGTTGACATATCGGAAATACATGCTCAAGATTTACCCGATGCAGATATCTTGACCTACTCTTTTCCCTGCCAAGATTTATCAATTAGTGGATACTGGCATAATAATACAGGCGGTATTGATAGAGATGCTGAAAATCGTTCAACTTTATTATGGGAAATCGAGAGAATTTTACAAGAATATGTTGCATCTCAAAAAAAACTACCTCGATTTCTACTAATGGAGAATGTTAGTAATATTTTGTCAAAAAGACATATTAGTAATTTTAATGAATGGAAAGAATTTCTATGCAATATAGGATATATAAATAAAGTTTATACTCTAGATGCTAGAAATTTTGGAATTCCACAATCAAGAGAACGAACATTTATGATCAGTATCTTATCTGAAAATTCTAAAGAGCATGAAGTAATAACAGATTATTTAAGTAAAAATGATCTACAAACATATAAAACTGAAAAGAGTACGAGTCTAAGTGATTTTTTAAGATTGGATTACTCTATTGAAAAATATAAACAAGAAGCAATTGAAAGCACTCCTAGATTTACAGAGTCTAGAAAAAAAATCTTTTATGATAATATTGTACTTGCTACAGGCACTGAAGTTCATGAGACTACAGCTAAGACTGTAACTACTAAACAAGATAGAAATCCCAATTCCGGGATTATTAAATATGATAAAAATAACTATTTAGTAAAGAGCAACATTTATTATCGAAACTTAACTCCAAGAGAATGTTTTATGCTGATGGGATTTAAGGAAGAACAATATGAGTTATTATTATCTAATAATTTTATGAATAAAAAAGGAACTATGTTTTTAACTCCAAGTAAATTAAATAAAATGGCTGGAAATAGTATTGTAGTTCCGATTCTTGAAAAAATTTTTGAACAACTTGAAGATATTCGAAAAGAATTATCATCTTTAACAAAATCAGTGCTCTAAATTAAAGTTAAAAGTACTATTAAAAATGGATAAATATAGATATCCTTTATCGTTACAACACAAAAAATCTCTTAGATCCATTTCTAAGAGATTTTTTCTTTCTCTTCCTCACAACCAGCCTTCTTCTTCGGCAGTTTTGGCTGCTTCGGTTCGGTTGCTGGCGCCTAGTTTGGAGAGGATATTGGTCATGTAATTACGAACGGTACCGTTTGAGAGGTAGAGCTTGTCCGCAATTTCTTGGTTGGACAGCCCCTGTGCTACTCCATGTAGAACAGCGACTTCCTGCTCGGTCAAGGGATTGGGGTGAGTCATCATGACTTCCATCAGCTCTGGAGAATATTCCTTGCGCCCCTCTAACACCGTATGCAGGGTTTGCATGAGCTCAGCGATGCTTCGCTCTTTCAAGACATAGGCATCTACTCCTGCTTTGACTGCTCGTTCAAAATAACCTGGACGTTTAAAGGTTGTAACGATAACCACCTTGGTTTCAGGCACTTCTTGTTTGATCCACTCGAGTGCTTCTAATCCCGTCTTGACTGGCATTTCGACGTCAAGGATGGCAATATCTACTGCTTCTTTCTCCAAAACCTCGATAGCCTCGGCTCCATTTTTCGCCTGCAAGACAGTCTCCACATCTGGTTGAAAGCTTAAGAGCTGGCACATGGCATCTCTAAGCATACTTTGATCTTCTGCGACTAATACTTTCATCTACTTTCTCTCCTTATAAGGCAGATGCACGCGCACTTCTGTGGGACCTTTCAAACTGACCAGCTCTACTTGACCTGAGAAGGCTACTGCACGGTCACGCACTGTATGGAGTTCATTCCCTTTTACAGTTGCAAATCCTTTCCCGTCATCTCTGACTGTCAGGACCAATTCCTGATCTGTACGTTCCAGTTTTAGATAGGCTTTTTCAGCTCTGGCATGCTTGATGATATTGGTCGCCAGTTCTAACAAAATCATAGCAGCCGTCGACTCTATATCTTGGGTCAAACTAGCCTTGTCCAATTGATTCTCAACTTGAACCTCAATCCCAGCAATTTCCAGCATCTTCTTAACAGTCTCAAGCTCTGAAGCCAGGGTCCGTGATTTCAGATTTTCCACAATGGTTCGCACTTCATTCATGGAATCCTTGCTGATCTGGTGAATTTCTTTTAATTCCTTCTCCACCTGTGGATAGGCCTGCATCTGAAATAACTGCAAGGCTAAATCTGTCTTGACACTTAGCATAGCAAAGGTATGTCCCAGACTATCGTGTAAATCCTGACCGATACGACTGCGTTCATTTTCAGCAAGCAATAGATTTATCTGGGCATTTTGCTTAGTCTGAGCTTCTTTCAAATCCTCCACAATACGAATCCGAACCAAGCCAAAAGTCATTAAATCGACAAAAGCAAGAATTACAAGTAGATAGAATAGATACTCAACTTCGATTCTCTGAAAAATCAAAAGTTGGCCCAAAACAAGGACTTGAGCAAGAAGAAAAGTCCAGACATGTAAAGACTTTAAACCACCTACGTTGAAATGATAACTTAAGAGATTGGATAGGAAAAAGAAAAACCAGATATAATTAACAGTAACAAAGGCAGTATTCCCAACTACATAAGTCAGCATGATCCCCCAGAAAAGCCAAGATAGGCGCTGGCTCTTAGTTGTTAAAATACCCAAATACGCCACTACAAATAGAATATCAATCAATAAATGCCAGGCAGAAAGCCACCCAGTCACTACAGGTAGGATAGGGAAAACCATAAAAATCAAACTGGCCCAAAACATATAGTGTATGCTTTTTAGTCTTTCAAGCATTAAGCATTCTCCTTATGACCTTGAAGGTAAATGGTCAAACCAAACAAAACTGCTGAAAAAACAAGTAGATAAATTGTGGCTGATAAATTGATGCCACCCTCATTTAAGAAGGTCTTGATCAATTCCATCAACTGATAGCTTGGTAGACGCTTCCCGATTGCTTGCATCCAGTCTGGAAATAAAGAGACAGGCATCCAGAGTCCGCCTAACACAGCCAAGCCAAAGTAAAGAAGATTGCCTACGACAGACATCAACTGACTAGAAGGTAAGAGAGTCAAGGTCAAGCCAAGCGCTACAAAGGCTATACTTCCCGCAATCAGCAAAAGCGCAGCCCCAATCCAGTTTCCAAGAGACATATCCACACCTCTTACAAAATGCCCAACTGAGAAAACAACCAGGATTGAAACCAAATAATCAACTATCATACTTGTTATCTTTGATAGATAATATTCTACCATATTTACTGGAGTATGGCGTAATGTTTTCTGCCAGTTGTTGATTTTATCGGTATGTAAAACAACTGGGAATGAAAAGATAGCTGTCGACATCATGGAAAAGGCCGTCATGGAGATAAGGTAGTCGCGCATAAAATTAACTGGTCCATCTGGTGTATCCTGGTACATGCCTGAAAAGAATAGATAGAAGGCTGTCGGCATCCCTACGGATAATAGATAATAGACTAATTGTCGTTTGGTCAATAGAAATTCTATCTTGTTTAGTGCGATCCATCGTTTCATCTTAGTCATCTCCCTTTTGTGTTTCTTCAAAGATTGTATCTAGCAAGCTACGGTTATTGACTTCAATTTCTTGAATCCTACAGCCTGCCTGTACTAACAGTTCCCAGAAAGCATCCGCTTCACGTGTGACTACTTGCAGGGCATCTTGTTTTTGTGACCAGTTTTCAACCAAGTTAGACTGCTCAACGACTTTCTTGTAAGCCAGAGGTAGAATGAAGTGCTTTTCAATCTCCTCACTGCGCATGGCTAGAGGTGTCGTATCACGAATCAACTCTCCCTTATTCAAGACCAATATTCGGTCTGCCGTATGCTCTACCTCTTCGATATAATGGGACGAATAGAGAATGGTGACTCCCTGCGCTTTTAGGTCCTGAACAATTTCCCAAAAACGTTGACGAGTAGAGGTATCCATGGCAGCAGTTGGCTCATCTAAAAAGACAAGCTTTGGTCGCCCAATCAAGGTCAAGACAAAAGAGAAGAGACGCTTTTGCCCACCTGACAATTTTTCTGCAAATTGCTCTTTCTGTTGCTGGTCAAACTGCAATAGTTGATCGATTTCCTGGTTGCTCAAGGGATTTGGGTAAATGCTTTGAAAGAAAGCAATCAACTCTTTAACCTTTAATTTCTGAACAATGACATTTTCTTGAGGGAGGTAGCCTCTAATATAGTCTAACTGAGAACTCGTCACTGGCAAGCCTTGGATGGATACTTGGCCGCTTGTGACCAGTTTATCTCCAAGCAAACAGTCCAAGAGTGTTGTCTTTCCAGCACCATTGGGTCCAATCAAGGCGACGCATTCACCTTCAGCTACCTCAAAGGAAATATCCTTCAAAATAGCCTTGCCCTTGATGTTTTTATTTAGGCTTTCTACCTTAATCATGTTCATGATATTCTCCTTTCAGCCACTCCTTTCCCATAGGAAAGGCGATAAAAATCATAAATCCTAAACCCCAGGCACCGCGAATGGCTTGGTGAAGGAAGGCTTGGTCAAACCAACCTGTAAACATTTCTACCAACCATACCACTAGTGATAGTCCAATAAAAAGATAGAGAATCGCTTTTTTCATTTTTCAAACTCCTTTTTCACATCTGAGACCAATTTCAAACCTTCTCGGATCAACCAAGACATCATACCAAATCCTGCAAATAGCTCCCAAGGAAAATGATAGAAGCCTTCGTCCAATCCTGAAAACATGAGATAAGTCATGACTCCTGCTGCTACTAAACTCATTGCTACAATTACTTTATGTTTCATTTTTTCTTCCTCCATTTGATACATCTAGTATAATTCTTTGAAGGTAGAATCACTAGAAGCTTCTGTCATGAGGAAATATGACAAATGTCACAAAAAAAGAAAGTTGATTTCTCAACTTTCTTTTTCTATTTATTTCATTCTTTATTCCACACTGAAGAGATATGGATACACTGGTTGTTGACCGTGGTGGATTTCTACTTCAACATCTTCGAATTCTTCTGCGATTTCTTGGGCGATTTGGTTAGCCAATTCTTCGCTTCCATCTTCACCGATATAGAAGGTTACGATTTCACTGTCTTCATCCAACATATGTTTCAAGGTTTCAGTCAGGGTTTGGTGCATGTCAGGGTTTGATACGAGGATCTTACCATCTACCATACCAAGATTGTCATTTTCGTGAATTTCTAGACCATCGATAGTCGTGTCACGAACGGCTGTTGTTACACTACCGCTAACCACATCACCGAGAGCTGCAGTCATACGTTCTTTATTCTCTTCGATAGTCTTGCTTGGGTCAAATGCTAGAAGGCTAGTCAATCCTTGAGGAAGGGTACGAGCTTCTACCACAACAGCTGGTTGTTCCAATACTTCAGCTGCAGATTGAGCTGCCATGAAGATATTCTTGTTGTTTGGTAAGAAGATGATGTTGCGAGCATTAACTTGCTCAACAGCCTTGATAAAGTCTTCTGTCGAAGGGTTCATGGTTTGTCCACCCTCGATGACATAGTCCACACCTTGAGCACGGAAGATATCTGCCAATCCTTGACCAGCTACTACTGCGATAAGGGCATATTCTTTTTCTTCAGCTGGCTTGCTGACTTGAGCTTCTTTTTCTACTTGTGCTTCGTGTTGGTTACGCATGTTATCGACTTTAACCTTGACCAAGCTACCATATTTGAGACCTTCTTGCATGACAAGACCTGGATCTTCTGTATGGACGTGAACTTTAACGATTTCGTCATCATTGACAACAAGTAGAGAATCCCCGAGGTCATTCAAGTAGTTACGGAATTCATCATAGTTAAACTCTTTAGCATAAGTTGGACCTTGCTTAAGGGCAACCATGATTTCCGTACAGTAACCAAAAGTGATATCTTCTGTTGCCACATGTCCAGCAACAGACTTATGGTGTTCTGCATTGATCATTTCACCCATATTCGCTGGAGTCGCTACAAAGTCCTCAGAAGCGCTATATTCACCAGTAAGAGCTGAAAGGAATCCTTCATAGATGAAGACCAAACCTTGACCACCTGAGTCCACAACGCCAACTTCCTTCAAGACTGGAAGCATTTCTGGAGTTTTAGCAAGGGCTGCTTTAGCTCCTTCCAAGGCTGCACGCATCACTTCAACTGCGTCATCTGTCTGCTCAGCTTTTTTCTTAGCACCGATGGCGGCACCACGTGATACAGTTAAGATAGTTCCTTCAACAGGTTTCATAACAGCCTTATAAGCTACTTCAACACCAGATTGGAAGGCAAGAGCTAAGTCTTTTCCTGTTAACTCTTCTTTTGTCTTGATGGCTTGTGAAAATCCGCGGAAAAGCTGAGAAGTGATAACTCCAGAGTTCCCACGCGCACCCATCAAAAGACCTTTAGCCAAGATACTTGCAGCCTCACCAACAGTTGAAGCTGGTTTGTCTGCTACTTCTTTGGCACCATTTTCGATAGTCATTCCCATGTTTGTTCCTGTATCTCCGTCTGGAACTGGGAAGACGTTTAATGAATTGACATATTCGGCTTGCTTATTTAATCGAGTAGAAGCAGCCTGGACCATTTCTTGAAATAAGCTTGTAGTAATATTTGACACGATTATTCTCCTGCAACTTTGATATTTTGAATGAAGACATTCACAGTCTGAGCAGTGATTCCAAGTTGATTTTCCAAACTAAAACGTACACGCTCTTGGATGTTTTTTGATACTTCGCTGATTTTTGTTCCGTAGCTCAAGACAGTGTATACATCAACTGCAATGCTACCATCTTCAGCCGCTTTAACAACTACACCTTTAGAATAGTTTTCCTTACCAAGAAGGGCTTGGAAATTATCTTTGAGGGCATTTTTACTAGCCATACCGACCACACCAAAAATCTCAGTTGCTGCACCACCTACAACAGTAGCGATCACATCATCTGTCAGTTCGATTTGACCATCTTTTGTATTAATTTTTACAGTCATTTTTTTTACCTCAACTAGTTGATACTCTATTTTATCATATTTCAGCCCAACTGTAAAAGCAGAATGCTGTCTCACCGGATATTTGCTTGATTTTTCAAATGGTTTTAGGCTTAGAGCAAAAGAAAAAGACCTCAAAGGTCTTTGTTTCTTTATTAAACGCGTTCTACTTTTCCTGATTTCAAAGCACGAGCTGAAGCCCAAACTTTTTTAGGTTTACCATCGATAAGAACAGTAACTTTTTGAAGGTTTGGTTTTACGGCACGTTTAGTTTGGTTCATCGCGTGTGAACGGTTGTTTCCTGATACAGTCTTACGACCTGTAAAGTAACATACTTTAGCCATTGTGTTTTCCTCCTATTAGATCTAATATAGCGGATGTGCTAGCACCACATACCGTACTATGTTATCACACTTTCTCCATTTTGGCAAGGGAATTGGAAGATTTTTTTATTTAGCATAGACAACTTCTAGTTTTCCAAAAGCCACCTCTCCACGGACAATCAGGGTCTTACTTGTAGGAGCTACTGAAGCATCTGCCTTGGCTGCACCACAAAAAGTTTCTACCTTTAGATCGACTCTCCAGTGTTGAGGGACATATATGACTGCATTCCCAAATCCGACTTCTATCTTTAAGGTTGCGGTATCACCTAACATCTCTGCATTATCATAATAGATCTTGGCATTTCCGAAACCGACTTCAAACTCGTCTTCTACCAATTCTTGATCTTGCTTGTAGAAAGTCCCGCTACCAAATGCAACTTCCTTATCTGTAAGGATGGTCTTTTCACCATCATACCACCATTTTTTCCCATTCCAAGTTCTGTTAGAATGAGTGAGTGCGCTGACACCCATTACGATTAAAATACTTGCCCAGAACAATGACTGATTGGGAATCGGTAAAATGTCATAAAAGTGATTAGCTATCAATAAAGCTACTAGAGCCGTAAAAGATGCTGAAGTAAAATGACGACGAAGGATTGCCTCAACTGATTGATAGGCAAAAAAGGCAATACCTATCAAGGGCCAAATTTCCCCTCCCAAAGAAGGAATTCCAAAATTACCTTGTAATAATATTAAGGCTGCCAATACTAGCAACACAATACCAAATGATTTCTTTTTCATGTTCTTACCTCATGTTTCTTAGATTTTCTTTTAGGAGGGATTGGTAGTGCCGTGACACGTGAACCTCCTTGTGGGTCTGATAAAAGGAAATAGTACCTGTCCCTGAGAAGGACTTGTCCACCGAGTAGACCTGCCGAAGATTGGCTATGGTCGACTTGGATACCCGACTGAAATAGCGAGGCAGGATAGCCTCTAACTCATAAAGTTTGAGTCGAACCTCGTAGGCTTCTTTCTGGGTATGGGCGTAGATCTTGTTGCCTTCCGTCTCAAAAAAGAGAATTTCTGACAAGTCTAAGTAATACTCCCCCGTCCCCTTATAAAAAATCAACCTAGGAGCCTTGGTTTCTTGCAAGAGTCGTTGCAAATCAGCTATTTCATCTGTCAGGGCTGCAGCCTTGATGACAATCTCTGTCTCAGTTAATTCACTATCAATCTCGATTCGTAACTTCATCCTATCTCCTTTCTGCATCTACTATACCAAAGCCCAGAAGACTTTACAAGGGCAAAAAAGCAAGTGGTCACTTTTGACCCGTAAGTGGTTACGAGGCCAAGCTCACTTGCTTTGCTTTTCACAAAATAAAGAAGAGAATTCCCCAGAGGAGTCCACAGGCATAGCCTGCTAGAACATCCTTGGGATAATGAACGCCTCCTAAGACCCTCACCAGACCGAGAAGAGCTGATAATGCCAATAAAATCAAGCCCACAGGCAGATTTGCATGTAAGCAAGCCATGGAAATGATGGTTGCTGAAAAAACATGGCGACTGGGCATTGAATTGCCAGAACTGTCCTTGTCCAGTAGCGGGATAATTTCCCAAGACTCGTAAGGACGTGGTTGATTGATCCACTTGCGAATAAGCGTCAATAGGACAAAGCCAGAAGCTGGCACTAAGATATAGGTGGCAAATTCTTTCCCCAATCCCTTGCTCATAAAGCTTGTCCCCAACAAGGTCAAGTATGCCAAGGGCATCAGAACTGTCATCATGCGATTAAAAACTCGCATCAATTGCAATAGTTGTGGATGTCGAAGAAGACTTGATTTCCTCTTGTCGTACCACTCTTGATAGTTTTTCATATATTTTCTCGTTATTTTTAGATTTTACACAAGAAGCCTACTAGCATCTCCTACTCTAGTATAGTGTAGAAAAAGAAGGCCGTCAAGCCTTCTTTGGTTTTATTCTTCTACTTCATCTTCTGTAAATTGACTGTTGTAGAGGCCAGCATAGAAACCACCTTGAGCCATCAGTTCATCATGATTGCCTTGCTCAATGATATTTCCATCTTTCATGACCAGAATCAAGTCAGCATTGCGGATGGTTGACAAGCGGTGGGCGATGACAAAGGATGTGCGTCCCTCCATCAAACGGTCCATAGCCTTTTGAATCAACTCCTCCGTACGAGTATCGACTGAGGATGTTGCTTCGTCCAGAATCAAGAGAGGTGCATCCTTGAGAAGGGCACGAGCGATGGTCAAGAGCTGTTTCTGCCCGACTGACAGGGTCACTGTATCATCCAAGACGGTATCGTATCCATCTGGTAAAGTTGTGATAAAGTGGTGGATTCCGACTGCTTTGGCAGCTTCAATCACGCGCTCATCACTAATACCAGTTTGATTGTAGATAAGATTGTCACGAATGGTTCCTTCAAAGAGCCAAGTATCCTGCAAGACCATTGAAAAGGCATCATGCACTTCCGAGCGTTTCATCTTCTTTGTATCCACACCATCGATGCGAATACTTCCCTTATCAATCTCATAGAACTTCATCAAGAGGTTGACAATAGTAGTCTTACCAGCTCCAGTCGGCCCAACAATGGCAATCTTTTGCCCTGCATGAGCTGTCGCAGAAAAGTCATGAATGATGGTTCGCTCAGGTGTGTAGCCAAAGGCAACTCTGTCAAAGACTACTTCACCCTTCATACCAGACAATTGTTTTTCCTTATGAGATTCGTCTTCCATCTCAGCTTCACTTAGAAATTCAAAGACACGGGTCATAGCTGCACTGGCTTGTTGTAAGCTGGTAATCCCTTGAGCAATTTGTGATAAGGGTTGTGAGAAGGTACGAACATAAACCATAAAAGCTACGATAATCCCAATACTGATATGGCCTTCAAGAGCCAAAGCGGCACCGACGATAACAACCAAAACATAACTAAAGTTTCCGACAAAGAACATAGCAGGCATCATGATACCAGAAATAAACTGAGATTTCCAGATACTATCATGTAGATTCTGGTTCAAGCCTGCGAATTTTTCTTTAGTGGTATCCACAGCATTATAGCTGGTCACCACATTGTGGCCAGAGTACATTTCTTCCACATAGCCGTTTACGGCTGCTAAATTATTTTGTTGGGCTTTAAAGTAACCCTGTGACTTAGCCATAATCACTGAAACCGCAGCAAAACCTACAAGGGTTGAAACAACGGTTACCAGTGCTAAAATCCAGTTCATCCCAAACATAGTAATCAAAACAGCAATCAGTAAGAAGCTAGCTGAGATTACTGTTCCCAAACTTTGGTTGAGAGATTGAGCGGCCGTATCGACGTCATTGGTCACACGAGAAAGGGTGTCCCCTTGTGAATGACGGTCAAAATATCCTAGAGGCAAGCGATTGATTTTTTCAGCAATAGCTGTCCGCAAACGTTTTGAGAAATGTTGGATACTAGTTGAAAATATATAGGCTTGCATATAGTTAAGGATAATCCCAATCACATAAAGGATAACCAAAAAGCTAGCAATACTTGAGACAGCCTCTAGGTCAATCTCTGTCATTAAGCCATCTGAGATTAAGTTGGTAATTTCTTTTATCTTGGTTGGTCCATACACCGTAATGATGCTTGAACATATAGAAGCCACAACTGCGATTAGTAGGGGAAGTTGGAGACCTGCTAGAAAAGGTTTATATTGTTTCCATAAGGACATTTTCTTATTTTCCATGTTCCAATTCCTCCTTCGATAGTTGTGAATAGGCAATTTCTTGATAAACTTCATTGCTTGCAAGAAGTTCCTTGTGGGTGCCTTGTCCCACGACTTTACCTTGATTCAAGACTAAAATCAAGTCTGCGTCCATAATGGTTGAAATGCGTTGGGCAACGATCAACTTGGTCATGGATTGTGTTTTTTCAGCTAGTTCTTGGCGTAAGATACGGTCTGTCTTATAGTCCAAAGCCGAGAACGAATCATCAAAAATAAGAATTTCTGGCTTACGAGCCAAGGCGCGTGCAATGGCCAAACGTTGTCTTTGTCCTCCTGAGAAGTTGGTACCTCCTTGGGCCACTTCGGAGTCTAGGCCTGCTTCCTTGTCCTCGATAAAGCTTTTAGACTGGGCCAATTCCAGAGCTTGCCACATGGCAGTCTCACTTAGTGGCGTTTCTTGACTCTTACCAAAGTCGAGATTGCCCTTAACATCTCCAGAAAAGAGGACTGCTTTTTGTGGGATATAGCCAACTTTATTACGCAAATCTTCCAAGTCGTAATCTTTCACATTGACACCATCGACTAGGATTTCTCCATCTGAAACGTCATAAAAACGAGGCAAAAGGTTGACCAAAGTAGATTTACCAGAACCAGTCGATCCGATAAAAGCAATGGTTTGCCCTGCTTCTGCCTTGAAAGTGACATGCTCCACAACCGCTTCTGAGTTTTTAGAGTAACGGAAGGTTACGTCACGATATTCCACTTGACCTTGAATAGATGAATCTGCCGTCTGTGGTTGACTAGGATTTTCAATAGAAGAATGCAAGTCTAGCACTTGATTGATACGTCCTGCAGAAACCAAGGTACGAGGAAGGACGATAAAGAGAGCACCCATGAGCAAGAAGCCCATCACGACCTGCATGGCATAAGACATGAAGACCACCATATCACTAAAGAGTGGTAGACGGTCTGTCAGGCTAGCATCATTGATGATATAGGCACCAATCCAGTAAATAGCTAGACTCAAGCCACTCGAAATCGCCATCATAATAGGATTCATAATAGCCATCAATCGATTGACAAAGAGATTGAGACGAGTGACTTCCTCATTGGCTTCTTCAAATTTCTCGTCCTGATAATCCTCAGCATTGTAAGCACGAACCACTCGAATCCCTGTCAAGCTTTCACGAGTGATACTATTGAGTTTATCTGTCAATTTCTGGATGACAGATTGTTTTGGAAAGGCCAGAGTCATGAGAACTGTTGTCATCAGAACATTGACGATAACAGCAACCACTACTGCCCAGAGCCAGTACTCAGATTTGCCAAGGATTTTTCCAATGGCCCAGATAGCCATAATAGGACCACGAGTGACCACTTGGAGCCCCATCGTAAAGAGCATTTGAATCTGCGTAATATCATTGGTCGTCCGAGTCAACAGACTTGGGATTGAAAAACGTTTAATCTCTGTCTGCGAGAAATCTAGAACACGATGAAAAATATCGCTTCGTAAATGAGTTGTGTAAGACGCTGCAACACGAGCGGCAAAAAATCCAACTGTGACAGATGATAGAAAGGCTAAGAGTGACAAGCCCATCATCTTAATGGCTGGTGACCAAAGTGCATCCAACTGAGTCCCTGGTGTCCCAAGTAATGCTGTAATTTCTGAAATGTAAGTCGGTACTTCTAACTCTAGATAGACCGAGAAACATGTAAAGAGTACAGTCAAGAGAATCATTCCCCACTCTTTTCCTGTGATACGCTTAGCGAGTTTCTTCATCTTCCCCTCCTATTTTTTCTACATTGGCTTGTAGTTGAGCCATGACTTCCTCAAAAATAGCTAGTTTTTCTTCAGATACTCCATCGAGTAAACTGCGGTCAATTCGATCAAAGAAAGACTTGACCTGCTTCATTTGAGAGCGAGATTTTTCAGTCAAATGAACAAATTTTGCTCGTTTATCACTTGGACTTGCCTCCAACTCTACCAAACCATTTTGCACCATACGCTTCACTAAATTACTAGCAACTGACTTGGTGACATTGAGTTCTTGTTCAATATCCTTAATGAGTGTCAATTCTTGATCCTGCTCACGACGATCTAAAAAACGAAGAACCTGACCTTGTGGCCCACCCATTACTTCAATACCACAACGTTTGGCTTCCTGTTTCACCATGAGGTGAATCTGATGACCAAAACGTTTAAAGACCAACATCGGTTTATCCATGATTTCCCCCTTCTAAGTAAAAATAGTTCTCATAAGAACATTTAAGTTTCCATGAGAACTATTTTATCATTTTCAAAAAAGATGTCAAGAAAAAAGTTTCTATGAGAACTATTTTAGTCTAAATTGACATTAGGCAATATTTTTTCTATAATAAGCACTAACTACTGTGGATAGAAATCCATTCACTCGATGAAGGGAGAAAACTTTCAAATGAAACCAGAAGAACAAAGAGTTTTAGGAATCTTAGCAACCATTTTTGGAGCCATCGCACTTTTAGGGTCCTGGATTCCATTTATTAACTATCTATCATTTTTCATCGCTATCGTCGCATTTATCTTGGGGATTATCGGCCTTATCGTCAACCTCAAAAAACGAAAAACAATGGCCATTATCGGAACATCCCTTGCAGTTGCTTCTGTTGTACTTTTCTTTACGACTCAGGTACTGTACGCTAATGTTTACAAAGATTTTGCAAGGGAGTTTAACCGTTCCTATAGAGAGGCAAGTTCCTCAATGGAACGCGAAGAAGAAAGCGATTTGACAGATGATAGCGCCTATTCCATCCCCGAGGAGGAAGAAGACGATACCTTCACCTGGACCCAAGAACAGTTCGATGCCTTAATCGAAGGTGTCCTTGACAACAAAGGAAAAGGTGGTACCAACTACAAGGATATTATCAAAAAACACGGACTACCAGACTCCGAGTTTGACTCCACTATCGGAGGATACGATACGAGAAAAATCACCTATATCTCCATTGGAGACAAGATCAAGACTGTTACCTTAACTTTTGCAAAACAAGACAATGGACAGCTCTTGCTCGTCCAAAAACATGCAGTCGGTCTAGGTCTAGAAAAAAGCAAGCAGCAAAACGATCCTGTAACTAGAGTCTAAGTTCAAATATCAAAAAAAGCGAACAGACTTAATAGCTGCTCGCTTTTTTATTAGAATCCCTCTACGTTTGTGTAGATTTTTTGTACGTCTTCGTCGTCTTCAAGAACACTGTAAAGTTTTTCAAAAGTTTCCAAATCTTCGCCTGACAACTCAACTTCTGATTGAGGAATCATTTCCAATTCAGTTACTTGGAATTCTTCAATACCAGATTCACGCAAAGCAACGATAGCCTTGTGAAGATCAGTTGGAGCTGTGTAAACAGTGATTGTTCCTTCCTCTGCTTCTACATCGTCTACATCAACATCTGCTTCAAGCAAAAGCTCAAAGATCGCATCTGCATCATCACCTGCAAAGACGATAACACCTTTGTTGTCAAAGAGATAAGACACAGAACCTGAAGCTCCCATGTTTCCACCGTTTTTACCAAAAGCAGCACGGACATTGGCAGCTGTACGGTTAACGTTTGAAGTCAAGGTATCAACGATGAGCATTGAACCATTTGGTCCAAAACCTTCGTAACGTCCTTCTGTAAAGGTTTCGTCTGTATTCCCTTTTGCCTTATCGATTGCTTTATCAATAACGTGTTTTGGCACTTGTGCTTGCTTAGCACGGTCGATAACGAATTTCAAAGCTGAGTTTGATTCTGGATCTGGATCACCTTTTTTAGCTGCTACATAGATTTCTACACCAAATTTTGCATATACTTTAGAGTTAGCTCCATCTTTAGCCGTTTTCTTAGCTACGATATTGGCCCATTTACGTCCCATTAGGAATCTCCTTTTTCACATTTTAATCTTTCTTATTATAACACAAGTCTAGTCGATTTTCACTAGAGGAAATAGATTTTTCTTTTGTAAATGAAGCTAGGATTGCCCACCGACAGCCAAGATTTTCTTGCCTTCTTTTATCCAAGGGTTCTGAGAAAGCGAGATATAAAGCTGTGCAGTCATCACAAGCCAAAGCAGCGGTTCACATAGGATAACGCCTGTGTAACTTGCCCAAGGAATAATCCAAACCACAAAAACAATTTTCCCGATAAACTCGATAAAGCTTGATACAAGTGGCAAGAATTTTTGACCGAGACCCTGCAAGCTATTTCTATAAATCAATAATAGACTCAAAAACGGATAAAATACCGAACTGATGCGTAGATACAAAGCCCCATTTTCAATCAAGTAAGGGTCTGTCGAACTTGCCAGGAAAGAAACTAGGCTAGGACTTGCAAAAAATAGGAACACACAAGCAAAGGTCGCCCAAGACATACTCAAATAACTCCCTATACGAAGACCTTGGACGATACGTTCGGGACGTTTTGCCCCAAAGTTTTGAGAAATAAAAGTCGTCATAGAAGCCGAAATAGCCGTCATTGGCAATAGGGCAAAGGCCATGATTCTACGCGCTGCCGTTTGGGCGCTGATAATCACTGCTCCAAAGCTATTAACAGAGGATTGCAAGATGACGCTTCCGATAGAGACAATTGACCCCATCAAGCCCATGGCTAGACCTTGTTCCAAGAGATCCACATAAAGATCCTTATTCCATTTGAAATATTTGAGACCTGGAAGAAGCTCCGGAACACTCTTGCGAATATAGAAATAGCAGAGAATTGCGGACAAACCTTGCGAGATGATGGTTGCGAGACCTGCAGACTGAACCCCTAACTGCAATTGGGTAATAAAATACAAATCTAAAATGACATTAACGATAGCCGAGAAAATTAGGAAAGCAAGCGCAGCAAGGCTATCACCGATTGAGCGTAGCAATCCTGCAAAGAGATTATAGGCAAAGCTAACTCCCACGCAACTAACAATCATTGAGATGTATTCATAGGATTGGGGGAGGATTTCTGCAGGTGTTTCGAGATATTGTAAGAGCGGATAAAGACCGAAGAACCCCATCAACATGACAAGACCACTCAGGATAGCACCTAAAATCCAAGTCGCAGCTACAGCTTCTTTAATTTTAGCAAAATTACGAGCACCGTAAAGACGGGCAATAACAACTCCCATCCCATTTCCGACTCCGAGTGCAAATCCAATAATCAAATCAAAAATGGCTGTCGTAGCTCCGACTGCCGCCAAGGAATTTTGTCCTAAAAAACGCCCAATAATCAAAATATCAGCCGTATTGTAGAGTTGCTGAAAGATGTTGGACAATAGAATCGGTAAAGCAAAACTAATCAGTGAAGGAAGGATAGGACCATGAATTAGGTCCACCGTTGATTTTTTATTCATATGGCTATTATATCAGCTTTCTAGTAGAGGAACAAGGGAGCTTCCTTAAGAAAGCGTTGCCTATATACAAACAATCTGGTATAATCGTGACAGAAAAGGAGGGTATGTATGAGCTTAACAAGCCAGTTGATTACAGATGTATTCCCAGACCTTGAAAAAGTTGAACAATTAAACAAAGAAGCCTTCCCTGAAGAAGAACGCGTCTCTTTGGAAGAATTTTTAAGTTACCAGGATAGAGATGATGCCCATTTTTTCGCCTTTTATAATGAGGAGGAGTTTGTTGGCTTTGCCTTTGCCATCTCCAATCAAAAAGCTTTCTACATCAGTTTTTTCGCTATCATGCCTCATTTGCGTAGCCATGGTTATGGAAAAGAAATTATTGAAAAGTTGATTGACTTTTATCAGCGTACGATGATTCTTGAAGTGGAAAGACTGGATGAAGACTGCGATAACCTAGAACAGAGAAAAGCCCGAATGGAGTTCTATAAACAAAATGGTTTCAAAACAGCCAATGCTTTTTTAGAATACGAGGGTATGAGCTTTGAAATTCTCTATCGTGGTGACCATTTTGATGAAGAAGCCTATCGGAATATCTTTCAAAAATTGCAAGACAAGAATTATTTTGACTTCCGCATCGAATACCGTCGCTTTAGTGATTACTAAGCAAGACAATTCCACGTATAAAATACATTATCTTTAATCTGATATGTTTTGAATTTCAATCTATTTTCAAAATAAAAAATGCATGCAATTTATAAAATTACATGCATTATTTATTCTTATTTACAATGTAGCTTAAGCTTCTGCTCCACCTTCTGGAAGGATAAAGTAAAGGATAGCGTAAGCAAGTAGACCTGAACCACCAGCTAAAGTGAAAAGAATCCAAAGAACACGAACTAACATTGGATCCATGTTAAAGTAGTCAGCAAGACCTGCACAAACACCACCGATTTTTTTATCTTGAACGTTACGAACTAAACGTTTTTCCATTATAGTAATCTCCTTTTTGTTATTCCCGTTTATCTTAACATCAAATTAATGAAAAAGCAATAGTTTTCTAGTTTTTCTATGCAAATGAGCCTTTTATTCGCTTTTTTCAGAAAGATTAAACTTCAAATGATTAAAAATTAAAAAAGTGGAAAAACTCCACTTTTACTGTTTATTCTTCAATTTCGATTTCAAGATTGTCACCCAGATCAAGTGTCACTTCTTGATTAGCAGCTTCTTTCTCAGTTGATGCTGCTTTTTTAGATCCTGCTTCTTCTTCAATCAAGCCAAAGTGAACACGCACTTGATGATCAATCTCGTCAAAGACCTCTGGATGATCTGCCAAGTATTTCTTAGCATTTTCAGAACCTTGACCAATCTTTTCATCATTGTATGAGTACCAAGCTCCAGCTTTCTTAATAATATCAAGATCACTTGCAATCTTCAACAGCTCACCAGTTCTAGAAATACCTTCTCCGTACATGATTTCGACAAGGGCTTCTTTAAACGGTGGAGCCACCTTATTTTTCACAACCTTGATCTTAGTTTCTTTACCGACGTTAGTATCTTTTTGGTCACCAGTTCCCTTGATTTGCGTACTTCCACGAACATCCAAACGGACTGAAGCATAGAATTTAAGGGCACGTCCACCAGGAGTTGTTTCTGGATTTCCAAACATAACACCAACTTTTTCACGTAATTGGTTGATAAAAATAGCAATTGTCTTTGTCTTGTTGATAGAAGCACCAAGTTTACGCATAGCCTGACTCATCATACGAGCTTGAAGACCAACGTGGCTATCCCCGATGTCACCATCGATTTCCGCACGAGGAACAAGGGCTGCAACAGAGTCGATAACAACAAGGTCAACTGCACCTGAGTCGATCAATTTCCCTGCAATTTCAAGACCTTGCTCACCTGAGTCTGGTTGTGACAAGAGCAATTCATCGATATTAACACCAAGAGCTGCTGCATAAGCTGGGTCTAGAGCGTGTTCCGCATCGATAAAGGCAGCAATTCCGCCTTCTTTCTGTGCTTGTGCGACAGCGTGAAGGGCTACTGTTGTCTTACCTGATGATTCTGGTCCGTAGATTTCGATGATACGTCCCTTTGGATAACCACCTGAACCAAGGGCAATGTCAAGAGCCAATGAACCTGAACTCATGACTTGAACTTTTTGTTCAGCACGCTCACCCAAACGCATGATTGATCCCTTACCAAAATCTTTTTCAATCAATTTAAGAGCATCATTTAAGGCTTTTTCACGATCAGCACCAAATTTTTTACCAATTTCATCTAATTTTTTTGTTGGTTTTTTTGCCATTTTATTCTCCTGTATTTTAATGGTCCTTAGACCTTATTCTATTATATCAAAAGTCACTTACTTAATAAAGCTTTGCGAACTAAGTTGAAGGCATGCATAACAGCAATTTTACGAACATCTGCTCGACTCCGTCCTCCTATATTGACACGTATGACTTCTGTGCCCGATGCTTGAGATAGTCCTATAAAAACAGTTCCTGCCGGATGACCTTCTAAACTATCTGGTCCAGCTACTCCTGTCAAACTGATCCCAAAGTCTGACTCCGTTTTTGCTCGTGCCTGCTCAGCCATTTTCTCTGCTGTATAGGTTGAAACAACACCATGGGTTTCTAATTCTGCTTGTGGAATATCTAGCATTTTAGCCTTTTCTTCCAGACTATAAGTCACAAAACCACCTTTAAAGATAGCAGATACTCCTGAAAAATCTGCTATGCTTGCTTGAAAGAGACCTGCTGTCAAACTTTCTGCAGCGGTAATAGTTTTTTGTCTCTTTTTCAACTCTTCCACTACCAGACTAGCTAGACTCGTACTTTCACCATAGCCATAACAAATATCTCGAAGTGAAGTACCTTCGAAAGAATTTCGACTTAATATCTGCTCTTCTAAAGAATTCAAGGCCAAATCTGCCTCCTGTTTGCTGTTAGCCTTGGTCGATAAACGCAAGGTAACTTCTCCAATTTTTGCATAGGGGGCTATGGTCGGATCCGTTTGTTGCTCGATTAAATCTGCTAAGATAGTGACTAGCTGACTCTCTCCTATCCCAAAGAATCGCAGGACCCTTGAGTATAATTTAGCGCCTGTCATCAATCTTGGCAACAACTCATTTAGAACCATCGGTTTCAATTCACTAGGTGGTCCAGGTAAAACAACATAAGTTACCCCTTCCACCTCAATCATGCCACCCACTGCTAAACCCGTCTCATTGGCTAGAGGGGTTGCTCCTTGAATAATCTGAGCTTGACGCTCATTATTTGGAGTCCGGTCATAATCAGGTCTCTGGGCAAAAAAGTTATCTAATTTAGTCTGTGCTTGTGCATCAAAAACTAAATTTTTTCCTAAGAACTTGGCCACCGTTTGTTTGGTCAAGTCGTCTTCTGTAGGTCCCAATCCTCCTGTTAGTATCACTAACTCACTCCGTTCTCGAGCTATCTCTAGCACGGACAAAAGACGAGCCTCATTGTCTCCAACAGCAGTTTGAATATAGACATCCACACCTATTTCAGCCAGTTTTTCAGATAAAAACTGAGCATTCGTATTGAGGATTTGTCCTGTCAAAATCTCAGTACCTACAGCAATAATTTCCGCTTTCATTTCTCCCTCCTACTTATCTATTCGAATTTCTTTGAAAAAATCGCAGGAAAAATCCTACGATTCGATAAATCTATGGCAAGCCAGACGATTTGGCTTCTTTCGTAACTAAACTCTATTGAGTCATCATCACTCATTCTTGTTCTTCTTCAATAATTGTTGCTTCTGAGAGGACTCCTGGATTTTGATTATTGATTTCTTCGTACAAGACCACATTTGTTTTTAACTCAGTTACTTTAGGTTGGCCCAATGAAGTACGTAATAAATTCTGAATCTCTAACATGTGTTCTGAAGTAACAATTTGGTAGGAGCCTCCCTCAATCGTGGCATCTTCACCTCGTAACTGATGAGTTTCAATATTCTTAAAGGATTCTTGATAGCCTAGCAATTGTGGAATAGTAGAAGTCGTAATCTCAATATTTGTCTGCATATTGTCACTAAGAGCTTTCAAGATATCTTGGTAGTGGGTTACACTATTTAAGCTTAAAATCTTTTCAATCACTTTTTGGATAACTTCACGTTGTCGTTTCTGACGACCATAATCTCCTTCTGGATCCTGATAACGCATGCGTGAATAAACTAGAGCTTCTTCACCATTTAGGTGTTGCTGTCCGACTCCGACGGAAATTTTGTTAAAAGGTTCCTGGTCTTGAATGGAGATTGGAAAACCTAAAGTATTGTTGACCGTAATACCACCTACAGCATCAACCATTCTTTGAAGGCCATGCATATTTACCATAACATAGCGGTCAATGTGGATATTCATCATATCCTGAATCGTCGAGATAGCTAGTTCGGCTCCACCACCCGCATAGGCGGCATTCAGTTTTTCCTCAGTAACAGTACCATCTTTGTGTTGAATTTTTGTCAAAATATCCCGTTCCAAACTAATCATTGTTGTTTTCTTGGTCTTGGGATTGACTGTCAACAATATCATTGAGTCACTGTTCCCTTCCCAGGGATCTGTACGTTCGATATTCCCCGTATCCACTCCCATAAGCAAGATTGTCAATGGTTGTGTTGCTTCAATAACCTTTGTTTCTTCCCCTATTTTTTTATAAGTTTTTGCCAAAGAACTTGTTCCTTGATTATAAATCGTATAGGCATATGTTCCCACACCTAAAATAGATACAAGAAGGAAGCCTAAAAACATTTTTAATATTTTTTTTATCATACACTCATTCGTCTATCAGTAATCCCATTAGGTAAACGTCAAGAAACTCTCCTCTTTCTGTACAAGCACCACGTTCCTGTAGCCCTTCTGTGATAAAACCCATTTTTTTATATAAATGGATAGCAGCAGTATTTCGTTTTTGTACGGTCAATTGCAAGCGTCGAATGACTCCACTAGATTTAGCCCATTCTATGCTCTCTCCTATTAAAACACTGCCTAAACCAAATCCCCAAAAGGATTTTTTTATACCCAAAAAAATGTCTCCGATATGTCTGATTCTTGGTCGATGATCAGCTGTAATATTGATAACTCCTGCTAACTCGTCATTCAAAAAAGCGAGCAAAGTAATCTGGTTATCAGACTGAGCCTGCTTGTCGATAAACATTTCCATTTCAGACTGACTGATTGAAATGCCATTTTCATCTAAACTCGTAAACGTAGACTCTTGTCCTATCTGATCTAAAAGAGCTAGCAGAACTTGAGCATCCTCAACTTCTGCCTCGCGGATTAAAAGTTCATACTCCATTCGTCAACCTCTCTAGTAGGCGACTTGCTCTTTGACCATGGGCATGACATCTAATTTCTCGTCCCTCATCTTTTTTGAGAATTTCTAATTCTAGATAGTCTGAAGGAAGATCTTCACCCAGTAAATGTCCCCACTCAATGACAGTAACACCATCTCCGAACAGGAACTCATCTAAATCAATAGAGTCGGCATCTCCTCCGATGCGATAGACATCTAAATGATACAAAGGTAAACGCCCTTCATATTCTCGAACGATGGTATAAGTGGGACTTTTAATCATCTGATTAATTCCTAGACCCTTGGCTAGACCCTTTGTAAGTGTGGTTTTCCCAGCACCTAATTCACCAGTTAAAATTAAAACATCATTTTTTTCTAGTAGATTGCCCAACTTTTTTCCAAAAGCCATAAGCTCATCTTCATTTTTTGTGCGCATGCATCCATTATACCAAAAATTTTTTCGATTGTGACATTTCTAACAACAAAAAAGGAGGGAAACCCTCCTTCTTTTTTGAAAAAATTTCTCATTAATTTAGAGCCATACTAATGTAGTTCAAGATAAATAAAGCATCTAAAATCCAAATCATTGCATGAACATCTTTAATTTGACCTTTAACAATTTTCGTTAAAGTATAAGTGAGGAAACCAACGGCAATCCCTTGTGTAATGGAGTAGCTGAATCCCATAAAGATAGAAGTAAAGAAGGCAGGAACTGCTTCCGACATATCATCCCAAGGAATATTTTTAAGATTAGACAGCATCATAATTCCGACGATAATCAAAATTGGTGCTGTTGCTGCTGAAGGAACAATAGCAAGAAGTGGGCTAAAGAAGCTAGATAGGGCAAAACAGATAGCAACTACTAGAGCTGTCAAACCTGTACGTCCACCAGCACCAATACCTGCTGCTGATTCAATATAAGTCGTAACGTTTGATGTACCAGCAATGGCACCAACTGAAGTCGCTACCAAATCAGAGTAAAGAGCTTTATCCAATTTGTCTGACTCATGATTTTCACCACTTGTTGCAACGATACCAACTTTTTCACCTGTACCAATAAGAGTACCGATTGTGTCAAAAATGTCTGTCAACGAGAATGCAAGAATAGCCATCAAAGTTTCAGGCAAACGAGAAGTGTTTGAAATCAAAGACCCTAAACCTTCTGATCCAAGACCTGCACCAAACAAAGTTCCTAAATCATTAATCGCTGCTGAAAGGTTGTTGCTTGCAAAGTCAATGCTAGACAGATCAACAACACCAACTGCAATGGCAAGAACAGTAGTTGTTAAGATTGAAAGGATGATTCCACCTTTGATTCCTTTAACAACAAAGAAAATCGTAATGGCAAGACCTGCAAGAGCTACCAGAACAGCAGGACTGTTAAAATCAACCAACCCAGGAACAGCTCCTGAATTAGCCGTGATTGCGGCTTGAGCCTTATCTGCACCTTCCCCTGCTACTGTATAACTACCTGGATCGATAGAGAATTTCAAGAGACCTGCATTTTTAATACCAACGTAAGCAAGGAATACACCAATACCAGCAGAAATTGCTGAACGAAGTGTCGTAGGAATAGACTCAATAATCATTTTACGAACATTGGTTAATGTGATAATCAAAGAAATGATACCACAAATGAAGACCATACCTAAGGCTTCTTGCCATGTATAGCCCATACCAAATACAACTGTAAAGGTAAAGAAGGCATTAAGTCCCATACCTGGAGCCTGTGCATATGGCAAGTTTGCATAGAAAGCCATCATTAAAGTTCCGACAACAGAACCAATAATCGTAGCAAGAAATACACCCTGAACTGGCATCCCAGTTTGTGAAAGCATTTGAGGGTTTACAAAGAGAATGTAACTCATTGCAAAGAATGTTGTTAAACCAGCAAGCACTTCTGTACGGACATCTGTCCCGTGCTCTTTTAGTTTAAATAGTTTGTCCATGTTTAATCTCCTTTTGTTTTTTACGAACAATAATACAATTATATCATTAATCATTCAGTTTTTCAAGCTGTTTTTAAAATAATTTGAAGATTATTACTAGAATCAGTTCTTTCTATTTCCAGTTATAGTCTGCTATTCTTATGTATTTTTGGTATAATAGAAAACATCTTATCTGAAACTAGATTCGGGAGGATCTTATGACTAAAAAAATAATTGCCGTTGACTTAGATGGAACCTTACTCAATGGGGAGAGTAAACTATCTGATTTCACAAAAAAAACTATCAAAGAAATTTCAAAAAAAGGGCATCAGATCATCATTGCAACCGGACGCCCTTACCGCATGGCTAAAGATTTTTATCGTGAATTAGAGCTAGAAACACCTATGATTAACTTCAATGGGTCTCTGACTCATCTACCTGGTAAGGTCTGGGAATACGAAAAATGTCTGACTGTTGATAAAAAGTATCTCCTAGATATGGTTGAACGTAAAGAAGAAATCGAAGCAGACTTTATAGCTGGAGAGTACCGTAAAAAATTCTATATTACAGCACCTGACCAAGAAATTGCAGATCCTAGACTATTTGGTGTTAAGAACTTCCAGCCTGAAAACCAATTCAATTCTGACCTGGTTACCAAGGACCCTAACTGTATTTTATTGCAGACTCGAGTGAGCGACAAGTATGCTCTGGCAGAAGAAATGGACAGTTTTTACAAGCACCAGCTTAATATCAATACTTGGGGTGGTCCCTTGAATATCCTCGAGTGTACTCCTAAAGGTGTTCACAAGGCCTTTGCTCTTGAATATCTTCTTGATGTCATGAATGTGGATAGAAAGAATTTGATTGCTTTTGGTGACGAACATAATGACACAGAGATGCTATCCTTTGCAGGCACAGGATATGCCATGAAAAACGCCAATCCAGCTCTACTTCCTTTCGCCGATGAACAGCTTCCATTGACCAACGAGGAAGACGGAGTTGCTCACTTCTTAAGAGAATTATTTCTTTAACTATTAAATACCTTCCATACTTTTATGCTAGAATTTAGCTAGCTCAAAAGTATGGAATTTTTTGCTACAAACAAAAATCTTGAACCTGCGAATACAGATTCAAGATTTTAAAAAAATAGTTTACTTAATGTTCTACTTCTTTAAAACAATACGATCAGAAATTTCACGATCCATATCATCAATGATAATTTGATTACCATCTGCTACATAAACTTTGATGTCATCTCCAATAAAGACTCTCTGGTTGTCTGGTTCGAAAGTTACCTTCTTAATTTCCTGATCACCATCAGGCTCTACTTCCGTCCATGTTCCAGTATTACCAGTAACAACGAGAGTAATGCTGTCTCCCTCATTTCGCCCTTTATAGGTTCCATCAATGTTAGTTACTGAACTAGCCGTCGAACTAGAAATAGTCGTTTCCGCTTGCTGACCAGTTGTTACTTCCGTACTGGTGCTTGCTTGAGTTGAAGGAGCTGCCTGCTCTTTTGGCGAACATGCAACTAAGAGACTAAGACTTGCCAAAGAAGCAAGAGAAAGTGTGAATTTTTTTAGTGACATCATGTCTCCTTTCTTTTAGTGGCTTAAAATCAGAATAAGCCTGCCGAACCACCACACCTTTACTATAACAAATAAAGATAGGAGGGTCAATCAAATGACTTTTGTTTCATAAGACAAGCGCGAACCTCAGATATAAAGTAGAGAGATCCTGTCACAAATAGCAGGTCTTTCTCTCCTGCAGAAGCTTCAAAGTTATCTATAAAATCTCGATAGGAAGCAATGCTTGTATAATCTCCAAAATCTTGCTCTTCCAAGGAACCCTGATAGTCAAAACTCGTAACATAGAGAGCTACATCAGGTAAATGCTCTGTTAAATAAGTAAGCATTCCACTATAATCTTTCCGCTTTAGGGCACCAAATAGGATGTGAGGATGATACCCTTGTTGGATTTTTTCTTGGATAAACTCAACCAAACGCTCTAGAGCTGGTAAATTGTGAGCCCCATCCAAATAGATGTGCTCAGTGACAGCTTCTAGCCTTCCAGCCCATTTAGTAGCTTGCAAGGCAGCACGTACTGCTTCTTGATCTACTTTCTCGTTTCTTTGTACCATAAATAGTAGAAAAGCTTGCAAGGCAAGAGCTGCATTTTCCTCCTGATATGCTCCCTCCAGTCCCAATATTAGGTGGTTAAAGTCAGCTAGAGAAGAAGAAAAGTTCCCATTTCGGAAAGAAAAATCTTTATTAGCATGGTAGAGACTTACACCCAAATCAGTAACAGTTTTTTGACAAACGAGTTGGGCTTCCGGTGCTAAATTTGCAATCACAGCTGAGTTCCCGGGCTTAAAAATTCCTGCTTTCTGCTCTGCAATTTCTGTTAAACTATCGCCCAAGGTCTCTTGGTGATCGAGGCCGATGGATGTGATGATTGCAATTTCTCCTGTCACCACATTAGTGGTATCAAGAAGTCCACCTATCCCAACTTCCAGTAGGACCAAATCTACTTCTTGCTCTTTAAAATAAAGCAAAGCAATCAAGGTCAGCAACTCAAAAAAAGATAACTGATCGTGGGTTTCTAAAAGTCTTTGCTCCATTGCTTTGACTTGATCGGCTAAACGAATGAAATCTGTGTCCGATATAGGTTGACCATTGATACAGATACGGTCATGGATGCTGACAATGTGGGGCGAAGTAAAGGTTCCAACTTTCTCGCCATGGGAAACAAAGAGTTCTCTCATAAAGGCAATAGTTGACCCCTTACCATTTGTCCCTGTCACATGGATAATTGGATAGGTTTGCTCAGGATTCCCCAGCAAATCTACCGCTCTTTGCATTCGTCCTAAACCTGATCTGAAATTCAAGCCAATCCGACTATGAAGCCATTTTTCTACTTCAATCATGCTGATCTCCTTAACAAAAAAGCGAAGATTCTCTTCGCTTTTTACTGATTTTGCTAGATACTAGCTAAATTTTATTTTTAGCGTCAGGCTAAAAACGTCCACTGGACGTTCCAACTCTTTCTAGTTTCTAGGAGTTGGGATAAAAACGTTCCCCGACTCGCCAGCTCTCTCTTGTTTCAAGGAGCTGGGCTGATACAGTCTCCCAGACTACCTGCGTCTCTATTTTCTAGCGCAGGGCTAAAAACGTCCACTGGACGTTTTTACTCCTCCATAAAGCTGTTGAAGACTTCTTCAATCATGTTCCATTCATCTTCTGAATCTTCAGGGATTGGTTGTAATTCGCCTTCTGTCCCATCTTCATTTTCAGTGAATGAGTAAGCTTGGATTTCCACTTGTCCATCTTCGTCTTCCTCTGCATTAACCGGTACAAGAAGAACATAGTTTTTACCAAATTCTTCTTTTCCGTCAATAGTCAAAAGGATTTCAAATAAAGTTTCGTTTCCTTGCTCATCAACAAGTGTAATAAGTTCACGTTCTTCGTGATCGTGGTTGTGATCGTGTGACATAGTTTCTCCTCTGTCTTAAAATTTTCTATCTAAATAATTTTGTAAAATCAACTGAGCAGCTAATTTATCAATAACTTTTTTACGCTTATTGCGACTAATGTCTGCTTGCTCAATCAACATACGCTCTGCAGCAACCGTAGTCAAGCGTTCATCTTGATACTCTACTGGCAAACCAAAGAGTTCTTCTAGCTTTGCTCCATAGGCTTGACTGGCTTCCACTCGAGGTCCACTGGTATTGTTCATATTTTTAGGCAAACCAACAACAAAACGCTCAACCTTGTATGTATCAACCAACTCCTTAATTCTATCAAAGCCAAATTGCCCTTGTTCTTCATTGATTTGGATGATTTCAAGCCCTTGTGCTGTAAAACCTAGCGGATCGCTAATTGCTACACCTACCGTTTTTGAACCAACGTCCAATCCCATAATTCTCATAGATTATAGATCGACTCCTTGTCCCTTAAGGTAGTAGCGAACCAACTCTTCAACAATTTCATCGCGTTCATACTTACGAATTTGATTTCGTGCATTGTTATAACGAGGAACGTAAGCTGGGTCTCCACTTAGAACATAGCCCACAATTTGATTAATAGGGTTATACCCTTTTTCATTCAATGAAGCATAGACATCTGTCAATGTTTCACTGATCTCTTTTTTATTGGAATCGTCCAATCTAAAACGTACGGTTTCTTCAGTAAATCCCATTCTAACACCCTCTTTCCTTAGAATACTACTATTATAGCATATTCCCAGTCTTTCTACAAATGACACAACCTGATTTGCTTGATTTTCTGCCTTTTTCTTACTGGACAGTTGCGCCACTTGCAACCCGATTTTCAATATATTCCTCTGGTTCGTATTTTAGCAGGTTTTCAAGGCCAATATTTTTAAAATATTCGTCTTCACTAGCTTTTTTAATATCCATAACTTGGAAGTCATAACTTGTCTTTGTTTCCATCTCCGTTTCACTTAAGAGAGTGGACTCAAGACTAAATCCAGTGAATTTTCGAGTCTCTTGAACCGACTCGTCCTTATCTTCAGCTTCTTTCAGTGCTCTTTTCGCCTCTTCCAATCCATGTTCAGCAATGTAATCTTTCAACTCTTGTGAAACTGGACGTTTTAGCTGAATGGTCATCGACAAAAATTGTTTTCCTTTATAGGTAATTGTCTGAGTCTGTTGAACTCCATTTTCATCAACTGGCAATACCAATGTCTTGGTAACCACTGTGTTTTTAGTCGCATTTTCTAGAACTGGCAAGGTAGACTGGAGAGCCTCTTGACTATTTTCAGTAGTAGATGCTCCAGAATCTTTTTTCTGGCCACATCCAACCAATAAGAATAAGAGAGCTAATGTCCCGATAAGAATTTTATTCATGATTCCTCACATTTTATCCTTGTTTAAATACCAGAGAAGGCTAGGAATTATCCCAGCCTCCATGTTTTATAGTGCAGCACGTAAACGTGCTTCAGCGTTTTCTACATTACGGACAGAGCGTGGCAAAAAAGCACGAATGTCATCTTCTTTATAGCCAACTTGCAAACGTTTCTCGTCGACAAGAATTGGACTTTTTAGGATGCGTGGTGTCTCCATGATTAAGGTGAGCACCTCATTGACACTCAAATCTTCGATGTCAACACCTAGGGCTTTGGCATAGCGATTTTTCGATGATACGATGCTAGCAATTCCATTATCTGTCTTGGTTAAAATATCAAGTAGTTCTTCTCTCGAAATTCCTTCTTTTCCAAGGTTTTGTTCTTTATAACTTAACTGGTGGGCATTGAGCCAGGTTTTAGCTTTTTTACAGCTAGTACAACTTGAGACTGTATAAATTTTGATCATGTACCTACCCCTTTCGCTGCATGTTACTATCAGTTTAGTCTATTATACCATAAAAAACATCGGACTTGCGACCTATTTTTGAAAAAAATTAACTTTTTTTGAGTTTTTCGAACTTTTTCCTTGACAAATCTCTAAATAATGATCAATTCCTTAGGAGCTAGGGTTAATAATTCGCAACCTGTTTCTGTGATCAAGATGTCGTCTTCTATACGAACCCCGTATTTACCTTCAATATAAATGCCCGGTTCATCCGTCAAAGTCATTCCAGTTTTAATAACATCTGTAGAAGTTTGGTTAAAGTAAGGCTCTTCATGAATATCAAGTCCGATACCGTGTCCGATACCGTGAGTAAAGTATTGTCCATAGCCTGCTTCCACGATGATGTCACGAGGAATCTTATCAAAGTCACGGAAACCTAAGCCAGCCTTAGCTTGGTCAATCAATGCTTGGTTAGCCTTCAAGACAGTGTTGTAAATTTCTGCTTGTTCGTCGCTCACATGCCCAAGGTAGATAGTTCTTGTCATGTCACTCACATAATGCTCGTATAGACAACCGAAGTCCATGGTGATTGCTTCACCTAGTTCTACTGGCTTGTGCATTGGGTGAGCATGGGGTTTAGAAGAGTTAATCCCACTCGCTAGAATGGTATCAAAAGACAAACCAGCAGCTCCTAATTCACGCATACGAAAATCAAGGAAGTTGGCGATTTCAATTTCTGTCTTCCCTGGCTTGATAAATTCAAGCGCATCGTGGAAAGCTTGGTCTGAAATTGAACAAGCCTTACGAATAGTCGCAATCTCTGTCTCGTCCTTAATCATACGAAGAGCTTCAACAAACTGAGTCTGTGGAACTAGTTCCAAACCTTCAAAGGCTCCCTGCATACGGTGGTAATAAGAAACTGAAATTTCATCTTCAAAACCGATACGAGAAAGACCCATGTCTTTTGCAATCTTTGCAATAACAGCCAACTCATCGCGGTCTGCAAATATCTCAAAACCAGTAACTTCTTGCTTGGCAGCGATAATATAGCGAGCATCTGTCACCAAGATTTGACGGTCACGGCTGATGAAGACCGTTCCATTTGAACCCCAAAATCCTGTCAAATAGTAGACGTTTTTAAGGTTATTGATAATGATTCCATCTAGTTCTTTTTCTTGCATTTTATCGAGAAATGCTTGCACACGTTTATTCATGATGTAACTTTCCTTTCAAATACTGTCCTGTATAGCTAGCTTGATTACCAGCTACTTCTTCTGGGGTTCCTGTTGCAATGATGGTACCACCACCAACACCACCTTCTGGCCCTAGATCGATAATATGGTCTGCTGTTTTGATAACATCTAGATTGTGCTCAATCACGAGAACTGTATTGCCATCATCGACAAAGCGAGACAAAACAGTAAGTAGACGAGCGATATCCTCGGTATGGAGACCTGTTGTTGGTTCATCTAGAATGTAGAAGGATTTACCGGTCGAGCGTTTGTGGAGTTCACTAGCTAACTTCATACGTTGCGCTTCTCCACCAGAAAGAGTTGTGGCAGGTTGTCCCAAGGTCACATAGCCTAGACCTACATCCTTGATGGTCTGGAGTTTGCGTTGAATTTTCGGAATGTGTTTGAAAAATTCTACCGCATCGTTGACTGTCATATCCAAGACTTGCGAGATATTCTTTTCCTTGTAATGAACTTCTAGCGTTTCACTGTTGTAGCGGGTTCCATGGCAGACTTCACAAGCCACGTATACATCTGGCAAGAAGTGCATTTCAATCTTGATAATCCCATCACCCGAACAGGCCTCACAGCGACCACCCTTGACATTGAAACTGAAGCGACCCTTTTTGTAGCCTCGAATCTTGGCTTCATTTGTCTGAGCGAAGAGGTCTCGAATGTCATCAAATACACCTGTATAGGTCGCAGGATTAGATCTTGGAGTTCGCCCGATTGGACTCTGGTCAATATCTATCAGACGGTCGATATGCTCAATTCCTGTAATCGTCTTAAACTTACCAGGTTTATCTGAATTGCGATTGAGTTTTTGAGCAATGGCTTTTTTGAGAATACTGTTAATGAGGGTAGACTTGCCTGAACCAGACACCCCAGTTACAGCGATAAATTTTCCAAGCGGGAAGCGAGCAGTGATATTTTGCAAGTTGTTCTCATGCGCACCTGTCACTTCGATAAAGCGTCCATTTCCTACACGACGTTCTGACGGCACTGGAATCACGCGTTTACCTGACAGATACTGTCCTGTAATGGACTTGCTGTTGCGAGCTACCTGCTTAGGCGTTCCTGCTGCTACAATCTCTCCACCAAAGACACCCGCGCCAGGGCCGACGTCAATCAGATAATCGGCTTCTCGCATGGTATCTTCATCGTGTTCTACTACGATTAAGGTGTTTCCCAAATCACGCATCTTTTTCAGGCTAGCAATCAGGCGATCATTGTCCCTCTGATGAAGACCAATCGACGGCTCGTCTAGGATATAAAGCACTCCTGAGAGATTGGAACCAATCTGAGTCGCCAAGCGAATACGCTGACTCTCCCCTCCTGATAATGTTCCTGCAGAACGGGATAACGTCAGATAGTTAAGCCCCACATTATTGAGGAAGGTCAAGCGATCCTTTATTTCCTTAAGAATCGGACGAGCGATAATAGCCTCATTTTCAGATAGGGTTAGCTGATCAATAACTTCCAAATGGTCTGCGATGGAGAGGTCTGAAATTTCTCCGATATGAGGACCTTTCTCTCCTCCTATACGAACAGATAAGGCCTGATCATTGAGACGATAACCATGACAAGTACCACAGGTTAGCTCATTCATATAAAGGCGCATCTGTGTGCGGGTGTAGTCGCTATTGGTTTCATGATAGCGACGCTTGATATTGCCAATAACACCTTCAAAAGGAATGTCGATATCACGGACTCCACCGAATTCATTCTCATAGTGGAAATGGAACTCTTTCCCATCTGAACCATAGAAAATGAGATTCTTATCCTCCTCGGACAAGGCCTCAAAAGGAGTATCCATATCCACTCCAAAGGCTGTCATGGCTTGTTCCAGCATATTTGGATAATAGTTAGAAGAGATAGGGTTCCAAGGCGCTAAGGCTCCATCACGAAGGGTCTTGCTAGCATCTGGTACCACCAAGTCCGTATCAACCTCTAGCTTGATCCCTAAACCATCACACTCACTACATGACCCGAAAGGTGCATTAAAGGAGAAGAGACGTGGTTCTAGTTCCGGAACTGTAAAGCCACATACTGGGCAGGCATAGTGTTCTGAAAAGAGCAACTCAGAATCATCCATGGTATCGATGACTACATAGCCTTCTGCAATGCGAAGGGCTGCTTCAATCGAATCAAAGAGACGACTACGGATACCTTCTTTAATGATAATACGGTCTACCACCACATCGATGTTGTGTTGTTTATTCTTTTCAAGTTCAGGAACTTCGGTCACATCGTAAACAACTCCATCGACACGGACACGGACGTAACCATCCTTTTGAATCTTTTCAATCAGCGTCTTATGTTGCCCTTTTTTCTTACGAATAACAGGAGCCAAAATCTGCAGACGCTGGCGCTCTGGCAATTCCAAAACCTTGTCCACAATCTGCTCTACAGACGAAGCCTTAATAGCCCCATGTCCATTGATACAGTAGGGTGTCCCTACACGAGCATAGAGGAGACGTAGATAATCGTTGATTTCCGTCGTTGTCCCAACCGTCGAACGAGGATTTTTACTGGTCGTTTTCTGGTCAATGGAAATGGCAGGGCTGAGACCATCGATAGAGTCCACATCTGGCTTTTCCATATTGCCCAAAAACTGACGAGCGTAGGCTGACAGACTTTCAACGTAGCGACGTTGCCCTTCTGCATAAAGGGTATCAAAGGCTAAACTAGACTTTCCAGATCCAGATAGTCCCGTCACCACAACTAGCTTGTCTCGTGGAATTTCCACATCAATATTTTTTAAATTATGGGCGCGTGCCCCATGGATGACAATCTTATCTTGCATATTACTTCTTTCTAGTCCATTGTTGCTTTCCATTATACCAAAAAAAGTGAAATTCTATTACCAAAAAAGCCGATTTTGTAGTATAATAGTACGGTGCTAAAAATCACTTAAACACCGAATAGATTAGGAAAGGATAGGAGATATGAAACAAGTCTTTCTCTCAACAACAACTGAATTTAAAGAGATCGATACGCTCCAGCCGGGCACTTGGATCAATCTCGTCAATCCTACTCAAAGCGAATCGATGGAAATCGCCTCTGCCTTTGATATTGATATCGCTGACCTCCGTGCACCACTCGATGCAGAAGAGATGTCTCGTATCACCATCGAAGATGAGTACACCTTGATCATCGTAGACGTCCCAATCACAGAGGAAAGAAATAACCAGACCTACTACGTGACTATTCCCTTGGGGATTATCATCACCGAAGAGGCTATCATTACTACTTGCTTGGAACCTCTCCCACTTCTAGATGTCTTTATCAATCGTAGACTTCGGAATTTCTATACCTTTATGCGGTCGCGCTTCATCTTCCAGATTCTCTACCGCAACGCGGAGATTTACCTAACCGCCCTCCGTTCAATCGAACGTAAGAGTGAGCAGATTGAGAGCCAACTTCACAAATCTACTCGAAACGAAGAATTGATTGAACTCATGGAGTTAGAAAAGACCATCGTCTACTTCAAGGCCTCTCTTAAGACAAACGAGCGCGTGATTAAAAAATTGACTAGCGCAACTAGCAATATTAAGAAATACCTTGAAGACGAAGACTTACTGGAAGATACCTTGATTGAAACGCAACAGGCCATCGAGATGGCGGATATCTATGGAAACGTCCTTCACTCTATGACAGAGACCTTTGCCTCTATCATTTCAAACAACCAGAACAATATCATGAAAACCTTGGCCCTTGTGACCATCGTTATGTCTATCCCGACCATGATTTTCTCAGCTTACGGAATGAACTTTAAGGATAATGAAATCCCTTTAAACGGAGAACCGCATGCTTTCTGGCTCATCGTCTTTATCGCCTTTGCTATGAGTGTTTCTCTCACTCTTTACCTCATCCATAAAAAATGGTTCTAACAGGAGTTACTATGTCACAGATTAATCTACAGGAATTAACAAAGAAAAACCAGGAATTTATCCATATTGCAACCCAGCAATTTCTAAAGGACGGAAAAACAGATGCTGAAATCAAGGCTATCCTTGAAGAAGTCATTCCTCATATCCTTGAAGAACAACCAAAGGGAGTGACTGCCCGCTCTATCTACGGAGCGCCAACTCACTGGGCTCACAGCTACACTGAGAAAGAACAATATGAAAAAGAGCATCCAAAAGAAAATGACGATCCAAAATTGATGATGTTGGATTCAGCCCTTTTCATTACAGGATTGTTTGCAGTAGTCAGTGCCTTAATGAGCTTCTTCTCAAACCAACCCGTGGCTTACGGATTGGTAACACTTATCAGTGTAGGGGCCTTTGGTGGAGTTGCCTTTTACCTTCTCTACCACTTCATCTACCGTTACTACGGACCAGATACTGACCGTAGCCAACGCCCTCCATTCTGGAAATCACTTTTGGTTATGTTAGCGACTATGTTTGCATGGGTCTTCATCCTCTTCTTGAGTAACTTCCTTCCACAAGCCATCAACATCAGCCTCCCACCTCTTGTTTTGATGATTATTGGAGGAGTTCTCCTTGTCCTACGTTTCTACCTCAAAAAACGTTTCAACATCAAGAGCGCAAGTGCTGGACCTGCTAGATATTAAGATAAACAATAAAAGTAGGGTGTTTTGTAGACAGACTACTTTTATTCTGGCTCCAAATCATTTTTCGATTCTCAAAAGAAGTAGACACATTTTCTAATAACATTCTAATGTAAAGTCTTTCCTTAGAATCCCGAGGTTTTGTCCTTGAATCCAAGCTGTTTTTCTGTTATGCTAATAAAGTAATAAGGAGAAATATATATGACTAAACAGAGAATTAATCAAATTGTTGGTTCAATTGGTGCCTTTATCGGGATTATAGTATTTATAGCCTACATCCCTCAAATTTTTGCCAATTTACAAGGAAATAAAGCTCAACCTTTCCAACCGTTATCTGCAGCAATCTCTTGCTTAATCTGGGTCATTTACGGATGGACAAAAGAGCCTAAGAAAGATTGGATTCTAATCATTCCAAACTCAGCCGGGGTTGTCCTTGGCGGACTGACCTTCCTTACTGCTCTATAAGAATGCAACTACTATAAAAAGCAACCACATGATTGGTTGCTTTTTTATGTATAGCATTAAGACAGGGCTAAAATGATAAAGGAAAGGCTGTTCACTATCATATGGACGACCAAGGGATAGTAGATATTTTCTTTTTCTTTCACATAGATGATAGAAAAGGCTAAGCCTCCACCCAAGTAATAAATTGCATTGATCCACTCGGATAAAACTAAACTGTGCATATGGGTTAGGGCAAAGGCAAGTCCGACTATAAAGATACTCAACCAGCTTGATAGGCACTTTCTCAGATACTTCAATAAAATCTGTCGGAAGAAGATTTCTTCTACCACAGGACCTATGACACAAGCAAAAACTGCTATCAGTAGTGGTTGTTCTTTAAAAGCACTTTGTATACTAGCCTCATTTTGCCCCTGACCACTCAAGCCCAAAACTTGTTTCAATATTTCCGAAAGGAGAGCAAAAAGGATGGTCATTATAAAGAGAAGAAGCCAGCCTTTTAAAACTTCAAAGAAAAATTTTCTTTTAGTCTTTCTAATTTCATTCCATTGTTGGATTAATCTATCCTTGAACAAGAAAAAGCCGTACAAAGCTAATACTACATAAACTAGATAACTTGCAATGGCAGATGGCATCAAGGAAGCCAACCATCCAACGCCATCAAACACAAAAAGGACTGTATAGAGAATCGAAAAAATCAGGATTCCCTTATTTTTGTTAGACATCAGTTAATTCCCTTTCCATTCACAATCATTCTCATGGTCATCAACTAGCCCTGCAGCCTGCAGATAGGACAAGACAGCGACTGGTCCAGTAAATTTGAAGCCTCGTTTTTTGAGATCCTTGGATATTTTCTCAGATAAGGTCGTCTTGGCAGGGGCTTGGGCATAATCAGGAACATCATTGATGATGGTTTTCCCATCTACAAAATTCCAAAGATAAGCATCAAAAGATCCATACTCCTTCTGAACTTGCAGAAAAGCCTGAGCGTTGGCTCGTGTCGCAAAGATTTTGGCACGATTGCGGATAATTGCTCGATTATTCATCAAAGCTTCCAGTTCTTCATCCGTCATGGCTGCAACAGCTTGAATTTGGTAACCATGAAAAGCTTGACGGAAAGCCTGCCGTTTATTAAGTACTGTTTCCCAAGAAAGGCCAGCCTGATAAGTTTCCAGGCAAAGCAACTCAAAAAGTGCTTGGTCATTATGTAGGGGCTGCCCCCATTCCTCATCGTGGTAGGCTACATATAGAGGGTTGTTCATTTTAACCCAGCCACAGCGTTTTGGCATAGAGTTCTCCTATTTCACCAACATCTTAAGGGCAGATTTGATGTAGTTTTCAGCGGTATCTGAAGTTCCTTCAAAGAATTTCTTGATTTTCTTAAGCTCAGTTGCCTTGTAGCCCAGTGCCAACATGGCTTCCATAGCTTCTTCCAGTTCTTGGTTGTCACTGCTAGATGGAGCTGCAGTCTTAGCAGGGAGGTCATCGCCTGCCACAACCACCTTACCTTCTAGGTCCAAGACCATCTGTTGGGCTGTTTTTTTGCCAATCTTCGGAAACTTAGTCAAGTAGGTAATGTTCTTAGTCTCGATAGCTTGAACGAGCCCTGCATTGTCATCAGCTGCGATGATGGCAAGAGCAGAAACAGGGCCAATGCCCGACACCGAAATCAAGCTGAGAAAGAGTTTCTTCTCGTCTTCTGAACGGAAACCGTAAAGGAGATGAGCATCTTCGCGGACTACTTGATGCACATAGATTTGTGCTTCTTGGTTGACTTGCCCTGAGTAAGCATAAGGATTGGCTACGTGTAAGATGTAGCCGATCCCGTTAGCTTCTAGAACAATGTATTTAGCAGTAATTTTGGTAATAATACCCTTTAGATATTCGTACATAATTTTCCCTTCAATTTATACTCAATGAAAATCAAAGAGTAAACTAGGAAGCTAACCGTAGGCATAACTTAAGTTAGGCAAGGTGAGGCTGACGCAGTTTAGAGAGATTTTCGAAGAGTATTAGTATTTTCCTAGTTCTCGTAGACTCGTGTGATTTTCCTGAATGCGACGGAACATCTTTTCCATGTCCGACTTGGTGAAGTGTACCAAAACAGGACGTCCGTGTGGACAGTTGTATGGGTTGTCGCATTTAGAGAGCTGATAGAGAAGCTGTCTAGCTGAGTGGTCATCGATGTGATGATTGGCCTTGATGGAACGCTTGCAGGACATCATAATCGCCAGCTCTGCTCGATATTTCTTGATTGAAACTTCCTTAGTCAAAAGAAGCATATCACACATCTCATAGATTCCTGACTCGATTTCCTCCTCTACCATCCAAATTGGATGTTCCCGTAGGATAAATTGATTCTCTCCGTACTCTGATAGAAAGACACCAACTTCCTCTAAGAGAGACATTCTTTCCTTGAGACGAAGGGCATCATCTGCAGGAAATTCAAAGATATAAGGCACTAGGAGTTGTTGTTGACTCTGGTCAACATTGCCAATGCTTTCGCGGTACTCCTCGTACTTAACCCGCTCCTGGGCCGCATGCTGATCTATGATGTAAAGCCCATCTCGACCTTGGGCAAAGAGATAAGTTCCGTGCATTTGCCCGAAAAATTCCAACTCTGGGAAGCTCGAAGATTCTTCTCGTTCTAGCTTATCATAGGCCTTATCCAGACTAGCTAGATCTAACTCTGGATGGTCCAGTTGGTCGTAGCTGACAGGCTTTCTCTCTGCAAAATGCAGTTTGGCTGGTTTGGTTATCTGGTCTAAGGCTTCCTTAGCAAAGAGGTTCAAATCCTGCTTCTCTTCTGTTAAGTTTACCTGATGGTCTGCCACCTCAGCTTGAGTCGGTCTTGTCGGTTCACTTTTTTCATAGTAGAGCGTATTTTCTCTCAGTGGCAAAGTCGTTTGCTCTACTTTTTCACGATTGCGAACGGTAGATTTGGCAAGATTTTCCAAGGCATCTGGAATCAAGGTCTGTTCCTTGAGACTCTTTGCGATAGCTTCTGAAACCAACGCCATCAGTTCTCTTTCCTTGGAAATCCGCACTTCTTGCTTGGTTGGATGTACATTGACATCTGCTAGATAAGGATCGATATGAATGTGAATAACGGCTAGTGGAAAACGCCCCACCATGAGCTTACTGCCGTAACCATCTAAAATAGCACGATTGAGCAGGAAGTTTTTGATATAACGTCCATTGATAAAGAGGCTGATGTAGTTGCGATTAGCCCGCGTCAATTCAGGCAATGAGACAAAACCTGAAATCTCAAAGTCTAGGTCCGAATTCTCAATCTCAACCATCTTTTTGGCACTAGCCAAACCATAAATGCCCGCAATGGCTTGGCGCAGTTGACCAGTTCCAGCTGTGCGTGTCATCTCCTTGCCATCACTAATCAGGCTAAAGGAAATCTCAGGATGGGCTAAACCTAGACGGTTGACAATATCAATGATGTGAGATAACTCCGCCTGCTGACTCTTCATATACTTGAGACGGGCTGGCGTATTGAAAAAGAGGTCTTCCACACAAACCTTGGTCCCCACAGGACTAGTCGCAGGGATGATTTCTTCTACTTCTCCCCCGCGAGCCACTAGCTTGGTCCCGTGACTGGCACCGTCCACCGCTGTCAAAAGAGTCAGTACACTCACAGATGCGATAGAGGGCAGGGCTTCACCACGAAAACCAAGGGTTCGAATCCGAAAAAGATCCGCTTGATTCTTAATCTTACTGGTCGCATGACGGCGGAGAGCCAACTCTACTTCTTCGTGTGCGATCCCATGTCCATTATCGGTGATTTGGATTTTCTTAAGACCAGCTTCTTCAATCTCAATGATAATCTGGCTAGAGCCAGCATCGATGGCATTTTCAACCAACTCTTTAACTACGCTGGCAGGACGTTCGATAACCTCTCCTGCTGCAATCTGGTTGGCCAAGACTTCCGGCAATTCAATAATATGAGACATCTTTCAGCCCCTTTCTTAACTATTTTTATCTATTTCTCTGAAAATAATACTCTTCAAAAATCAAATTCAAACCACGTCAGTCTCGCCTTGCCGTACTCTAGTACAGCCTTCGGCTAGCTTCCTCGTTTGCTCTTTGATTTTCATTGAGTATAAGTTAGTGCTATTATACCATATTTCACTCGTTTCCAAAAAAGTCCGAGTAGCAACTTTCTTCCCGATTTTACTAGGTTATTTACTAAGTTTGTGGTACAATAGGTAGAAACAATATTTTAAAAAGGAGAAAAGACACATGCACATTTTTGATGAGCTAAAAGAGCGTGGTTTGATTTTTCAAACGACTGATGAAGAAGCTTTGCGTAAAGCCCTAGAAGAAGGTCAAGTTTCTTATTATACTGGCTACGATCCAACTGCTGACAGCCTCCACCTAGGCCACCTTGTTGCAATCTTGACAAGTCGTCGTTTGCAGTTAGCAGGTCACAAACCATATGCGCTCGTTGGCGGTGCTACAGGTCTCATCGGAGATCCGTCCTTCAAAGATGCTGAGCGTAGTCTCCAAACAAAAGACACAGTAGATGGCTGGGTCAAGTCTATCCAAGGACAACTTTCTCGCTTTCTTGACTTTGAAAATGGTGAAAATAAAGCTGTCATGGTCAATAACTACGACTGGTTTGGCAGCATCAGCTTCATCGACTTCCTCCGTGATATCGGGAAATACTTCACTGTCAACTACATGATGAGCAAGGAGTCTGTGAAGAAACGTATTGAAACAGGGATTTCTTACACTGAATTTGCCTACCAAATCATGCAAGGCTATGACTTCTTTGTCCTTAACCAAGAGCACAATGTAACCCTTCAAATCGGTGGTTCCGACCAATGGGGAAATATGACAGCTGGTACCGAATTGCTTCGCCGTAAGGCTGATAAGACAGGTCACGTCATCACTGTTCCACTCATTACAGACGCAACTGGTAAGAAATTTGGTAAATCAGAAGGAAACGCCGTCTGGCTCAATCCTGAAAAGACTTCTCCATACGAAATGTACCAATTCTGGATGAACGTCATGGATGCTGACGCTGTTCGCTTCTTGAAAATCTTTACTTTCTTGTCACTTGATGAGATTGAAGACATCCGCAAACAGTTTGAGGCTGCGCCACACGAACGCTTGGCTCAAAAAGTCTTGGCTCGTGAAGTCGTAACACTTGTCCACGGTGAAGAAGCCTACAAAGAAGCCCTTAACATCACTGAGCAACTCTTTGCCGGAAATATCAAAAACCTTTCTGTTAAAGAACTCAAACAAGGACTTCGTGGTGTACCAAACTACCAAGTACAAGCAGACGAAAACCACAATATCGTGGAACTCCTCGTATCTTCTGGTGTGGTTAACTCAAAACGTCAAGCCCGTGAAGATGTTCAAAATGGAGCTATCTATGTCAACGGCGACCGCATCCAGGACCTTGACTATGTCTTGAGTGACGCAGATAAGTTAGAGAACGAACTCACTGTTATCCGCCGTGGTAAGAAAAAATATTTTGTATTGACTTACTAAACTGTTCAACATTTACCTATAAAAAAAGGAGTTAACCTCGAGAAAGGTAACTCCTTTTTGCTGTTAATAGTCCCCCACCTATCTCTTAATAGACAGGCTACGCAGTACAATACGTAAGGTTGTTAGATTATGTAAGATAGAGAGATTTGAAGGACTGAGCCAATTAAACAAGCCAAAGCCAATCAAACTACTATTTACGACAACGGTATCTTGAATATTCTTCTTGATGAGTGTTTGCAAAGATGATGATAGCGAATCCAACTCTTGGAAGAAATCCAAACGATTATCTAACAATAAGATATCGCTCATCTGCTTAGAAATATCTGCACTCTCATTCATCACCACACCAATATCTGATAGGGTTAGAGCCGCTGAGTCATTCAAGCCATCTCCAACCATCAAAATAGTGTGACCTGCTTTCTGCAGTTCCTCTACTAACTCAAATTTTCCATCAGGTTTCAAGTCTGTATAGACCTGATCAAAGGGCAAATCTTTGACTAATTCCTCTGTTCTAACCAAGGTGTCCCCTGTTGCCAGAATCAATTTTTTCCCTTGTGCCTTAAGTTTCTCCAAGGCTGCTTTTGCTTCTTTTCTCAAAGGAGTATGAATGCAGAACATTCCAATCAATTCATTCTGATAAGCCAAGAATAAGAGATTGTAGTGACTCTTGTACTCTTCAATTAAAGCATTTTGTTCTGAACTGATATGAATTTGCTCATCCTGCATCAAAACATAATTCCCAATAAGAACTGGTTGCCCATCTATATGAGATTTGATCCCCTTACTTGCGATATATTGGAGTTTCCCATGCATTTCCTCATGTTCAATCCCCTCTATCTCAGCTTGATTGACGATGGCATTAGCGATAGGATGATAGATGTGTTCCTCAAGACAGGCACTGATTCTTAAGATTTCTTCCTCACTATAATCTCCAAAAGGTAACACCTTTTCAACTATAGGATAGCTAGTTGTGATTGTCCCAGTCTTATCAAATAAGAAGGTATCAACTTCCAGGTATTTCTCCAGAACATCTCCATCCTTAATCACCATTTCACGGTTCAACCCCTCCTTGATAGCTGTCAAATAAGCTACAGGAGTAGAGATTTTCAAAGCGCAGGAGAAATCGACCAATAGGAAAGAAATAGCCTTAGAAAAAGAACCTGTCAATAGGTAAGTCAGCCCAGCCCCCAAGAAATTATATTTGACGACCTTATCCGCCATCTTGATGAAATAGCGTTGTTTCGTTTTCTTGTTTTCTTCAGATTTCTTCATCAACTCAATCAGCTGTAAAATACGGCTGTTCATCTGATTATCGGTTACACGAATGTGCAACTCTCCAGTTTCTAATACTGTATTTGCACAAACCAAATCAGACTCTCTTTTTTCAACTGGAAAACTCTCTCCCGTCAAGGAACTTTCGTTGACCATACCTAAACCTGAAACTACTTGTCCATCAAACAGAATTTCATTTCCTTGAGATAAGATCAAGACATCTCCTATTTGAACATCGGAACTCTTGATACTAACAACCGTATCCCCCTGTACTAAGAATACGTCGCTCTCTTTTGCAAGAAGGCTTTGTTCTAAATCTGTTGCAGTTTTTTTCAAGGACCACTGATCTAAACGATTCCCCAAATCAAGCATAAACATGATATTGCTAGCTGTCTTGGATTGGTTCATAAACAAGGACAATAAAATCGCCGAACAGTCTAAGACCTCCATCGTTAGTTCTTTACGCGCTAGTGTTTGATAGGCTTCTCTGATATAACCCAAAGCCTGATAACAAGTCCATATATAGCGAATAGGATACGGCACAAAACTACGAAAAATCATACGCTTAATCGCTGCGCCTGAAACAATAGAATAAGCACTCTCTTCTCTACGAATGGGAAGAGTCATCAACTCAGAAACTTTTCCTTTATCAATTCTTTTTAAAAAGGCTTCTGCATTATCTAATACAGAAAAGCCTTCTTTTATACGTAGAGTAAAGTGCTGTTGATCCATGTAAAACTGGATAGACTCAATCCCCTTTTCATCTCTCGCCAAGGAACGAAGATAGTCTTGAATATCCAAGGTGAGTGAAAAAGAAGATGATAGTCGGATATGTTGGTATCCTTTATGTAGCACTTTAAAAGACATATTATTCACCTATAAGGCTATCTAATTGCTCTTCTTTTTTCTCTTGCTCGTACAAATATTTGGCATCTTGCAAGACATCGTCTCCATGTTGCTTCACAACAGAAACAGATGCATCTAGCTCATCTTTCAACTTGTAAGCCTTAGCCAAAGCTTTAGAATAACCTTTTTTAGCTTCCTTACTTGCCAAGATTTTCAAACCAAGGGTACCAAATGCGACACCACCCAAAAAGAGTGATGATTTTTTCGCAACTTTTGCGACGCTTAATACTTCTTTTAACATACTTATTTCCTCCTTATCATTATTATATAGCAATTTAGATATTAAAGCAATTTCATTCTATAAATTGGAGAATTAGTTTCATTTCTACTGAATCTCCCATCTACTTATTCCTAAAGTTGCTTTCATTTGCCTCTTTTGATACACTTAAACTATGAATACAAACCTCAAACCCAAACTCCAGCGCTTTGCTTCTGCTACTGCCTTTGCCTGTCCTATCTGCCAAGAAAATCTGACCTTTATTGAGACTAGCCTCAAGTGTAGCAACCGCCATTCTTTTGACCTAGCAAAATTCGGCTATGTCAATCTAGCACCACAAATCAAGCAATCGGCCAACTACGACAAGGAAAACTTTCAAAATCGCCAGCAAATCCTAGAAGCTGGCTTTTATCAGGCTATCTTAGAAGGCATCTCAGACATACTAGCGACTAAATCATCTGCAAAAACTGTCTTGGACATCGGTTGTGGCGAGGGCTTCTACTCTCGTAAACTCCAAGAAAGTCACTCTGATAAGACCTTCTATGCCTTTGATATTTCAAAAGACTCGATCCAAATCGCTGCTAAAAGTGAACCTAACTGGGCAGTCAATTGGTTTGTTGGCGACCTGGCTCGTCTTCCTATAAAAGACGCTAGCATGGATATCCTGCTTGATATCTTTTCCCCTGCTAACTATGGTGAATTTCGACGCGTTTTATCTCAAAACGGTATCTTAATTAAGGTCGTTCCTACCGAAAATCACCTTAAAGAAATCCGCCAAATGGTACAGGAGCAACTAATAAAGAAGGACTATTCCAACCAAGATATCAAGGAACATTTCCAAGAATATTTCAGCATCCAGTCTAGCCAGATTGCTTCCCTGACCAAATCCATCACAGCTGAGCAACGCCAAGCCCTTCTCAGTATGACGCCCCTGCTCTTTCATGTCGACCAAAGCAAGATTGACTGGAGTCAATTAACGAAGATTACCATCGAAGCAGAGATTCTGGTTGGGAAAGCACTGTAAATAAATTTTTGAGATACTACAAAGCCCGCACCTCTTCTTGAGATGCGGGTTTAAAACACGATTTTTCACTGTCTTTCCGAAAAGTATAAAAAATTATGACCTCTCCATTTATTTTCGATTCGAAATGACAAATTTATCAATAAATAGCAAGTGATATAAGGCAAGTGTTGCCCCATAACAACATCCATGAAAAGAGATTTCTTGATGAGTCAGTGGAAAGGAAGTGCTATTGCCCATATAAAGGCATGACCAAATTACAAAAAGAATCCAAAACAAATCAGTCCATTTATATTTTGAAAAATATTTTTTCCACATAAAAACACCCTCTTTCTTTACCACATTACTATTATAATACTGTTTGTAAACGAGTCTAAGAAATTTGAGGTGATTTCTAAGTAAGTTCCGAGGCTTAAATGTAGTGAAAACCAGCATTGTTAAGTGCTGGTTTTTTGTCTTACGCTATACCCCATCCATAAGAATAGGTTATGGGGACTGAACACTAAGCTTTAAAAAAAGTTAGTTTATGAAGTTTAGCGATTGTTAATTTCCCAAACTGTACTCTATTTTTATTTTTTAAACCCCAATAACTAAGGGCAAGTAATGCTACAACCCAAGCAAAAGTGATCCCTAAACTGTCAAAATCCAACTTGAAATCTGGTTTATTAAAGAAATCTACATAAACTCCTAAGAAGGTTGTATCCATAAATTTCTTAACCTCTGAGCTAACTTGAGAAAACATCGGTAAGAATGAAAGACCAAGCATTGGAATCAAACCATAAACCTGAGCCTGCGTTTGTGTCTCTGAAATAGCTCCAATCACTAGATTTAAGAGGATTGTACATAATGCTACCAGAGAAGCTACTACAAGGTATACAGGATAATCTTTTGCGAAATCCACTTCAACCATAATAGGGAAGGAAATAACTGAAGCCAAGGCAAAGATTACAGGATAAAACAACACGGAAACAAGATATTCTCCACGGCAAACTCCGCTCAAAATGAGTGTTTTAAAAATTCTTTTTTCTTTTTCCTCTGCAATAGAGTTTGAAATCATTGACCCAGAAGAAAATGAGAATGCCATTGTTAAAGAACTAAACAATAGTGTTTTCCCTTGAGTGCCATCTGTATTCATAAAATTTTGGAAGAGTAGAACAAGAAAGAATGGGAATACTACCTGTACCAAAGTGTTTTTGTTTGTTAATAATACTTGTGTCCTCAACCAAATAAGGGCTAAAATTCTCTTAAACATCTAATTTTTCTCCTGTCAATTTAATAAAAATATCTTCTAAAGTTGGTTCACATGAGTGAATCGTCATCATTTTTTTATAATCTTCTTGCTGCAAGTCTTCGAATCGCACTACTTTTTTAGTAGAGTCACTATAGGTTACTGCAACCTTTTTTTCCGTGTTGTATTTTTGGATAATTTCGCTTGGGCTTCCTTTTTCAATAAGATCACCTTTATTCAAAAGAGCTAGGTTATCACATAATAAAGTCGCCTCATTCATATCATGAGTAGTTAAGAAAATGGTTGTTCCTCTTTCCTTTAACTCCTGTAGTAATTTGTGAATCTTCTTTGAGGTGGTGGGATCTAACCCACTTGTAGGTTCATCTAAAAATAGAACTTTAGGATAATTGATTAAAGCACGAGCTAAAAGCATTCGTTGACGCATTCCTGTAGAAAGTTTCTCAGCTGGAGTGTCTTTACTATCATACAGACCAACTTGTTTTAGAATTTCTTCAATTCGAGATTTTGAAACTCCGTATAGTCCTGCAAATAGCAACAAGTTATTGTACAAACTTAATTTTTCGTAATAACCACTTGTGTCACCTACTAAACCTAACTCTTCAAAATCTGACGGAAGTAATTTTTGAGAATCTTTCCCTAATAATTCTGTCTTTCCGCTGTTAGCCTGTAGCTGTCCTGTCAGAATATTGATCATTGTTGTCTTCCCTGAACCAGATGGACCTAGAAATCCAAAAATTTCTCCTTCGTTTATTGAAAAACTAATTTGATTTAAAGCAATATTATTTCCAAATCGCTTTATAACTCTTTCTACCTTAATCATTTTATTACCTCTTTCTAATTTTAATTTCTATTTTAGAAACTTCACTCACTCCCATCGGTTATGTCAACAACTCTAATTCTAGGCTTTAAATTGGAGTCCATTTTGATTTCTCTCATTTCATTTGGAAGCAAGAGAACTAACTTTAGTAGCTTCTCATCAAGTGTTACTTTACATAGGCGTCTGCTATCTAGACTATTTTTGATAATCAGATAGTCCTTCTTGACAAACTTTTCATCCATATAATAGTCAATTGTTTTTACCATATTTTTCTCCCGCCTGCTAATCTACATCCCGTTAAATAGAAATGTTTCTAGCATTGCGCTCTTCTTCTTAACTTATTTACACTAACAGTATATACCTTACGAGAGTAAAAAAACAGGACATTTATGTCCACTGACATTTATGTCCTGTTTTTAAATTGAAATTATGGAAAGTCCTTATTTTTTTCTTCTATCACTCGATTTTTAAAATTCATGTCATTCAAAAATTCTGCCCCATTGATAGCTTTTTCATAGTATTGCAGGGCTTTTTCTTTATCTTTTTCTCCGTATAAGTAATATTTTGCTTCAATGAAGTCTACAGTTGGTTTTAAACTAGTATCTCCGATGTCAATCATAATTTCTCTTAAAATGCTCAATATTTCAGGTATAAATTCATGATAATCGATGTCAAGCTGATAAAGTACTAAACCTATTAGCACCCTTTGAAGCAAGTGAATATAGTTTGTATCATCATAATTTGTTTGAGATACAATATTTAGACAAACTTTTTTTAAAGTTATTTCATCTCGTTCTGCATTAACCGCTAAAGATAAAAAATACAAGTACAATAGTAGTAGATCATTTGTCGAATATTCTGTTCGCAGCATTGTTTGCTCAAAGTATTCCTCGATCAAACCTTCTCCAAATTCAGCATTTTCGGACACATATACATCATCAATGGCTTGTAGAACTTCAACTGCTACTTGTTCATCCTCAGGAAGTTGGTCATAAAAACGTTCTTGAATTTCTTCAAAGATAGCCTCACGTTGACGAACTTTTTCTTCATCTCCGTGAATAGATTGACGAATTAACTTTGTTTTTAGCTTTAAATACTCTTTAGGAACGATTAGCAAGCCTTCATCAATTAACTGAGATATCGGAAGTCCCAATACTTTTGCTATATAGTCCAATTTAGATAAACTGGGGAGGTTATTGCCTGTTTCAATTCTTCCTAATTGACGAACAGTAAGATGCTTTTCATCTCCACAAAAGGCTTCCCTACTCAATCCTTTTTCAGTCCGTAATGTACGAATTCGTTTCCCAATCTCTAAATTTTTCATATCATCCCTCTGTAAATATTAGGTATAAACTAATTATATGTATTTATTTTAACATATTTTATTTTAAAAATGATTCTTTATATTAGTGATTATCTATACTATTTCTACTATAAATTGTTCAAATAAAAAAGCGAATTTCAATTGAAACTCGCTTTTTTGCTAGATAGTGTAATAACTATAAAATTTCGTATCTTATACTCAATGAAAATCAAAGAGCAAACTAGGAAACTAGCCGCAGGCTGTACTTGAGTACGGCAAGGCGACGTTGACGCGGTTTGAATTTGATTTTCGAAGAGTATTAGTTCAAGTGCCAGATATCTTCGTTATACTGAGCGATTGTACGGTCAGATGAGAAGAATCCTGCTTTAGCAATGTTGACGATGACTTTATCCAACCATGCGTCACGGTCTTCGTAGTCAGCAAGCATTTGCTCTTTCACTTTGATGTAGTCTTCCAAGTCAAGAAGAGTCATGAACCAGTCTTTGTTGATCAACTCGTTGTGAAGGCGAGACAAACGTTCTTTGTTACCAACTGCAAGAACAGCGTCGCTGACGATGAAGTCAACCAATGGTTTGATAGCTTCACGGGCGTAGAATTCGCTTGATTTGTATGCTGATTTTGCGTAAAGGTCGATAACAGTTTCTGAGTCTTCACCAAAGATGTAGATGTTTTCGTCTCCAACCAACTCAGCGATTTCCACGTTAGCCCCGTCCATAGTACCAAGAGTCAAAGCTCCGTTCAACATGAATTTCATGTTACCAGTACCTGAAGCTTCTTTAGAAGCAAGTGAGATTTGTTCTGAGATATCACATGCTGGAATCAAGAAGCTTGCTGCAGTAACGTTGTAGTTTTCAACCATTACAACTTGCAAGTGTGGCGCTACTGCTGGGTCATTGGCAATCACTTCTGACAAGCAAAGGATCAAGTGGATGATGTCTTGAGCGATAGTGTAGGCAGGAGCTGCTTTACCACCAAAGAATACTGTGATTGGACGAGCAGGGATATTACCTGCCTTGATGTCAAGATATTTGTGGATCACATACAAAGCGTTCATTTGTTGGCGTTTATACTCGTGAAGACGTTTGATTTGGATATCAAAGATAGAGTTTGTATTGATTTCCACACCTTGGTGCTCTTTCAAGTGACGAGCCAATTTACGTTTGTTGTGAGCCTTGATTTCTTCAAGTTTTGCTTTAAGAGCTGCTTTATCTTCGTAAGACAGGAGTTTTTCAAGTTCATCCGCTTCATGGTGCCAACCACGTCCAATAATTTCATCCAAGTAGTGAGACAAGCGTGGGTTAGCATGCATGAGCCAACGACGGAAAGTAATACCGTTTGTTTTGTTGTTGAATTTTTCTGGGTAAATGTCGTAGAAAGCTTTCAACTCTGAGTTCTTCAAGATTTCAGTGTGAAGAGCCGCAACCCCGTTTACGCTGTATCCGTAGTGGATATCCATGTGAGCCATATGAACACGTCCGCTCTCATCGATGATTTGAACAGCTGGGTCTTTGTATTCTGCTTTAACACGACGGTCCAATTCTTTGATGATTGGTACCAAGTGAGGAACCACTTCTTCCAAGAATTCAAGAGGCCATTTTTCAAGGGCTTCAGCAAGGATTGTGTGGTTTGTGTAGGCAGTCATGCTACGAACGATAGAAATTGCTTCATCAAGTTCGATACCACGTTCAGTCAAAAGACGGATCAATTCAGGAATCACCATTGATGGGTGAGTATCGTTGATTTGTACAACTGCGTAGTCAGCAAGGTCATGCAAGTTGCTTCCTTTTTCGATTGCTTCATCGATGATTAATTGCGCACCGTTTGAAACCATGAAGTATTGTTGGAAGATACGGAGCAATTCACCTTGACGGTCACTATCATCTGGGTAAAGGAAAAGAGTCAAGTTACGAGCGATGTCTGTCTTGTCAAAGTTGATACCTTCTTTAATGATAGACGAATCAACTGAATCCAAGTCAAACAAACGCAAGCGGTTTTTAGTAGCTGTTTTGTATCCAGGTACATCGATATCGTAAAGAGTAGATGTCAATGTAAAGTGTGCAAATGGCACTTGGTAGCTACGGCTTGAACGAACCAACCAGTTTTGGTCAGTCAACCAAGCGTTAGGAATAGTTTCTTGTTGGTTGTTTTTAAGAACTTGTTGGAAAAGACCAAAGTGGTAGTTCAAACCAACACCGTCACCATTCAAACCAAGTGTAGCGATTGAGTCGATAAAGCAGGCTGCCAAACGTCCCAAACCACCGTTACCAAGAGATGGTTCCAATTCTACTTCTTCAATTTCGATCAACTCTTTACCTGCATCAGCAAGTTCTTTTTTAACTTCGTCATAAAGACCAAGGTTAATCAAGTTGTTTGACAAGAGTTTACCAATCAAGAACTCAGCTGAGATGTAGTAAACTTTTTTCTTACCAGTGTTGACTGGTTTTTGACTGCTAGCAATTTTGCTGTAGTTAAGAAGAGCAAGGTAAAGCTCTTCGTTACTACATTCTGCGATAGATTTATTGTAACGCTTTTGTACAAATTCTTGTAATGGTAACATGTTAAAGTGTCTCCTGATAATGTCTTATTTCTTTAATTCTACCAAATTTTCATTGATTCGGCGATAAATTGTAGTCAAGTCAAGTAAGTTTTCCTCGACTGCTGGTGTCAATTGATCTTCTGTCATACGCCATGACCAGTTTCCACCAAGGGTAGATGGGAAGTTCATACGAGCTGAACCATCCAATTCAAGTAAGTCTTGCATAGTTGCGATAGCCATGAAGCTTACTGATGAGAAGGCTGTACGAAGCATTGCATGTACAACTGTTTCGTATTCCTTGCGGTTTGTATAGCGTGCCATGTACTCACGAGTTGGGTCGTCAATTTCATTACGGTACCAACCAAGAACAGTGTTGTTATCATGTGTTCCTGTGTACATAACAGAGTTAGCTGGTGCTAAGTGTGGGCTGTCAATACTTTCGTGCTCTGGGTTGAAGGCAAATTGAAGAACCTTCATTCCTGGGAATCCAGTACGCTCACGAAGCTCGATAACTTCATCAGTCATAAATCCAAGGTCTTCTGCGATGATGTTCAAGTCACCGAGTTCTTCCTTAACAGCTGCAAAGAGTTTGTAGTCTGGACCTTTCACCCATTTGCCAGGCGCTGCAGTTTCTGAACCAGCTGGGATTTCCCAGTATGATTCAAATCCACGGAAGTGGTCAATACGAACGATGTCATAAATTTTAAAGCTTTCGCGCAAGCGTTCAATCCACCATTTATATCCATCACGGTCCATAGCTTCCCAGTCATAGATTGGGTTCCCCCAAAGCTGACCAGTCTCAGAAAACTCATCTGGTGGACAACCTGCGATACAAGTCGCTTTCCCGTTTTCATCTGTCTTGAAAAGATGAGGATTCGCCCACATGTCGCTTGAATCTTCCGCTACATAGATAGGCATATCACCAACGATTTCAATGTGATTCTCATTAGCATATGCTTTCAATTTCAACCATTGTTGGAAGAAAAGGTATTGGGTTACGCGGTGGTAAACCAACTTGTCTGCCAACTCATTGCGATAATGCGCAAGAGCTTCAGCTTGGCGAGTACGGACTGCCGCATCAGGCCATTCTGTCCAAGCTAGGTTATCGAAGTGTTCCTTGATAGCCATATACTCAGCAAAGAGTTCAAGCCAAGCTTGATTTTCTTGAGCAAATTCTTCAAATGAATGAACATCTCCGATTTCAAAGAAACGTTTAACTGCTTTTTCAAGAAGAGGACGACGCGCATAATAAATCTTCGCGTAGTCTACTTCTTCTGGGTTGCTACCAAAGTCAATCCCTTCAAGATCACTAGCATCTAGTAAACCTTGCTCAACCAAGATATCAAGATCGATAAAGTGAGTATTCCCTGCAAAAGCTGAGAATGATTGGTAAGGAGAATCACCGTAACTAGTTGTTCCTAATGGAAGGATTTGCCAGTAACGTTGTTTTGTACGAACTAAGAAATCAACAAAGTCGTACGCACTTTTACCAAACGATCCAATCCCGTAAGCTCCAGGAAGAGATGAGATGTGCATCAACACACCACTTTGACGTTTTTTCATAATAGCACCTCGCGTGTTTGTAGTTAAGAGTTTCATATTTATATGCGCAAACGTTTGCGCTAACTCAAGTATAACCCATTTTTAAAATAAATGCAAGCGTTTGTAAAAAAACTTTTTCCAACTTTTTTCTGGTTAAATTTTGAAATTCCCTATATTTTAATTTTTAAAATGATTTTCCTTCGGCTTATTTTGATGCAATCGTTTCCCTATTCTTTGTTTTTTAGAATAAAGTTTATAAATCGTGAACTTTCTTCTTATTATATAATTCCAATCAAAGATGTTGAGATTGTAACTTTTTTTACTTTTTTTAAAAAAACGCTTGCAACCGTTTTCCGTTTGTGCTATACTAAGGTCATAAGGGAAAACGTTTGCGTTTCCTAGACTATAAAATTTGTTATTCTTTAGGAGGAATACACTATGTCATCTAAATTCATGAAGAGCGCTGCTGTGCTTGGAACTGCTACTCTTGCTAGCTTACTTTTGGTAGCTTGTGGAAGCAAAACTGCTGATAAAGCTGCTGATACTAGCTCATCTGAAGCAAAAGAAATCACTTTCTACGTTGAAGACCAATATAAAGCTTACGCTGAGAAAGTTGCTGCTGCTTATGAAAAAGAATCAGGAACAAAAGTTAACATCAAATCTGGTGACCAACTTGGCGGACTTGACAAACTTTCACTTGACAACCAATCAGGTCAAGCTGCTGACGTTATGATGGCTCCATACGACCGTGTAGGTAGCCTTGGTACTGACGGACAACTTTCAGAAGTTAAACTAAGCGACGGTGCTAAAACAGACGATACTACTAAATCTCTTGTAACAGCATCTGACGGTAAAGTTTACGGTGCTCCAGCCGTTATCGAGTCACTTGTTATGTACTACAACAAAGACTTGCTCAAAGAAGCTCCAAAAACTTTCGCTGAATTAGAAGAACTTGCTAAAGATAGCAAATACGCTTTCGCTGGAGAAGAAGGAAAAACTTCTGCTTTCCTAGCTGACTGGACTAACTTCTACTACGCATACGGACTTCTTTCTGGTAATGGAGCTTACGTATTTGGTGACAACGGTAAAAATCCTAAAGATATCGGTCTTGCTAACGAAGGTGCAATCGCAGGTATCAACTACGCTAAATCTTGGTACGAAAAATGGCCTAAAGGTATGCAAGATGGAACAGCTGCTGGAAACTTAATCCAAACTTCATTCCAAGAAGGTAAAACAGCTGCTATCATCGATGGTCCTTGGAAAGCTCAAGCATTCAAAGATGCTAAAGTAAACTACGGTGTTGCTACTATCCCAACTCTTCCAAACGGAAAAGAATACTCAGCATTCGGTGGTGGTAAAGCTTGGATCATCCCATCAAGCACTAAGAATCTTGAAGGCGCACAAAAATTTGTAGACTACCTTGTATCAACTGAACAACAAAAAGCATTCTACGAAGCAACTAACGAAATCCCAGCTAACACTGAAGCACGTGCATACGCTGAAGGCAAAAACGATGAGTTGACAACAGCTGTTATCAAACAGTTCAAGAACGCTCAACCAATGCCAAACATCTCACAAATGTCAGCAGTTTGGGAACCAGCTGCAAATATGCTCTTTGACGCTGTAAGTGGCAAGAAAGATGCTAAAACAGCTGCAGATGATGCTGTAACATTGATCAAAGAAACTATCAAACAAAAATTTGGTGAATAATTAAATTTGTTCAAAGGGGGGGGGTAGTCAAAATCCCCCTTTGATTTTATCAATTTTAACCTATATAATTTATCTTTCCATAAGGAAACCAGTATCATATGAAAGGAGTAATTATGGAAAAACAACAACCTAGTAAAGCAGCCTTGCTGTCTATCATTCCTGGGTTAGGACAAATCTACAATAAACAAAAAGTCAAAGGATTCATTTTCCTTGGTGTAACTATCGTATTTGTCCTTTATTTCCTATCGCTTGCAGCGCCTGAATTGAGCAACTTGATCACGCTTGGTGACAAACCTGGTCGTGACAACTCTCTCTTCATGTTGATTCGTGGTGCATTCCACTCTATTTTTGTAATTGTTTATCTAGCCTTTTATATTCTCAATATTAAAGACGCTCACACTATTGCAAAACAAATTAACAATGGTATTCCAGTCCCACGGACATTAAACGAAATGATTAAAGGTATCTATGAGAATGGATTCCCTTATCTTTTAATCATTCCATCTTACGTAGCTATGACATTTGCCATCATCTTCCCTGTTATCGTAACATTGATGATTGCCTTTACAAACTACGACTTCCAACACTTGCCACCAAATAAACTCTTGGATTGGGTTGGATTGACTAACTTTACAAATATCTGGAGCTTAAGTACCTTCCGTTCAGCCTTTGGTGCAGTTCTTTCTTGGACTATCATCTGGGCTCTATCTGCATCTACTTTGCAGATTGTTATTGGTATCTTTACAGCTATTATTGCTAACCAACCGTTTATCAAAGGAAAACGTATTTTCGGTGTTATTTTCCTTCTTCCTTGGGCTGTCCCAGCCTTCATCACTATCTTAACTTTCTCAAATATGTTTAACGATAGTGTCGGAGCTATTAACACTCAAGTATTACCGATTTTGGCTAAGTTCCTTCCATTCCTCGATGGAGCACTTATCCCTTGGAAAACAGACCCAACTTGGACTAAGATTGCTTTAATTATGATGCAAGGTTGGCTTGGATTCCCATACATCTACGTTTTGACCTTGGGTATCTTACAGTCTATTCCTAACGACTTGTATGAAGCAGCTTATATTGACGGTGCTAATGCTTGGCAAAAATTCCGTAACATCACTTTCCCAATGATTTTGGCTGTTGCGGCGCCTACATTGATCAGTCAATACACCTTCAACTTTAACAACTTCTCTATCATGTACCTCTTCAACGCTGGAGGACCTGGTAGTGTCGGAGGTGGAGCTGGTTCTACAGATATCTTGATCTCATGGATTTACCGTTTGACAACAGGTACATCTCCACAATACTCAATGGCGGCAGCTGTTACCTTGATTATCTCTATCATTGTCATCTCTATCTCTATGGTTGCATTCAAGAAACTACACGCATTTGATATGGAGGACGTCTAAGATGAATAATTCAATTAAACTCAAACGTAGACTGACTCAAACTTTGACTTACCTCTACTTGGTTGGCCTTTCAATCGTCATTATCTATCCTCTTTTGATTACGATTATGTCGGCCTTCAAGACTGGTAACGTAGTAGCCTTTAAACTAGATAGTAACGTTGACTTTAGTTTTGCTAACTTCCAGGGACTCTTCTCTGAAACTTTATATGGTACTTGGTATCTAAATACTTTGATCATCGCCTTGATTACCATGGTCGTTCAAACAAGTATCATCGTACTAGCGGGTTATGCCTATAGCCGCTACAATTTCTTGGCACGTAAACAAAGTTTGGTATTCTTCTTGATTATTCAAATGGTACCTACTATGGCCGCTTTGACAGCCTTCTTCGTTATGGCGCTTATGTTGAACGCCCTTAACCAAAGCTGGTTCCTCATCTTCCTCTACGTTGGTGGAGGTATCCCGATGAATGCTTGGCTCATGAAAGGTTACTTTGATACAGTACCAATGTCCCTAGACGAATCTGCAAAACTAGATGGTGCAGGACACTTCCGCCGTTTCTGGCAAATTGTTCTTCCTCTTGTTCGCCCAATGATCGCCGTACAAGCTCTCTGGGCCTTCATGGGACCTTTCGGGGACTATATCCTCTCTAGTTTCTTACTTCGTGAGAAAGAATACTTCACTGTTGCCGTCGGTCTCCAAACCTTCGTTAACAACGCGAAAAACATGAAGATTGCCTACTTCTCAGCAGGCGCTATCCTCATCGCCCTTCCAATTTGTATTCTCTTCTTCTTCCTACAAAAGAACTTTGTTTCAGGACTTACAAGTGGTGGCGAGAAGGGGTAATATCCCCCCCCCCGCCACTCTTTTTCGTTTTGGGACTACTGCTAAACTAGATAATTTTGTGAGAAAAGAGAATGTAGGGGGACTATGTTTGCTTTTAGTAGATGAATTATATGAAAAATTTACCTCTAACAAGTATTCTGACAACTCTACTTGAAATGAAATGCATTTCTTTATATAATAATCCATAGAAAAATGCTTTAGAAAGAAATTTATGTTACCCTATCCATTTTCTTATTTTAACAGTATCTGGGGATTTCGTAAGCCCCTATCTCAACGGTTCGGTCTTAATTGGTTTCAATTAATCTTTACCAGTATTTTCTTGATTAGCTTATCTATGGTGCCTATCGCTATTCAAAACAGCTCACAAGAGACCTATCCCTTAGAGACTTTTATTGATGATGTATACTCACCTCTTACAGATAGTGTTATCGACGATTTAGCTACAAATGCTCAAATTGTAGACGGTAAGCTAAACTATACTGGCACAAACTCTAGTCATGCTTCCGTCCAAATCGGTGGTGCCTTCAGCTCAAATTTTCCTGAAGAGTTACTCCTTCACTTTGGAGAGGACAGTCTCCTTATCAGTAAACAAGGAAAAGAGCTGACAAACATCCACTATCAAGCCATTACGACTGAAAGTTTCAACAGCAAGGAAAGCTTGACTCAAGCTATTTCTAAAGATTGGTATCAACAAAATCGTGTTTATATTAGTCTCTTTCTCGTAATAGGTGCTGGCTTCCTATTTGGGCTCAATTTTTTCATTGTTGCATTAGGTTCTAGCCTCTTACTTTACTTTACGAAAAAATCTCGTCTCTTTTCATTTAAGACCTATAAAGAATGCTATCATTTTATATTGAACTGTTTGGGAGTACCAACCTTGATAGCGATGATTTTAGGTCTCTTAGGTCAAAACATGACGACCTTGATTACTGTTCAAAATATTTTCTTTGTTTTATATCTAGTCACTATCTTTTACAAAACACATTTCCGTGACCCAGACTTTCATAAGTAGGAGATTCTTATGCCAGTTACGATTAAAGACGTGGCCAAGGCTGCAGGCGTTTCGCCCTCAACCGTAACCCGTGTTATTCAAAATAAATCAACCATTAGCGATCAAACCAAAAAACGAGTACGAAAAGCTATGAAGGATCTTAACTACCATCCTAATCTTAACGCTCGAAGTCTCGTTAGCAGCTATTCACAAGTTATAGGATTGGTACTTCCAGACGATTCAGACGCCTTTTATCAAAATCCTTTCTTTCCTTCAGTCCTTAGAGGAATTGCACAAGTGGCTTCAGAAAACCATTATGCCATTCAAATCGCAACTGGAAAGGACGAAAAGGAGCGTTTAAATGCCATTTCCCAAATGGTCTATGGAAAACGTGTGGATGGACTTATCTTTCTCTATGCACAAGAAAATGACCCTTTGGTCAATCTAGTTGTTGAAGAACAATTCCCTTTCCTCATTCTAGGAAAGTCACTTTCGCCTTTCATACCACTTGTTGATAATGATAATGTTCAAGCTGGTTTTGATGCGACAGAATATTTCATTAAAAAAGGGTGTTCACGTATTGCCTTTATCGGCGGTACCAAGAAACTATTCGTTACCAAGGACCGCTTGACAGGTTACGAACTAGCTCTAAAACAACACCAACTTCCTCTCGATACTAATCTGACTTACTTTGCTACTGAATTTCTTGAAGATAATGGTTATCGCTTTAGTAGACTTCTCTTCAAAAACAATCCAAATATTGACGCTATTATTACCATTGATAGTCTCCTTGCTGCAGGGGTCTGTGATTACATCGCAAAACACCAACTGGATGTCCCTGTCCTCAGCTTCGACTCAGTCAATCCCAAGCTCAACTTGGCGGCCTATGTCGATATCAATAGTTTGGAGCTTGGTCGTGTTTCCTTTGAAACTATTCTCCAGATCATCAATGATGCTAAAAACAACAAACAAATTTGTTACCGCCAATTGATTGCCCACAAAATCGTTGAAAAATAAAAAGAACCAACTCTTGATGAACTAGATTCAGAGTTGGTTTTTTTATATTTGCTACAGAAAGTATTAGTTTTCGGTTTCTACAAATCGTCCGAGGATATGAACATTTTCTGATACGGACACAAAGGCTGAGGGATCTACTTGTTTCATGATGAGTTTAAAGTCATTAAACTCAGCACGAGTGATGACTGTAATCAAAACAGCTTTGCGCTCGTGGTTATAAGTTCCTTCTGCATCATGAATGATCGTTGCTCCACGATGCAATTTATTATGGATTTTTTCAATCACGGCATCGGGATTGCTGGTTACAATCGTCGCCTGCATCTTTTTCTGCTTGGTGAAGACTGCATCTGTGACACGACTTGATACGAAAATGGTAATCATAGAGTAGAGGGCATATTTCCAACCGAAGGTCAAACCTGCAATCAACATAATAGTTCCGTTGACTAAGAAGGAAATGCTACCGACGTTTTTCCCTGTTTTCTTACGAATAGTGAGACTGACAATATCCGTTCCACCACTGGAAATGTTATGGCGTAAAGCAAACCCGATTCCCAGCCCCATGACCACTCCCCCAAATAGAGCATTGATAATGGGATCCTCCGTTAGAGTTACCACTGGCACAAACTGGATAAAGAGTGAACTCATAGATACCGTAATAAAGGTAAAAATGGTAAACTTCCGGCCAATTTGACGCCAAGCCAAAATCATTAAGGGAATATTGATACAATAGAAAGCTACAGAGATTGGCAAATGAAAGCCAAACCAGTATTTGCTCAGTGTTGAGATGATTTGCGCCAAACCAGTCGCACCACTAGAGTAGACATGTCCTGGTTGGAAGAAGAAATTGACGGCTACAGCTGATAAAAAACCATATATCAGAGAAGCTGAGATTTTTTCATCGTACTTTTCTCGAGAGATACCTTGTAAGATACCTAAGATTTTTACGCGATGAGCAAAGCGACGCAAATAATAGTGCCACTTCTTAGTTTGTTTCGTTTGTTTCATCTTGTTCTACTTGTAGATTAAGTTCTTCTAGTTGTTTAAGAGCTACTGTTGATGGTGCTTGGGTCATTGGGTCAGTTGCTTTGTTGTTCTTTGGAAAGGCAATGACTTCACGGATGTTTTCTTCGCCTGCTAAGAGCATTACAAAGCGATCAAGCCCGATAGCCAAGCCACCGTGTGGTGGGAATCCATAGTCCATGGCTTCCAAAAGGAAACCAAACTGGTCATTTGCTTCTTCTGCTGAGAATCCAAGAGCCTTGAACATACGTTCTTGAAGTTCTTTTTGGTTGATACGAAGACTACCACCACCAAGCTCATAACCGTTCAAGACGATGTCATAGGCAATAGCACGAACCTTAGCCAAATCACCTTCCAATTCATGGGCAGTATCTGCCTGAGGAAGCGTAAATGGATGGTGGGCACTCATATAGCGCCCCTCTTCTTCTGACCATTCAAACATTGGCCAGTCAACTACCCAGAGGAAGTTAAATTTGTCGTTATCAATCAAGCCAAGCTCTTTGGCAATACGTCCACGAAGGGCACCAAGTGTTGCATTTGCAACATCAAGCGTGTCAGCTACAAAGAGAACCAAGTCCTTATCTTCAAGACCAAGCGCGCTTGTCAAATCGCCTTGAATGGCAGTCAAAAACTTAGCAACTGGTCCGTTTAATTCACCGTCAACAACCTTAACCCAAGCAAGACCTTTGGCACCATACTGTTTGGCTACTTCGGTCATCTTGTCGATGTCTTTACGTGAGTAGTTATCTGCAGCACCTTTGACCACAATGGCTTTAACTGCAGGAGCTTCTGAGAAGACTTTGAAATCTACTCCCTTGACAAGATCTGTCAAGTCCTGAAGCAACATCTCAAAACGAGTATCAGGTTTGTCAGAACCATAAAGGGCCATAGCATTATCGTACTTCATACGAGGGAATGGAAGAGTTACTTCGATTCCTTTTGTTTCCTTCATCACGCGCGCAATCAAACCTTCTGTGATGTCTTGGATTTCTTGCTCAGTAAGGAATGACGTTTCCAAGTCGACTTGAGTAAATTCAGGCTGACGGTCACCACGCAAGTCCTCGTCACGGAAACATTTGACGATTTGGTAGTAACGGTCAAATCCCGCATTCATTAACAACTGTTTTGTAATCTGCGGACTTTGAGGAAGTGCGTAAAAATGCCCTTTATTGACACGAGAAGGCACCAAATAGTCACGCGCCCCTTCTGGTGTTGACTTAGAAAGGAATGGCGTTTCCACATCGATAAATTCCAACTCATCCAAGTAGTTGCGGATAGAGTGAGTCACCTTGGCACGAAGTTTAAGATTTTCTAGCATCTCTGGACGACGAAGGTCAAGGTAACGGTAACGTAGACGCGTATCATCGTTTGCTTCAATGCCATCCTTGATTTCAAATGGTGTTGTTTTGGCTGTATTAAGAACAGTAAGTGCTGTAACATTCAGTTCAACCGCTCCAGTCGCCAATTTGTCATTTGCTTGCTCACGTGCTGCAACTTGACCAGTCACCTCGATGACAAATTCACTACGAAGGCTTTCAGCCGTTGCCATCACCTCTGCAGAAACCTTCTCAGGATTGATAACCAACTGCATGATTCCTTCACGGTCACGCAGGTCGATGAAGATCAAGCCACCCAAGTCACGACGGCGAGCAACCCAGCCTTTCAAGGTAATTTCTTGTCCGATGTGCTCCTCACGAACACGACCAGCATACATACTACGTTTCATTTCTTCTCTCCTCTTATATTCTGTTACTATTTTACCATAAAAGCGCTAGGTCTTCATGAAAATCAACAGAAAAGTTTGCTAGAATCCTCATCTAAATAAAAAAATCCAGTAAATCATTTTACTGGATTCATTCTTAGTTGGTTTTTCTTTCTTTTTTACCTTTTTTAGCCAGCTCCGCCTCCTGCTTTGACAGGAAAAGTTCTGTTGCATAGGCTGTCGCAAATCGCATAAAGCCCGCGATAGGTGCAAGAGCAACTGCTATGTTTTTATAAAAGAAGTCCCCTTTAAAAACATAGGTAAGTCCCCCGATGATAAAGAAGATGACCACAGCCTGTATCACTGCTGATAATAGTACTCGTTTCATGACTTCCTCCTGAGTCTATTATAGCATCATTATCATGACAAATGAAATTAAATTATTCAAGGCATGCAATCCCATACTATAAGCCAGACCACCCTTGCTGATATAAGCCAAGCCCATACTAAGACCAAGGGCACTATAGACTAGGAATTGTTGTGGAGTAGTAGGGAAATGAACAAGTGCAAAAAGTACAGTACTTACAAGAAGAAAGAGAGCTGTCTGCTTGATGTTATCCTGTTGAGGGAAGACATAGCGGGCTAACATCCCTCTAAAAGTTAACTCTTCTGTCAGAGGTGCAAAGACGACAGCCATGAAGAATGTGAAGAGAGGTTGATCCTGAGCCAATTTATCTACAGCCTGTTGATTAAATGACGGATCATTTGGTAAAAAGTTTTCTACAATAATGACAAGGACCCATACCAAGGCAGGCAACCAGATATATTTGTTGAGGGCTGTTTTTTCAATCGTAACAGTTCCTGTCTTATACCACTTGTAGGTAAAGAAGGTGAAGATTCCTGCTAATATGACATAAACAGGGACAGCAACGTAGTCAGGTGCTCCCATTATCAAGGCAGCTAAACCTACACCCTGAATAAAACTATAGACAATAAGGAACGATAAGAAGGCAAGAGCAAACCAGCCAATATTTTTAAGTGTTTTCATAAGATTCTCCTATTTAAAATAACGTTTTGTTTTACGCAACTGTGCGACATTAGTATACAAATGGATGACGACTGCCACAAGCAGAGCAACCAACTGTACTTGTCCTAATACTACGGATAGGATTACTAAGACAACATAGATACCGGGAATGAGGAGCTGATTGACCTTGAATAAGATCAAGTAAGCTTCTTCCATCTCAGCCTGTTTTTCTCCCTCATCATAAGTGTCAAGGTAGTCCAAAACTTCCTTTGGAGTCGCCATAACAGAAAGTTTGTAGTTACGAATCTTGCTGGTGATTTTTAGACAGTAAGCACCCGCCCAGATACCTAAAACTATCAAAAGTAAGGATGCTGCTGATGGGCCTAAACCTCCCAAATCTATCAGTAGGCAGGAAAGCATACTAATTTGGCAAACATTCCAAGCTACTGTAGCATAATCTAAGAAGCGATACGTAGCAAGGTAGTCTTGCTCATTTCCTTCATCCTCTTCCTCTCTTTGATAATTCTGATAAGCCTGATGACTTTTTCTAGTGAAATAAAAGGTTAGAATCACCGTAACCAGCCCTAGACCAAGAAAAATTGAGTACGAGGCAATGATTACTTGCTCTTGACTGATACCTAAAGGGTTAACACCAAGGAAACCAGCAAATATTCCTAATAAAAATCCTGCAATAATAATCTTCAGGGCAAAAATGATTTGTTTCTTTTCCATATTTCAACCTCTTTCTAAAACAAGCCAGACAACCACTGACCAAAGGCTTTACCTGATTCAAAAACAGCGGTCAAACCTTCTGTTCCAAGTGACACCAAAAGCAAACAAACAGCAAGTAAGAGAATAGCTTGGTTTCTAGCTTTTTTTGCTCCATCCCCCAAGGGGTCATTGCCAAGCCAACCTGCTAGATAAGCATAGGCTGTAACTGTTAAAATACCAACCTCTGTAGAAGAGAGAAACAACAAGACTGTCACCAAACGAATGATATTGGCTTGAATGTTAAAATAATTTCCTAAACCTGCACAAACACCTGCAAGTGCTTTGTTCTCAGTATCGACTTGAAAACCTGCTAAAAATTCTTTCATAACTTTTCTCCTTTTACGAGCTCTTTAAACTTTATTTTTTTCTCTACCCATCTAAAGACTAATAGTAAAACTATGTTAATCCAGAAGAGATATTTACTTTCAACAATTGTAAACCAACCAAATAGGCTTCCAATCATAGCCAAAAGATTTACGATAAACACAACTATAGATAGATAATAAATCACTTTATACTTGTTCATCACTCATCCTCCTCTAAGCGAAAGACTGACTCGACTGGCTCATGGAATATCTGAGCAATCTTCAGGGCAATGACGATGGATGGCGTGTACTCATCTCGCTCAAGCAAGCTGATGGTCTGCCTGGACACGCCAGCTAGTTTGGCCAGCTCTGTTTGATTCAGGCCATCGCGAGCCCGAAGCTCTTTTAGACGATTTTTTAGCATGTCTTTTTTCTCCTTTGTTCTTTATCTTGATTTCATTGTAACACATCTTTTTATTTTTGACAAGTATATTTGTCAAAAAGTTTAAGATTTTTGTCATTTTGCAAAAGAAAAAGGTCAGGAATGGTATCCTGACCATGTTTTTAGCTAAGCTTGAAGAAAATCGTCCTTCTTCCGTTTTTTAATCTTGAGAGGTAAGCTTGGCTTTCTTTTGATAATATTTTCTATCTATGTATAAAATTGTGATACTTATCAAGCTTAGCATAAGTCCAAGCAAGGTCCCTTTTTGCGAGAATACAAATTCAACTTTATGTTGCCCAGAAGTAATTGGAAAGGACAAGAGACTATTCCAAGTTTTTGCTGTCGGAACATCTTTTCCATCTACTTTTACTTTCCAACCAGCACTATAGGGAATTGAAGTCAGCATAAACTGACTATCATCGGTGATATCAACTGAACCAACGATATGAGTATTTGAAAACTTCTCAACTTGTAGGCCTTGAGCTTTTCTCTTTTCTAGGACTTTCTGGATTTGATCAACATCTAAACGATAAAGTCCTACATGTGAAAGGTCTACCTTATCTGACCTAAAACGAAACTCTAAGACAGTTTCTTCTCCTGCCGAATTATCAGCAATCTGCCACAGTTGACGTTGCATATTCTTCTTGGAATGGGTAAACCATTGCCCATTTAACAAGATTGAATAATCAATCTCAGAGTTGAGAGAATCAGGCGCAAAGAAGTAATAGGTCAAATCTGTTTGAGGAGTTATGTGGTAGCGAACGATTGCTTCCATACTCGAATCCTCACGTTTATAGACTGCTATCCCCTTGTCTTTATTCACATCTTCTGCTACCAGATTTTCAGTATCAATTGCGTTAAAGGCTATAGGTTTAAAGTATTCAACAAAATTTTCCTGCTCTTTTTGGATGCCCTCCATAGAGTTGAGAATGTTATTTTGGTTTTTAACAGCATTATTGAAGTCAAGCTGTAAATTTGTAACCAATTCATTTACTCCAAAAGCAATCGGGAATGAATTAGGATTTTTATAAACACGATATCGTTCATCTTCATAGACTTTCTCTGTAAAGTAACGATTCATGTCAAAACGACTGGCAAAACGGTAGAAGTACATTCTATCAGGATGGTTCTCTTTCTCCTCCTGATTGATATCCTTCATATCCATGTAATAGCGAATTCCATATAAGGCATCCGTCAGAGGAGTTCCATTTTCGTATTCAGTTGCTGCATTGACCCCTTGATCACCCATATAAGCAAAGTGATTCATAGTGGACCTCTCCAGACTCGAACTAAAAGTACTTAAGCCTGGATAGCCGATAAGAGATGGAGTTGTTCGAGAATAGGCAAAGGTCGTTGCAATTCTATAGAAAGGTTCATCTGCATTTTCTTGGATTTTATCCGTCACTCGTTTAACTGAGATAGTTCCATCAACAAATTTATCAACATTTGCATAACTAAAGGTCACTTGTGATAGATAGGCATTGTATCCTAGCTCAAATACTGTCAGAGTTGATAACAAGATAACAGCTAAGCGAATCATTCGTGGACGTAACAAGACCAGTACAGCTAAGTAAATGAGTAGAGTTAAGACTACACGAGTAAAGAGATAACCTGTTTGAAGCAATAACAGCAATACCACCACAGATCCAGCCGCAATCACCAATACCCTTTCCTTTTCTTTCTGGGACTTAGCAGAGCGTTCCCAGTATAGATAAAATCCTGTAGCTGTAGCTGATACAATCAGTATCACAATGGCAATAAAATGGCTATTGATAAACAGAGTTAGAGCCTCAGGTTGTTTCTTTGGCAGATAGGTAAAGTCTTTAGTATAGAGGTAGATTGCCGATAAAACTAGAGCTACAACTGATACTAATTTCCCACGGCGTGAGATTTTAAATTGCTCTTTCAATGCTTGATAGGCTAGAAGTATCATGAAGAAAGAGAATAGCCATGAGAAACGGAAGAAGAATCCAGCAGGATTTTGGCCCATATGCCAAATCTTACTAACAAATTCATTTACAAATGAGGTAAAGAAGATAAGAGTCACTACTCCCGCAGCCCATCTTCTTTCTTTGACGATCTTTCTTGATGTAAAGTACAAGATAAAGCCGATAAATCCAAGAGCTCCAATATAGATATTTGGTAGGTTTGGTCCAGCTGCCCATCCCGATTGCGCATCAAAGCCCCCGATAGTTAGTTTGGATAGAATGTCTAAGGGATTAATCTGAAAGGCCATGGAAAATGTCATGGCTCCTCCTGCTTGTCCCTTACTGTCAATCAAGTTGAAAAATACTGGAACAAATAAGACAGAAGCTGCTGCAGCTCCTAAAACCGAGTAGAGAAAGACATCCCATAAGGGTTGGACGTAATGTTTGAGTTTTACTTTCCAAGTCCCCTCGATAGAAAGACGCGGTGAAAGATAGTAGCAGGCATACAAGACGACAAATAGTGATATCATATAGCCCATGTAAAATTGAAGGAAGATCGTCAGACCGAGTACAAAGGCATAAGGATAGGCTGCTTTGCCATCTAATAACTGCTCTAAATATAGGATGACGAGGGGAAGCATAATCATAGCATCATAAAAGATGACATTCATCTGGTAGGATACCAACATGCCAGACAGGGCATAAGCTGTCGCAAACAAGGGAACCATCCATCGTTTTGACTCTGCACCCTTATAACGTTTAATAAGGAGATGAGCAAAGGAAAGTCCAAAGGCTCCATATCTGAGCCAGATTGTTAGAAAAACAGACAATCCTATGTATTTTAAAGGCAGAAGAACGTAAATAAGATTGAAAGGGCTCATCAAATAGTAGCCCAATACTCCAATCATATCCCCACCGATAGATTTAGTAAAAGAATATGAAAGACTACTTAAATCACCAGATAGAATGGCATTCTTTAGTAACCCATAAAAACTAATGTACTGCTGATCAAAGTCAACGGCCATTAAACTTTTATTTCCAAAAGGATAACTACCCATGAAAAACCATACCACCAGCATGATTATCATCGGTAGCAAGGCACTAAAGACATAAAGGACTCCCCTAGGATATTTTTCCTTTAATTTCTGCCAATGTGTCAACCAATTTTCCATTATTGATTTCTCCTCTATGTTTTTAGCCAACTTCTGTTTGCTAATGGCTACCAGCCATGTTAGATAGTATTGTAAAGTTGGCTTTGTAACTTCGTAATAGATGGTCTTCTTCCTTGAAAGGGACAGAAACGGTATCTATCTACTCCATCATTTTAACATTTAAAAAAGGAGAGAGCAATGCTCTCTCCTCTCTAATGTAACTTATCTAATATTATTTAGTAAATTTACGTTTCATAACTACAGTACCTGACAAGATTACCACACCTGCCAATACAAGTACTAGGCTTGTAGCCTCACCAGTAAATGGAAGACTTGGTCCTTCTTCTGTTGTAGTTG
>NZ_JAJNSC010000006.1:0-171142 GCF_027497975.1 Streptococcus sp. SM5 | reverse complement strand
GTACAACTTCAAGGTTTTGAATTGTTACGCGGTCACCACCCATACGTCCTGCAAGGTTTTTACCTTTGAATACGCGGTTAGGTGCAACAGGTCCCATAGAACCTGGACGACGGTGGTAACGAGAACCATGAGCCATTGGTCCACGTGATTGTCCGTGGCGCTTGATAACACCTTGGAAACCTTTACCTTTAGAAGTACCAGTTACATCAACAACGTCTCCAGCTGCGAATGTTTCAACTGTAATTTCAGCACCAACTTCTAAGCCTTCAACGTTTTTGAATTCACGAATGAAGCGCTTAGGAGCCGTGTTAGCTTTTGCTACATGTCCTTTAGCAGGTTTGTTGCTCAATACTTCGCGTTTGTCATCGAAACCAACTTGGATAGCGTTGTATCCGTCTGTTTCAACAGTTTTAACTTGAAGAACAACGTTTGGAGTTGCTTCAATAACTGTTACAGGGATCAATTCGCCAGCTTCAGTGAAGATTTGAGTCATTCCCACTTTTTTCCCTAAGATTCCTTTTGTCATGAGAAAATAGTTCCTTTTCTATATTTTTTATTCAAAAAGTTTTTAACGAGCGTTTTTTATGCTCAAATACCAAGCTTTAGATTAAAGTTTGATTTCTACGTTTACACCACTTGGAAGATCCAATTTCATCAACGCATCAACTGTTTTTTGAGTTGGGTTAACGATATCGATCAAACGTTTGTGTGTACGCATTTCAAATTGTTCGCGAGAGTCTTTATATTTGTGAGTCGCACGAATGATTGTGTAGAGGCTACGTTCAGTTGGAAGTGGGATTGGACCCGCAACTTGTGCACCTGTACGAGTAGCTGATTCTACGATTTTTGCAGCCGCTGTATCTAGCGTACGGTGTTCGTAAGCTTTCAAACGGATACGGATTTTTTTGTTTGCCATCTTTTTCTCCTTTTCGTCTATTTAAGATAATAGGCTAGCTCCACAAGAAAACCGACGCGGTGTTGCGTGGCAATGCAACCGAGCGTGTCGCAACCTCTTGCATCAAAGCTAAGGCTGTAATTTACAGCACCATAATAGAATAACACAAAACCCCTGCGATTGCAAGGGATTTGTTGCTGTTTTTTCGTTTTTTTACAATGAAACTGTTTTCTTTTTTGATAGGTCATTTATTTAACTATTTTCATAGAAGAAAGTTAGTCTCTCTTCACCTGTTCATAGCTTTCTTTTCCATCATTGAGCTTGTCCCAAATCACTACTTGCCCACTTTTGAGTGATTTTTGCACATCGATGATGCGTTGATTGGACGAACCTCGAAACTGGAGCATGAGATTTCTCTTAGTTCGGTCATACCGTCCATCGACAAGGATGTCAATTAACGACAATAGTTCCAGTTTATCTGGAGTTTCCAACATCATTTCTTCCCATGTATAGCCCGTCCAGGACCAGATATCCTTATCTGGCAATTCTTTCCGAATACGCTTCACGAGTGGCAAAAGAATGCCAGTATTGAGAAAAGGTTCCCCTCCCAGCAAGGTCAATCCTTGAACATAGGGCTGGGCAAGGTCTGCCATGATCTGTTCTTCTAATTCTGCTGTATAGGGAATGCCAGCATTGAAGGACCAGGTAGCTACATTATAGCACCCCTCACAGTGAAACATGCAGCCTGATACATAGAGGGAATTCCGCACACCTTCTCCATCCACAAAGTTAAAAGCCTTGTAGTCAATGATACGCCCTTGACTGAGTTCCTCGCTTTTCCATTCTTGTGGTTTTGGATTATTCATTCGCTACCTCTATCCAATAACGCTCTACACCATCACGAACATCCTCAAGGAGCCCACCATTTGCTAAAATGACTGCTCTGCTAGCAGGATTATTCACGCTACAGGTCACCAGAGCTTTCTTGATATTCTTTTCCTTAGCAACTTGCAAGCCCTGACGGAGAGTTTCCTTAGCATAACCCTTGCCTCTTTCTGATGGACGAATGGAGTAGCCAATGTGGCCACCTTCTTCTAGTAAAAAGTTACTGAGGCGCAACCGGAGATTAAGAAATCCAATTGCTTTACCTTTCACAGAAAAAGCTACTAACTGAATTGCGGGAACCCATCCTTCAGTCAAATTAATCCCCATTTCCTGATTCTGATTACTTTCCAACCATTCCTCATAAGAAAAATTTTCTGTATCCCAGAAACCACCGTCGTGAGGCGACTGATATTTTTCAAACTCTGCCATCATCTCTAAAACTGTTTCTTTATCTGCTAATCTTGGTCTGCGTAATTCCATCCTTACCTCCCACTAAGAGAAAAGCGAGAGCTGACTCTCACTTTTATTTCTTCTTATTCTTATTTAAAAATTGTTCTCTGAGGTTGAGCAAGCGTTCTTTTTTACCAGCTCCACCTTTAGAGTGTTTCTCGTGATAACGGGTTACTTGTGCACGCCCCTTATCGTCTAATTGATATTTTCCCATTTCACTTCTTTCTAATTTGTTACTTGATGGCCAGCTATTTTAATCGTTGAACCATTCATATGTTTGACACGCGCTGCGATTTCCTTGTGACGTCCATTGACCATAGGTCTCGCTTGAGGATTGCCTAAATAGCCACAAGTCCGTTTAACAACGTCTACTGTTTTAGGGTCGCTATTGCCACAGTTAGGACAAGCAAAGCCCCTCTCAGTTGGTTCAAAATCCCCTTCAAAATCACACTTGTAGCAACGGTCAATTGGTGTATTGGTCCCTAGATAGCCGACACGGTCATAGGCATAGTCCCAGACAGCTTCCAAGGCCTTTGGATTTTGCTGGAGAACTGGATACTCACAATAATGGATGAAACCACCCGACGCACCTGCTTCTGGATAGATTTTTTCAAAATCCAGTTTTTCAAACGGTGTTGGATTTTTACGAACATCGTAGTGGAAAGAGTTGGTGTAGTATTCCTTGTCTGTAATATCAGGAATAGAACCAAACTTCTCTGTATCTAGTCGACAGAAACGGTCTGTCAAACTTTCAGATGGTGTTGAGTAGATAGAGAAATGATAGCCATATTGGTCAGACCACTCTTCTACACGGCGTTTCATATCACGAATGATGTCCAGAGTGAATTCCTTGGCTTCTGTATTGTGTTCCCAGCTATTTCCAAAGAAGACAGTAGCCACTTCGTACAAACCGATGTAACCCAGCGAAACAGTTGCCCGACGATTCTTAAAGAGCTGGTCAACACTTTCTTCTTTACCTAGACGATGGCCAAAAGCACCGTACTGATAAAGGATAGGAGCATTCGCTGGCGTCGCTTCTTTAGTGCGTTCGACACGGTAAACCAGAGCATCTTCTGCGATATTCATACGCTCGTTGAAGATTTCCCAGAACTTATTCATGTCGCCCTCAGACTCAAGAGCAATACGAGGCAGGTTAACTGTCACAACACCCAGATTCATACGGCCTGAATTGACTTCTACACCATTCTCATCCTTCCACCCTTGGAGAAAGGAACGGCAACCCATAGGCACCTTAAAAGAACCTGTCAAGTCAACAATCTTATCGTAAGACAAGACGTCTGGGTACATCCGCTTGGTTGCACACTCAAGAGCCAACTGCTTAATGTCGTAGTTGGGAGTCCCTTCTTCCAAGTTAAGACCTCTTTTCAGAGTAAAAATCAGTTTAGGGAAGATAGCCGTACGATGTTCTGAACCAAGACCCTTGATACGAATAGTCAAAATAGCTTTTTGAATTTCTCGTTCAAAACGACTAGTTCCTAAACCAAAACCTAGCGAAGTAAAAGGTGTTTGCCCATTTGAAGTGAAGAGAGTATTGATTTCATACTCGAGAGATTGCATGGCATCATAGATATCTTTTTGGGTTTTCTTCCAAGCGTAATCTTCCCGTTTGTCAGGTAAGACCCATTCTTCCGCATCCTTGAGGTGTTTTTGGTAATTCTTCTCTGCGTAAGGAGCCAAGACTTCATCAATACGGTCAGCTGAACAGCCCCCATACTGGCTAGAAGCAACGTTGGCGATAATTTGGGAAATCTGAGCTGTCGCAGTCTGGATAGACTTGGGACTTTCTACCTCTGCATTCCCAATCTTAAAACCATTTTCCAACATACCCTTAAAATCAATCAAACAGCAGTTGGTCATAGGGGTATAGGGACTGTAGTCCAAGTCATGATAGTGGATATCCCCTTTTTGGTGGGCATTGGCTACGTGCTTAGGAAGCATTTGCAGTCCGATTGATTTTCCAACAATCCCTGCTGTCAAATCACGCTGGGTGTTGAAGACATCGCTGTCTTTATTAGCATTTTCATTGACAACTGCCTGGTCTTTGTTGAGAAGCTTATGGATACTAAAGTTAATATCTGTCGCTTTTGAGCGCTCAAAATCCCTCTGTGTCCGGTAAGTAATATACTCCTCAGCCAGCGCATATTCTTTGGCTTCAAGGAGTTCATGTTCTACGATATTTTGGATTTCGTAAATCTTAACTCCCTTTGGAAAGCGACTATGAATTTCTGTGACAATTCGCTCGGTCAAAGCATTGAGGCGTTTTTCGACCAAGGGTGTCACGTCCATAACCTTGTCTGCTGCCTTGTGGAGAGCCTTGTCAATCTTGTCCACATCAAACACAACACGTCTCCCATCTCGTTTCTCGACGAAGAGAGTTGGCAAAATTGTAATTTTTTCTTCTAGTGCAATCATATGCATGCTCTTTTCTAAAATGTTCTTTCTAAAAAGTATTATACCACTCTAAAAAGAAAAATCAATATCTTGTGTTAAAAATCCTAAATTTTTTAAAAATACACAAGATATTGATTTAGTTATTTAATTTTATAGACTTTAAACTCTGAGTAATCAGTCTTTACTTGTTGGTAATTTTCTTTCAAAATTGTTTCCACTTCAGACCAGACTGCTACCTTATCATTCACCACAATCACCTTAGGTTTGTTTTCTTTCAAGTCATTGATTAAACTAGTTTTATTCTCTTCTGTACTCGTGTAAAGAAGAGGTGATGGGAACATGGATCCAGACAAACGCTGGCTTTCTTTATACATCTGAACATGTGAATCCCAAATATAGATTTGGTCACCATCACTCGTCTCTTGTTTGACTCTATCTACCACTTGATGTTGTTCTCTATAAGAAGCTGGATGCAAGACAAAACGAGCCACAAAAGGAATAGCAATCAGATAAACCACCACTAGGATAGGTAGGTAGAGATTTCCCTTCATGAATTTTTTCCATAATGTAGGAACATCTTCTCTTCTCCGACGACGAGCTCCTCTAGCTGAATGTTTCCAACGAATACTGGTCATCAAAAGAAGGAGTAAAAATGGAATGATTAGAATCAAACGCGAACCGTGAAGAGGTTCTTGAGAAAAAAGCAACAAGGCTAGTACAAATAAGAAAGTGAAACTAGCAGGCACTGAAATAACATATAATCTTGATGTCTTTGATTGGAACAAGCCTAGAAAAACAAGGAAAAGAGCTCCTAAACCAAAGGTCAACAAACCATAGAATACAACATTATCCATTAGTTGGGGATTGGTAAAGACCTGAAGGGAATCAATCGGATACAAAAGACTCCCTAGAGCTTCTCCAAAACCACCTGAAGCAAGGACATAGTAGCCTACTGGGTAAAAGATGAGAGAAAAACCAAGCGCCGCTGCAAAAAACTGATAAACTCCATGGACAAAACGACCATGCCCAACATTAAAGACAAATAAACCAATCGTTACTACTGCAGTAAAGAGAAGACTTGTAAGAGGCTCTATGAAAAATGATAGACCCAAAAAGATCCCCAGACGTAAAAATCCCTTGTCATGGTTAGGAGTTGAAAGATAAGCTGCTATGAATGAAAATCCTGCAAACAGGAATGGCAGAGCTAAGATCGTAGCATAGCCTCCTCCAAAACCAAGCCCCGACACCAAAATATAAAATATTGTTAGGAGTTGCTTAGCTTGCTCCCTTTGCCCTGTCAAATACTCTGTCGAAGAAAAGAGGAAGTAACCTCCTCCTAAGAGGGCTAGCCATTCTACCAAGGCAAAAAGAATGCCGCCTTGGGTAATATAAAGTAGCAAGTAATAAAGAATGCCTTGACTAGCATAATAGCTACTGTAAAGCTGTCCTCCCTGATGCAAAGCCCACCCTATATACAAATCCTGAGCCTGAGAAGGACTTACCATATCTAAAAGTAAAGGAAGCACCACAGAAAAAATCGTCGCAATCGTACTTCCCATGATAAGCTTGAAAAATGGGAAAGCTAGGTGCTCTTCTTTTTCCAGGTCCGATTCAAGGTTCCTATTCAATCTATTTTCTATTTCATCACTCTGTATCGTTTCGGATACTTCTTCGATTCTGCCGTATACAGCCATGTCGTTTCTCCTATTCAATTTATCTGTCTTAGTATATCAAAAAGACCTAGAATTGTCAGCTTGCGATGGCTGTTTGAGTGATTTTTTACATAGTTGCACAAAGGTTTCAATTTCCCGAAATCGGTGTAAATGCGTCTGTTTAAATGTCAGGATATAATCCAATTCTTTCTGAGTCAGCATCATTCCCCCTCTATCTTTCTATTCGTAAAAGGCAAGAAAAATAGGACTGGTTTGTGTCCTAAGTCCTAGATTTCTTATAATATTGGGGCAAATAACTGGGCAATTTCCTTAATCAATTTTTGATACCAGCTATTTTTTATCGTATCTTGGAAAATTTCTTGAGATACTGAAAAAATCTCCTGAAAATCTTTTTGAATCTCTGTGATTGATGCCGTTTTATATAGCAAAACGGCATTTTCATAGTGGTGAAGCAAACTTCTATAATCTAAATTGATAGTCCCAACTGCAGCAAAATCCTTATCCACTAGGATTTGTTTACTGTGGATAAAGCCTGGACTATACTCAAAAATCCTGACTCCTGCTGACAAAAGATCCGGATAGGCTCCTCTTGTTATGAGCTGGATTAATTTTTTATCCGGAATGAAAGGAGTCACGATGCGGACATCAACACCCCTCATGGCTGCATTTTTAATACTCTCAGTTAAATCATAGTCAATAATCAAATAGGGTGTTGTGATATAGACTGAATCAGTAGCCTGATTAATCAAACTTTGATAAACTTTTTTCCCTACTTGAGTACGGAAGATGGGCTTGGGTCCACTACCGTAAGGAATGCAGAGCCCTTGGCCAGAACAAGGCTGATTTTCCAGGTGATACTGGTCAAAATCGCTGATTTCCCAACGATTGATGTACCAAGTCATCAAAAAAAGACGGGTTAGAGCCTTGACACCAGGGCCATCTAAGCGAATCCCACTGTCCTTCCAATAGCCAAAGCGTTCTATATGATTGATGTACTCATCGGCTAAGTTAATGCCTCCTGTATAGGCTACCTGACCATCTATGACAAGGATTTTACGATGGTCCCGATTGTTGTAAGCCACCGTCAAACGAGGAATCACCTTGTTAAACTTATGGGCTTCAATTCCTCGACTACGAAGCTGAATAGTATAGTCTCCAGGTAAAGTCGCCATACAGCCGATATCATCATAGAGCATCTTGACCTCTACACCCTGAGCTGCCTTTTGCTCTAGTATATCTAGTATGCTATTCCACATCAAACCTTCTTCGACAATATAGTACTCTAGAAAGATAAATTTCTCAGCTTTCTTGAGGTCTTCCAACATATGTTGCCACATGCTTTCACCCGAAGAAAAGAATTGTGAATCTGTTCGATCATAGACATCGGCATTGCTATCCATACTTAGCAAAGATTTGATAACTCCGTAAGCCGCCTTATCATCTTCCTTCAATTTCTGGCGGAGAGCTTTACTGTTATCCTCCCGAAAATGCATAGAACCAAGTTTGTCCAACTGCTTGATTTCTTTTTTGGACAATCGCCTTTCACCAAACATCAGATAGAGCAAGGGGCCGATGACAGGAACAAAAGTTACCACTAACCACATTACTTTACTATCAGGTGTCATTGAACGATTGACAATTGCGACAATAGTCGCCATACTCATAAAGATTAAGAGAATAACCCATAGAATAGAAGCCATACGCCCTAAGTAAAGAAAGAGACCAAAAACAAGAGAAAGTTCAAGCAGCATAATCGAAAGACTAAAGCCATACTTGGACATTAATAATTGAAATTTTCTATATTTCATATCCCCTCCTTGATATTTTGATACTCAATGAAAAGCAAAGAGCAAACTAGGAAGCTAGCCGCAGGTTGCTCAAAACACTGTTTTGAGGTTGCAGATGGAAGCTGACGTGGTTTGAAGAGATTTTCGAAGAGTATGAATGCTAAAAACAGGTAATTGATACTAGTATAACTCAGGTATTCGGTAGAAGGCAAGTATTTATAATCATTTTTCTGCGTAAAAACAAAAGAGACTGACAAAACCAGTCTCCTTCTAGTCTATTTTGATAAAACAATGCGATCAGACGCTTCTCTATCCATATCGTCGATAATCATCTGATTTCCATTGATTGCATAAATCTTGACATCATCCCCAATAATCATACGTTGATTAGCGGCATCGAAGCTAACCTGCTTGATTTCTTGATCTCCGTCAGTTTCTACCTGTGTCCAGGTGCCCGTTGTACCAGTTACCACTAAAGTGATACGGTCTCCCTCGTCCTGACCGGTATAGGTTCCATCAATATCAGTTGGTTGAGCCTCAGGAGCATTTTGTGAAGAACTTGTTGCTGCCTGGCTGCTATTTTCTGTAGAAGATGAAGCAGCAGATTGTGATTGCTGAGTTTGTTGTGTTTGCGAGTGAGTTGCTGGTTGTTGAACTTGTTGTGCTCTTTGTGAACAAGCTACTAAAAGACTAAGACTTGCTAGAGAAGCAAGAGAAAGTGTGAATCTTTTTAATTTCATGATAAATTTCCTTTCTGCTACCAATTTACAGAATTTTTTCCCTCTAACTAGTAGTTTCCCTAGTATAACAAGTTCAAAAAAGGAGGTCAATTCATCTGCTCATGGGTCAGCAAGTAGCCCCGTACTTCTGAGATAAAATAGAGAGACCCTGTAACGAACAACAAATCCTGGGCACCTGCTCTTGCTTCAAAATTGCTAATAAATTCTCGGTAAGAAGGAACTATATCGTAACCTGTTACATCTGTTTCATCCAAAGAACCTTGATAGTCAAAGCCGGTCACCTTGAGTTCCACCTGAGACAATTTTTCAGTCAGATAAGCCAACATCCCTTGATAATCCTTCCGTTTCAAGGCTCCAAATAGGATTTGAGGACGATAGCCTTCCTGCTCTTTTTCTTTGATAAACTCAACCAAGCGAGTCAAGGCAGGGAGGTTATGAGCACCATCCAAGTAAATCTGAGAACGAATACGCTCCAAACGCCCAGCCCAATGGGTCTTCTCCAAAGCCTGTCTTACAACCTGCTCATCAACAACTTCCTTTCCTTCCCTCATAAAAAGAAGAAAGGTTTGTAGCGCCAAGGCCGCATTCTCCCGCTGATAAGCTCCTTCTAAGCCTATGTTCAGCTGTGAAAGATTTAGTAAAGAACTTGAAAAATTACCATTCAGCATTGAAAAATCTTGGCCTGCCTGATAAAGGTCAACAGCTAAAGAGTCTGCTTTTTTCTGACAAACAAGCCTAGCTGCTGAAGGTATTTTCGCAATCACTGCCCTTTTACCAGCCTTAAAAATACCAGCTTTCTGCTCTGCAATTGCTGCTATACTGTCACCCAGAGTCTCCTGATGGTCAAGTCCGATGGAGGTGATGACAGCAATCTCTCCAGTTACCACATTGGTCGTGTCAAGTAAGCCACCAATTCCCACTTCTAATAAAACCAAATCCACCTCTTGCTCTCTAAAATAAAGAAAAGCAATCAAGGTCAGCAATTCAAAAAAGGACAACTGATCATGGGTTTGCAGAAGCGTTTTCTCCATCTCCTTGACCTGATTAGCCAAACGGATGAAGTCTGCATCAGCTATTGGTTGCCCGTTAATGCAGATTCGATCATTGATAGAGACGATATGAGGGGAGGTAAAGGTCGCAACTTTTTTGCCATGCCCCATAAATAACTCCCTCATAAAAGCAATGGTAGATCCTTTCCCATTAGTCCCAGTGACGTGGATAATAGGGTAAGACTGCTCAGGATTTCCTAACAAATCCACCGCTTGCTGCATTCGGTCCAAGCCTGATCGAAAATTCAAACCAATCCGACTATGGAGCCATTCTTCTACTTCAAACATATACATCTCCTTAATTACAGGTTCAATCAACTGCCTCAATAAAGTCTCATAACTAACAAAAACGAGGCCAGGATTTTCGTCCCGACCTCTCACCTGGTTAGCTAATAACTAGCTACTATGAATATTAACGTGGGGTAAAACATCCCCCGAACTTACTGACGGTTTTTATTTTTTAGCGTCAGGCTAAAAACGTCCACCGGACGTTTTTACTCCTCCATAAAACTATTGAAGACTTCTTCAATCATGTTCCATTCGTCTTCTGAGTCTTCTGGGATTGGTTGCAATTCACCTTCTGTTCCATCTTCGTTTTCGATGAATGAGTAAGCTTGGATTTCAACTTGTCCGTCTTCGTCTTCTTCTGCGTTAACTGGTACTAGAAGAACATAGTTTTTACCAAATTCTTCTTTTCCGTCAATGGTCAAAAGGATTTCAAACAAGGTTTCATTTCCTTGTTCATCTACTAGTGTGATTAATTCACGTTCTTCGTGGTCGTGGTTATGATCGTGTGACATAGCCTCTCCTTTGTATTAAAATTTTCTATCTAAATAATTTTGTAAAATCAGCTGAGCTGCTAACTTATCAATGACTTTCTTGCGCTTATTACGACTGATATCTGCTTGCTCGATCAACATGCGCTCTGCGGCAACTGTTGTCAAGCGTTCATCTTGATAGTCTACTGGTAAACCAAAAAGCTCTTCTAACTTTGCTCCGTAGGCTTGACTAGCTTCCACGCGCGGTCCGCTTGTATTGTTCATGTTTTTAGGCAAGCCCACTACAAATCGTTCCACCTTGTAAGTATCAACCAACTCCTTAACGCGGTCAAAACCAAATTGACCTTGTTCCTCATTGATTTGAATGATTTCAAGCCCTTGAGCTGTAAAACCGAGCGGATCGCTAATGGCCACCCCTACCGTTTTTGAACCGACGTCCAATCCCATAATTCTCATAGATTATAGATCGACTCCTTGTCCTTTTAGGTAGTAGCGAACCAATTCCTCAACGATTTCATCACGCTCATACTTACGGATTTGATTTCGTGCATTATTATAACGAGGAACGTAGGCAGGGTCTCCACTCAATACGTAACCTACGATTTGGTTAATTGGGTTGTAGCCCTTATCGTTCAACGAAGCATAAACATCAGTCAAAGTTTCGCTAATTTCTTTTTTATTGGAATCGTCCAATTTAAAACGTACTGTTTCTTCAGTAAATCCCATTCTAACACCCTCTTTCCTTAGAATAGTACCATTATAGCATAATTCCTTACGTTCTACAATTCAGGCAGTCTATTTATTTGGATTTTCTATTGTTCTGTCGCGCCATTTGCCAATCTGTCTGAAATATATTTGCTTGGTTCATTCTTCAAGAGATTTTCTAAACCAATGTTCTTCAGATATTCCAACTGAGAAGCCTTCTTGACATCCAGAACTTGAAAATCAAAACTAGTCGTTGTTTGAAGTTCTGTTGCACTTAACAGCTTGGTTTCAAGCTTAAATCCTGCTAATTTACGAGCTTCTATGATCGATTCATCTTTCTCTTCCGCCTCAAGAAGAGCTTTTTGGGTTTCTTCCACTCCATGTTGATCAATATAAGTCTTCAACTCATCAGAAACTGGACGTTTTTGTTGGATAGTTAGACTCAAAAAAGTCTTGTCTTTGTATGTAATGGTTTGGGTTTGCTGGCTACCATCATCTGACTTTGGCAAAACCAAAGTCTTGGTCACAACTGTATTCTTCTCTGCATTCTCAATAACTGGCAATGCTGACTGAAGCGTATCCTTTTCTGTTTTGGTAGCTGTACCAGTTTCTTTTTTCTGTCCACAACCAACCAGGACGAAAAGGAAAGCTAGGCTAACAAGAACTATTTTTTTCATTTCTTTCTTCTTTCTTTTTGAAATTAAAATAGAATAAGACTGGGAGTTGCTCCCAGCCTTGATGTTTATAGAGCTGCACGCAAACGTGCTTCTGCATTTTCTACATTACGGACAGAGCGTGGTAGGAAGGCACGAATATCGTCTTCCTTATAGCCAACTTGCAGGCGTTTCTCATCTACAAGGATTGGGCTCTTTAAAATTCTCGGTGTTTCCATAATCAGATTGAGGACTTCATTGACACTTAAATCTTCAATATCCACTCCAAGAGCTTTAGCATAGCGATTTTTAGATGAAACGATGCTGGCTATTCCATTGTCTGTTTTAGTCAGAATATCCAGTAATTCTTCTCTCGTAATTCCTTCTTTACCAAGGTTTTGTTCTTTATAACTTAACTGGTGGGCATTGAGCCAGGTTTTTGCTTTTTTACAGCTAGTACAACTTGAGACTGTATAAATTTTAATCATGTACCTACCCCTTTCGCTACATGTTACTATCAGTTTAGTCTATTATACCATAAAAAACATCCGACTTGCGACCTATTTTTAAATTTTTTTGATTTTTTTCGTCATTTTCGTACTTTTTTCTTGACAAAATGAAATTTACAGCCATTCTTTATATTTCTTGATATAGATTTTTTTCACAATTGTCACGCTAATCATGTACAAAATGATGATGAAAATCAAAAAGATAAAATAAATCGGTTTCAAAGGAGTTAGATGAAGAAGGCTAGCTAGTGGACTGTAGGGAAGGAAGGTCACAAAGGCTGCAGCCAATAAGGTTGTCACAAGGACTAGCCAAGCTGGACGACTTTGTAAAAAAGGAATTTTAGCTGAACGCAACATATGGATAACCATGGTCTGTGACCACATGGACTCGATAAACCAACCTGTCTGAAACAAGACAATAAATTCTACGGCAGACTCTGCCCCATGAACATAAGCTTGACCTGTTGTCATGGGTACAATGATAAAATAAAGCAAAATAAAGGTCAAAATATCAAAGGCAGAAGAGATAGGTCCCATCCAAATCATGAAACGTGTGATGGACCTAGCTTCCCAGGTATGCGGATTTCTCAAAAAATCTTTATCCACCTTGTCAAAAGGCAAGGCAATACAAGACAAATCATAGACTAGATTTAGGATAATCAAATGGACTGGTGCCATTGGTAAAAATGGTAAAAAGATTCCAGAGACTAATAGGGATAAGATATTCCCAAAATTAGAACTCACTGTCATTTTGATATATTTAGTCATATTGGCATAGACCTTACGCCCTTCAACAAGTCCTTTTTCCAGAACCATGAGATCCTTATCAAGTAGGATAACATCAGCTGTTTCTTTGGCAATATCTACTGCTGTATCAACAGAAATCCCCACATCTGCAACTTTCATAGAAGGAGCATCATTGATTCCATCCCCCATATAGCCTACAGCATGACCATTAGCCTTAAATTGCAAAATAATCCTTGCTTTTTGGTCAGGAGAAAGTTTGGCAAAGACTGTTACCTCCTCCACGGCTTGAGCCAATTCTTGATTACTCATCTGATCAATTTCAGATCCTAACAGCATCTGATTGATATCCAAACCAACCTTTTCACAGACTGCTTGGGTAACTTTTTCGTTGTCTCCCGTCAAAATCTTTGTTTGAACCCCATGTTCTAACAGAGCCTTAATTGCTGGTGCTGCAGATGGTTTAGGAGGATCTAGGAAGGCTAAATAACCAGTTAGAATCATATCCCCTTCATCATCAACTGTATAGGTATGACCTTCCCTCAAACCTGACTTATAGGCCACTCCCAAGACACGCAAACCTTGTTGATTTAGTTGTCGTACTTCCGCTAATATTTCTTCTCTAATAGCATCTGTCAATGGAGTAATCACTCCTTGGTATTCCGCATGACTGGAAATCGTCAACATTTCCTCTAGGGCACCCTTGGTTACCAAACTAACAACTTCGTGTTCATCCTTAACGATAACACTCATCCGTCTGCGTTCAAAATCAAAGGGAAGCTCATCTATTTTTTGAAAAGTTTGAGCCAGATTTTGCAAGTGGGTGTGTTCTTTTGCTTCCTTTTCAGTCCGTTTGATGATGGCTCTGTCCATCAAATTTTTCAAGCCCGTTTGAAAATAAGAATTGAGATAAGCTCGTCTCAAGACGGTCAAATCCAAATCTCCATGTATATCCAAAGGATATTCAAGAACAATTTCGTCTTGAGTGAGGGTTCCGGTTTTATCCGTACACAAGATATCAATCGCCCCTAAGTCCTGTATGGCATTGAGTTTCTTGATAACCACTTTTTCCTTGGCCATGATAATGGAGCCTTTTGCTAGACTGGCCGTGATAATCATAGGAAGCATCTCAGGTGTCAATCCAACACCAACACTCAAAGCAAATACGCCAGCTTCTAACCAATCTCCATCTGTTAAACCATTGGACAAGAAAACGATGGGCACCATGACCAACATCAAACGAATCAAGAGCCATGAAATACTATTCATCTCCCGCTCAAACGAAGTAGGCTCGTCATAGGTGTTCAAAGTCTGCTCAATGGCTCCCATCATGGTATCATCACCAACTGCTAAAACCACGGCCTTGGCACTACCAGACAAGACATTGGTTCCCATAAAGGCGAGCGCTTCTGCTTCTAGCAGACTATCAGATTGTTGAACTGTTGCCTTGGTCAAGGCCAATTTTTCAACCGATTCACTTTCACCTGTCAAGCCCGACTGTTGTACAAAGAAATCGCGCGACTCAAATAAAAGAAGATCTGCTGGAATCATGTCTCCAGCGCTTAATTTAACCACGTCACCCACTACCAAATCATCGATAGGTACTTCTTGGATTTCTCCTTGACGAATGACAGTCGCTGTGTTGACAATCATTTTTGATAGATTGGTCGCAGCCTTATCACTACGGAGTTCTTGGACAAAGCGTATGCCACCAGAAATGAGGACGAGGACAACGATGATAATAGAAGTCGTCGGATCCTCTTGACCTGGTTTTGCCAACCAGACATTGGTCACCAAGGAAATCACGGCGATGACCAGTAAGATGATCGTAAAAGGATTGATAATGGATTCGTAAATTTTTTTGAGGATACTGTCTTCTTGACCCTTTGTGATGGTATTTTCACCATATAGGTCACGATTTTTCTCCACCTGCTGCTCCCCAGTCAAGCCTGTTAGACTTGTCTTATAAAAAGATAGAGTTTCGTTTAAAGATGTATGAATAGCTGTTGCTAATCTTTCTTTTGTAGTTTTCATTGGTTTCTCCTATCTGTATGAATGATGTGTTTCATACACAGAGACCAATCACTTTATAAGGGCAGAACGACACAAATCAGCGATTGGCTGTGTATGTGCGGTTCCGGATGATCGTCAATTTGCATCGTCTATCTCCTTTCTTTGATTTAAACAGTAGAAAATCCCACCATAAAATGGCAGGATTAAAAAACTAATTATCTGTTTTTCGTTCAAGCTTTAACTCCATAGGGCAATGTAATGAGCTTAGTCTTGGCCTTCGCGACCAGGACTGTTGACCAACGAGTAGTGTCTCCACTGCTTTGCGGTAGTCATCCGTATCCCTATGGTAGCCTCACCTACCGTTTTCGTCTTTCAGTATAAACCTTTAAAATTTAAAAGTCAATCATTTGAGTTGTTTGACTCTTAAATAACTATCAACTCTTTTGGAGCCAGGGTCAATAATTCACAACCGGTCTCTGTAATCAGGATATCATCCTCGATACGAACCCCGTATTTACCTTCAATATAGATACCTGGCTCATCTGTCAAGGCCATACCTGCCTTAATAGTTTCTGTAGAAGTCTGGCTAAAGTATGGTTCCTCATGGATATCCAGTCCAATACCGTGTCCAATACCGTGGGTAAAGTAGTCGCCATAGCCTGCCTCGATGATAATATCACGAGGGATTTTGTCAAAGTCTCGGAAACCTAATCCTGCCTTAGCCTGGTCAATCAAGGCTTGGTTGGCTTTCAAAACCGTATTGTAAATCTCCGCCTGCTCGTCGCTGACATGCCCCAGATAGATAGTCCGTGTCATATCACTGACATAGTGGTCATAAAGGCAACCGAAGTCCATAGTAATGGCTTCTCCCAGCTCCACTGGTTTGTGCATAGGATGAGCATGAGGTTTGGAAGAGTTGATACCACTAGCTAGAATCGTATCAAAAGACAAGCCAGACGCTCCCAACTCACGCATGCGGAAGTCAAGGAAGTTGGCTATTTCAATCTCTGTCTTTCCTGGTTTGATAAAGTCAAGCGCGTCGCGGAAAGCTTGGTCTGAGATAGAACAAGCCTTGCGAATAGCTGCAATCTCCGCTTCATCCTTAATCATTCGAAGACCTTCAACAAACTGAGTCTGTGGAAGCAAGTCAATTCCTTCAAAGGTAGCCTGCATACGATGGTAATAAGAAACCGAAATCTCGTCCTCAAAACCGATTCGAGACAAGCCCATATCCTTAACAATTCCTCCAATGACAGCCAATTCATCACGATCAGCCATAATCTCAAACCCACTGGTTTCTTGCTTAGCTGCAATGATATAGCGAGAGTCTGTCACCAAGACCTGGCGGTCACGACTGATGAAGACTGTTCCGTTTGAGCCCCAAAAACCCGTCAAATAATAGACGTTTTTAAGGTTATTGATGATAATGCCATCTAGTTCTTTTTCTTGCATTTTAGCTAGAAATGCTTGTACGCGTTTATTCATGATGTAACTTTCCTTTCAAATAATGTCCTGTGTAGCTGGCTTCATTGGCCGCTACTTCTTCTGGAGTTCCTGTTGCGATGATGGTTCCACCACCGACACCGCCCTCAGGTCCCAAGTCGATGATATGGTCTGCCGTCTTAATGACATCCAGATTGTGCTCAATGACGAGGACTGTATTGCCATCGTCTACAAAGCGAGCCAAGACTTTAAGCAAGCGAGCGATGTCCTCAGTATGCAGCCCTGTCGTTGGCTCATCCAAAATGTAGAAAGATTTTCCTGTCGAGCGTTTGTGAAGTTCACTAGCCAACTTCATACGCTGGGCTTCTCCCCCAGAAAGGGTGGTAGCTGGTTGACCTAGCGTCACATAGCCCAGCCCTACATCCTTGATGGTCTGAAGTTTGCGTTGAATTTTCGGAATATGTTGGAAGAATTCCACCGCATCGTTGACGGTCATATCCAAGACCTGCGAGATATTTTTTTCCTTGTAGTGGACTTCTAGGGTTTCACTGTTGTAGCGGGTTCCGTGGCAAATTTCACAAGCCACATAAACATCTGGCAAGAAGTGCATCTCAATCTTGATGATCCCATCACCTGAGCAGGCTTCACAGCGACCACCCTTGACGTTGAAACTGAAACGACCCTTCTTGTAGCCTCGAATCTTGGCTTCATTTGTCTGGGAAAAGAGGTCACGTATATCGTCAAAAACTCCCGTATAGGTAGCAGGGTTAGACCTTGGCGTCCGTCCGATAGGACTCTGGTCAATGTCAATCAAACGATCAACATGCTCAATCCCTGTAATAGTCTTAAATTTACCAGGTTTATCTGAATTACGGTTGAGCTTTTGGGCAATCGCTTTTTTGAGAATGCTGTTGATGAGGGTCGATTTCCCTGAACCCGACACCCCTGTCACTGCGATAAATTTCCCTAGTGGGAAGCGAGCAGTGACATTTTGCAAGTTGTTCTCACGCGCTCCTGTCACTTCGATAAAACGACCATTACCAGTACGGCGCTCTGTTGGCACTGGAATAGCACGTTTACCTGACAAGTACTGGCCTGTGATAGACTTACTGTTACGAGCTACCTGTTTAGGCGTACCTGCAGCAACAATCTCCCCACCAAAAACACCGGCACCGGGACCAACGTCAATCAGATAATCCGCCTCACGCATGGTATCTTCGTCATGTTCCACCACAATGAGTGTATTACCCAAGTCGCGCATCTTTTTGAGACTAGCAATCAGACGGTCATTGTCCCTCTGGTGAAGACCGATTGACGGCTCATCTAGAATATAAAGGACACCTGATAGGTTAGAACCAATCTGGGTTGCCAAGCGAATACGCTGGCTTTCCCCACCTGAAAGGGTTCCTGCTGAGCGAGACAGAGTCAGATAGTTAAGACCCACGTTATTAAGGAAGGTCAAACGATCCTTGATTTCCTTGAGAATGGGACGAGCGATGATGGCTTCATTTTCAGACAAGGTCAGCTGGCTCACCAAGTCTAAGTGGTCTGCGATAGACAGGTCTGAAATTTCTCCGATATGTGGCCCTTGCTCGCCACCCACACGGACAGACAAGGCCTGATCATTGAGACGGTAACCGTGACAGGTTCCGCAGGTCAGCTCATTCATGTAGAGGCGCATCTGGGTGCGGGTGTAATCGCTGTTTGTCTCGTGATAGCGACGCTTGATATTATTGACAATTCCCTCAAAAGGAATGTCAATATCGCGCACACCACCAAATTCATTCTCATAGTGGAAATGGAATTCCTTGCCATCTGACCCATAGAGAATCAAGTTCGTATCCTCTTCTGACAAGTCCTCAAAAGGCTTATCCATATCCACTCCAAAGGCTGTCATAGCCTGCTCTAGCATGTTTGGATAGTAGTTGGATGAGATAGGATTCCAAGGTGCTAGCGCCCCCTCACGTAGCGTTTTGCTGGCATCTGGTACTACCAAATCAGTATCCACCTCCAGCTTGATGCCCAAGCCGTCACACTCACTACAAGAACCAAAAGGAGCATTGAATGAGAAGAGACGTGGCTCTAACTCTGGAACAGTAAAGCCACAAACTGGACAGGCATAGTGCTCAGAGAACAACAACTCAGAGTCGTCCATAGTGTCGATAATGACATAACCTTCTGCAATACGAAGGGCTGCCTCAATGGAATCAAAGAGACGACTACGAATGCCCTCCTTGATGACAATACGGTCAACCACGACATCGATATTGTGTTGCTTGCTCTTAGACAACTCTGGCACTTCGGTCACATCATAGACTTCCCCATCCACACGGACACGAACATACCCATCTTTCTGAATCTTTTCAATAACACTCTTGTGCTGTCCTTTTTTCTTACGGATAACTGGGGCTAAGATTTGCAGACGTTGGCGTTCTGGCAACTCCAAAACCTTATCAACGATTTGCTCCACAGAAGAAGCCTTGATAGCCCCATGCCCGTTGATACAGTAAGGCGTCCCCACACGTGCGTAGAGGAGACGCAGATAGTCATTGATTTCAGTCGTTGTTCCCACCGTCGAGCGAGGATTTTTACTAGTCGTTTTCTGGTCGATGGAAATAGCGGGGCTGAGACCATCAATAGCATCTACATCAGGCTTCTCCATATTCCCCAAGAATTGACGAGCGTAGGCTGACAAACTCTCCACATAGCGACGTTGACCCTCCGCATAGAGGGTATCAAAGGCCAGACTGGATTTCCCTGAACCTGACAAGCCGGTCACGACAACCAACTTGTCTCGTGGAATTTCCACGTCAATATTTTTTAAATTATGGGCACGCGCCCCATGAATGACAATTTTATCTTGCATCTTTGTTCTTTCTAGTCCATTATTGCTTACCATTATACCAAAAAAAGTGAGATTCTATTACCCAAAAGGCTGAATTTATAGTATAATAGTACGGTGTGAAAAAATCTGAAAAATGAGAAAGGATAAGGGATATGAAACAAGTTTTTCTCTCTACAACAACTGAATTTAAAGAGATCGATACGCTTGAACCGGGTACTTGGATCAATCTCGTCAATCCGACTCAAAATGAATCACTCGAAATCGCTAACGCCTTCGATATTGATATTGCCGACCTTCGTGCACCACTCGATGCGGAAGAAATGTCTCGTATTACCATCGAAGATGAGTATACTTTGATCATCGTGGACGTGCCGGTCACAGAAGAAAGAAATAACCGCACCTACTACGTCACCATCCCGCTTGGTATTATCATCACTGAGGAAACCATTATCACTACTTGTTTGGAACCATTACCGGTCCTCGATGTCTTTATCAACCGTCGCTTGCGTAATTTCTATACCTTCATGCGCTCACGTTTTATCTTCCAGATTCTCTATCGCAATGCAGAACTTTACCTAACAGCCCTTCGTTCGATTGACCGTAAGAGTGAACAAATCGAAAGTCAACTGCATCAATCAACTCGTAATGAAGAATTGATTGAGCTCATGGAATTGGAAAAAACCATCGTCTATTTCAAGGCCTCCCTCAAAACAAATGAGCGCGTGATTAAGAAATTAACCAGCTCAACCAGCAATATCAAGAAATACCTTGAAGACGAAGACCTGCTTGAAGATACCCTGATTGAAACCCAACAGGCCATCGAGATGGCAGACATTTATGGAAACGTCTTGCATTCTATGACAGAGACCTTTGCCTCTATCATTTCCAACAACCAGAACAACATCATGAAAACCTTGGCCCTTGTGACCATCGTCATGTCCATCCCAACCATGGTCTTCTCTGCCTACGGGATGAACTTTAAGGATAATGAAATCCCCCTAAACGGCGAACCAAATGCCTTCTGGTTAATCGTCTTTATCGCCTTTGCTATGAGTGTTTCGCTCACTCTCTATCTCATCCATAAAAAATGGTTCTAAGAGGAGTTCCTATGTCTCAGATTGATCTACAAAAATTAACCAAGAAAAACCAAGAGTTTATCCACATCGCTACTCAGCAATTCATCAAAGATGGGAAATCAGACGCTGAAATCAAAGCTATTTTTGAGGAAGTTATTCCACAAATCCTTGAAGAGCAAGCCAAAGGTACGACTGCTCGTTCCCTCTACGGCGCACCGACTCATTGGGCTCATAGCTTCACTGTCAAGGAGCAATACGAAAAAGAGCATCCAAAAGAAAATGATGATCCAAAACTCATGATTATGGACTCAGCTCTTTTCATCACTAGCCTCTTTGCCCTCGTCAGCGCCCTCACAACCTTCTTCTCGGCAGATCAAGCTATCGGTTACGGTTTGATTACCCTCCTATTAGTTGGACTGGTTGGTGGATTTGCCTTCTACTTGATGTACTACTTCGTTTACCAATACTATGGACCAGATATGGACCGCAGTCAACGTCCACCTTTCTGGAAATCTGTACTGGTTATCCTAGCATCTATGTTTCTTTGGTTGCTTGTTTTCTTTGCAACAAGCTTCCTACCAGCTAGCCTTAACCCAGTACTTGCTCCATTGCCACTAGCTATTATCGGAGCAGCCCTCCTAGCCCTTCGCTTCTATCTCAAGAAACGCTTGAACATCCGCAGCGCAAGTGCAGGACCAACACGTTACTAAGAAAAGGAAAGAGCTATGGCATATAGTCAATCTTTAGCTCAGCAGATTCGAAAAATTCTAGCGCTCAAACTTCCTCCCCAAATTTTCGAAGAAGAGCTAGAAGAAAAGAAGCTGTTTGGTGGCCTGGCCTTTATGATTCGTGGTAAAATGGTCCTTACTGTCAGTTCCAGAAAGGATGAACTGGTTATGGTCAGAATTGGCAAGGAAATGGAGAAGCAAGTTCTACCCCGAACAGGAGCTCATACTACATTGATGAGGGGGCGCCTTTATCATGGGTATATAGACTTAGATATAGAAGGCCAAAAAGAATTGCCTTACTGGATTGATTTGGCTCTCTCCTATAATCAAGAGTTGACCAAGTAACTCATATCTAGCGAGATTACTGATTAGAAAACGAAAAGCAACTGCACCAGCGGTTGCTTTTTCACTTGCTTGCCTACAAGCTTCCCTCTACCCTTTTCCCTATAGTTTTCTCCCATCTTTTATGATAAAATAGGCTCAATCAATTTCTAGGAGGAAGAAATATGGTTTCTACTATTGGTGTTGTTAGTTTATCTAGTGGCATTATCGGAGAGGACTTTGTCAAACACGAAGTGGACTTGGGTGTCCAACGTCTCAAGAACCTGGGACTCAATCCTACCTTTTTGCCTCATTCGCTAAAAGGATTAGACTTTATCAAGGACCATCCTGAAGCTCGTGCAGAGGATTTGATTCATGCCTTTTCTGATGATAGCATCGACATGATCCTATGCGCCATCGGTGGAGACGATACCTATCGCTTACTACCTTATCTTTTTGAAAATGACCAACTACAAAAGGTTATCAACCAAAAAATATTTCTTGGCTTCTCAGATACAACCATGAACCATCTCATGTTGCATAAACTAGGTGTTAAAACTTTTTATGGTCAATCCTTTTTAGCAGACATTTGTGAATTGGACAAAGAAATGCTAGCCTATAGCCTTCACTACTTTAAAGAATTGATTGAGACAGGAAGAATCTCAGAAATTCGCCCTAGCAATGTTTGGTATGAGGAACGAACTGATTTTAGTCCCAAAGCTCTGGGGACACCTCGTGTCAGTCATACAAATACTGGTTTTGAGTTGTTACAAGGAACTGCCCAGTTCGAGGGGAAAATCCTCGGTGGTTGCCTCGAATCCCTCTACGATATCTTTGACAACTCTCGATACGCAGATAGCACGGAGCTCTGCCAAGAATACAAACTTTTCCCTGACTTGTCAGACTGGGAAGGAAAGATCCTCTTGCTAGAGACAAGCGAAGAAAAGCCTGAGCCGGAAGACTTCAAAAAGATGTTACAAACTTTAAAGAACACTGGTATATTCAAGGTCATCAGCGGACTCTTGGTCGGGAAACCTATGGATGAAACTTTCTATGACGACTATAAAGAGGCACTATTGGATATCATTGACAGCAATATTCCAATTGTCTATAATCTGAATGTCGGCCACGCAACTCCGAGAGCAATTGTCCCCTTCGGAGTCCATGCCTATGTAGATGCACAGGAGCAAGTCATTCGCTTTGACTATAACAAAAAATAAATAGTGTCTCTATTTTTGTGCTTTTGTATTCGTTTTCGTTACAATTTGTATCTGAATTTATTGCATTTCGCTAATTTCTATGATATCCTTTTGAAGGAGGTGTATATGACAAAACAAAAAATTAATCGAATCGTAGGTTCTATTGGTGCCTTTATTGGAATCATAGTATTTATTGCCTACATACCTCAAATTATCGCTAATTTACAGGGAAATAAAGCTCAACCATTTCAACCTTTATCAGCTGCTATATCTTGCTTAATCTGGGTTATTTATGGATGGACAAAGGAACCTAAGAAGGATTGGATACTAATCATTCCAAATTCAGCTGGTGTTATTTTAGGTGGAATCACTTTTTTGACTTCACTCTAACAAATCTAATAGTATATATAAAAAGCTGGGAAAAATTTCTCAGCTTTTTTCTATATTCTCAGATATGCTAGTTACCTGTACATACTAACGACCGCTTTTCCACTCACAATCATTCTCATGGTCATCAACTAGCCCTGCAGCCTGTAGAAAAGACAAGACGGCGACTGGGCCTGTGAACTTGAAGCCTCGTTTTTTGAGATCTTTGGCTAACTTCTCAGACAGAGGTGTTTTAGCTGGGGCTTGGCGGTAATCGGGAACATCGTTAACGATCGTTTTCCCCTCAACAAAAGACCAAAGATAGGCATCAAAAGAGCCGTACTCTGCCTGTAGTCGTAGAAAGGCTTGGGCGTTAGCGCGTGTAGCAAAAATCTTGGCTCTATTTCGGATGATGGCTGGATTATCCAGCAAGTTTTCCAATTCGGTGTCGGTCATGTCTGCGACTGCGTGAATTTGATAGCCATAAAATGCTTCTCGGAAAGCTTGGCGTTTGTTTAGTACCGTTTCCCAAGACAGGCCTGCCTGATAGGTTTCCATACACAACAACTCAAACAATGCTTGGTCATCATGGAGGGGCTGACCCCACTCCTCATCATGATAGGCAATGTAGAGCGGATTGGTCATCTTGACCCACGAACAACGTTTTGTCATGCTCTACTCCTATTTGACCAACATTTTAAGGGCGGACTTGATATAGTTCTCAGCTGTATCTGTCGTTCCTTCAAAGAATTTCTTGATTTTCTTGAGCTCTGTTGCCTTGTAGCCCAGAGCCAACATTGCTTCCATGGCTTCTTCCAATTCTTGGTTTTCTGCGCTAGCTTGTACTGCCACCTTAGCAGGAAGGTCATCTCCTGCAACTACTACCTTGCCTTCCAAGTCCAACACCATCTGCTGGGCTGTTTTCTTACCAATTTTAGGGAACTTAGTCAAGTAGGTGATGTTCTTGGTTTCGATGGCTTGAACCAAGCCAGCATTGTCATCGGCAGCGATAATGGCCAGAGCTGATACAGGACCAATCCCAGAGACCGAAATCAGACTGAGAAAGAGCTTTTTCTCGTCTTCTGAGCGAAATCCATAAAGTAGATGGGCATCCTCACGTACGACCTGATGCACATAAATTTGAGCTTCTTGGTTGACCTGTCCTGAGTAAGCATAGGGATTGGCCACATGCAGGATATAACCGATACCGTTGACTTCAAACACAATGTATTTAGCAGTAATTTTGGTAATGATTCCTTTTAAATATTCGTACATAGTTTTCCTTTTAGTTTAATATTTCCCCAACTCACGGAGACTGGTGTGATTTTCCTGAATGCGTCGGAACATCTTTTCCATATCCGACTTGGTGAAGTGCACCAAAACAGGACGTCCGTGGGGACAGTTGTAGGGATTGTCACATTGAGAAAGCTGATAAAGAAGCTGTCTAGCTGAATGGTCATCGATACGATGGTTAGCCTTGATAGACCGTTTGCAGGACATCATAATAGCCAACTCTGCCCGGTATTTCTTGATAGAAACTTCCTTGGTCAAAAGGAGCATATCGCACATTTCATAGATGCCTGACTCAATTTCTTCTTCTGCCATCCAAATAGGATGTTCACGCAGGATAAATTGATTTTCTCCGTACTCTGCTAGGAAGACACCCACTTCCTCCAAAAGAGGCATTCTTTCCTTGAGACGAAGGGCATCATCCGCTGGAAATTCAAAGATGTAGGGCACTAGGAGTTGCTGCTGGCTCTGATCAACATCGCCAATACTTTCACGATATTCCTCATACTTGACCCGTTCCTGCGCCGCGTGCTGGTCTATGATATAGAGCCCATCTCGCCCTTGGGCAAAGAGATAAGTCCCGTGCATTTGCCCGAAAAATTCCAACTCTGGGAAGCTTGAAGATTCTTCTCGCTCCAGCTTGTCATAAGCCTTATCAAGACTCGCAAGGTCTAACTCTGGGTGATCTAGCTGATCGTAGTTAGCAGGTTTTCTCTCTGCAAAATGCAGTTTTGCTGGCTTAGTCAATTGATCCAAGGTTTCTTTGGCAAATAAAGTCAAATCCTGTCCTTCATCAGTTAATTCTACCTGATAATCAGCTACTTCAGCTTGACTAGGTCTTGTCGGCTCAGTTTTCTCATAGTAGAGCGTATTTTCTTTGAGTGGGAGAATGGTTTGCTCCACCTTCTCACGATTGCGCACGGTAGATTTGGCAAGATTTTCCAAGGCATCAGGTATCAAGGTTTGCTCCTTGAGACTGTTTGCAATAGCTTCTGAAACCAGCGTCATCAGTTCTTTTTCCTTAGAAATCCGCACCTCTTGCTTAGTTGGATGCACATTGACATCCGCTAGATAAGGGTCGATATGGATGTGAATGACAGCCAGTGGAAAACGGCCCACCATAAGCTTGCTTCCGTAACCATCCAAAATAGCACGATTAAGCAGGAAGTTCTTGATATAACGGCCATTGATGAAGAGGCTGATATAGTTGCGATTAGCCCGAGTCAACTCAGGCAAGGAAACAAAGCCTGAAATCTCGAAATCTAAGTCAGAGTTCTCAATTTCAATCATCTTCTTTGCACTCGCCAAACCGTAAATCCCTGCGATTGCTTGTCGCAGTTGGCCAGTCCCTGCTGTCCGCGTCATCTCCTTACCATCACTGATCAAACTAAAAGAAATCTCAGGATGAGCCAAGCCCAGACGGTTGACAATATCAATGATATGAGACAGCTCCGCTTGCTGGCTCTTCATATACTTGAGGCGGGCAGGCGTGTTGAAAAAGAGGTCCTCCACACAAACCTTGGTTCCCACAGGACTAGTCGCTGGGATGACTTCTTCTACTTCTCCCCCACGCGCGACTAACTTAGTCCCATGACTTGCACCATCCACCGCCGTTAACAGAGTCAGAACACTAACAGAAGCGATAGAAGGCAAGGCTTCACCACGAAAACCAAGCGTCCGAATTCGAAAGAGATCTGCTTGATTTTTTATCTTACTAGTTGCATGGCGACGCAGAGCCAACTCCACCTCATCGTGGGCAATTCCATGACCATTATCTGTGATTTGAATCTTCTTGAGACCAGACTCTTCAATCTCAATGATAATCTGACTAGAGCCAGCGTCAATGGAATTTTCTACCAACTCTTTAACCACACTGGCAGGACGTTCGATAACCTCTCCTGCCGCGATCTGGTTTGCCAACACCTCTGGCAATTCAATAATATGAGACATTTTTCAGCCCCTTTCCGTATCTTTTTTCCTAGAAATTGATTAGTGCTATTATACCATATTTCAGACAGGACAGAAAAGCAAGCGCCACATAGGAACCAAATCCCTCCACATAGACAAAGTCCCTTGTATGAAGGCGTAAAATAGTGTTTAATAGAAATATACAAGAAGTGATCACAATTTTGTATGAAAGACAAGGAGAGAAATTTATGAAAGTAGAACTACAGATTAGCGAGTCTTACGAGGAGGAAAAGTTGATTATCCAAGCACCTCAAGAGACCGAAAAAGTCCAAAAAGTCATCGAGTTCGCAGAAAATCTGGATCAAAAAGAAAAAATCAAAGGGAAAATCGAAGATCAGGTCTATCTAGTTGAAATTGGCAAGATTCAGCGCTTCTATATCGAGAATCGGAAGGTTCTGGCAGAAACGGCAAGTCAGACCTACACCATTGATTTACGACTCTATCAGGTTCTTGAACTCTTGCCAAGCAATTTTATCCAAATTTCCCAATCAGAAATCATTAATATCAATTCCATCTCTCACCTCAAGCTCACGCCCAACGGTCTGGTAGAAATCTTTCTAAAAAACCAAAGCTTCACCTACTCTTCACGCCGTTACCTAAAAACCATCAAGGAGAAATTAGAACTATGAAAAAACAAGTATTTCACGACGCAGCTGCTGGTGTCCTCATCGGCCTCATCCTCTCTATCATCTTTTCACTCATTTATGCACCAAGTACTTATACACCACTAAGTCCCGAGTCTCTGATCGGCCAAGTGATGGCTCAACATCAGGTTCACGGTGCTCTAGTCTTACTCTACTGCACACTTATCTGGGCAACTATCGGTATGCTCTTCAACTTTGGCAACCGCTTATTCAGCCGTGACTGGAGCATGCTTCGTGCCACTCTGACTCATTTCTTCCTCATGCTGGCTGGCTTTGTCCCACTAGCAACTCTGGCTGGTTGGTTCCCCTTCCACTGGATCTTCTATCTCCAGCTCATTATCGAGTTTTCAATTGTCTACCTCATCATTTGGGCTATTCTCTATAAAAGAGAGGCTAAAAAGGTAGACCACATCAATCAACTCTTGGAGCATAGAAAGTAATAGCAATAATCCCACTCATAAATGCATGAGTGGGATTATTTTTATAGTTTCTGTTTTAACTCAACCAAAACATTCATAGCCTGCATAGGTGTCATGTTGTAAATATCCAATTTAGCTAATTCTTCTAGGATAGGATGCTCTTCTGCCGTATCAAAGAGTGAAATCTGCTCAGTGACGGCACTTGTTTGTCTCATAGGAGCAGGACTTTCTGTTCCTTGACTCTCTAGCTGAGTCAAAATCTTATCCGCCCTTACTAAAAGGTCTGCTGGCAAGCCAGCAATCTTGGCAACATGGATACCGTAGGATTTATCGGCTGGTCCTGGTTCAATCTTGTGAAGGAAGGTGACCTGCCCATCCTGCTCCAAGGTTGCCACGTGAACATTGACCAAGTGTTGTAAACTAGACTCCAGACTGGTCAACTCATGGTAGTGGGTCGCAAAGAGGGTCTTGGCTCCGATATGCTCGTGAATGTATTCGATGATGGACTGAGCAAGAGCCATACCGTCGTAAGTTGCAGTTCCCCGTCCCAATTCATCAAAGAGAATGAGAGAGTTCTTGGTCGCATGCGAAATGGCATTGTTGGCCTCCATCATCTCCACCATGAAGGTTGACTGACCTGAAACCAAGTCATCTGCTGCTCCGATACGGGTAAAGATCGCATCAAAAATAGGTAAATAGGCGCTTTCTGCCGGTACATAGGAACCCATCTGGGCCATTATCGCCGTCATGGCTAACTGACGCATATAGGTTGACTTCCCACTCATGTTTGGCCCTGTAATCAGTTGAATACTGGTATCTTCTGCCATCTGAATCGTATTTGGAATATAGGTCTGAGCCCCCATAACCTTTTCAACGACAGCATGGCGCCCTTTCTGGATATCAATTCGCGAATCCTCTCCAAACTCTGGCCGAATCAAATGCTGGGTTTCAGCCACAACCGCCAGACTCTGTAAGACATCAACTGTCGCAATTCCTTGAGCTAGAGCCTGCAAACGCTGGATATACTTGCTGACTTCCTCACGAATACGCATAAAAATTTCGTATTCGAGATTGGCTGACTTCTCACGCGCCTCCAGCATATCTCCCTCGATACGGGCTAATTCTTCGGTTCCAAAACGTTCTGAGTTTTTCAGCGTCGCCTTGCGGAAAAAGTGAGCAGGCACATTTCCCAGTTGCGAATTGGTCACATGGAAATAGTAGCCATCCTTCTTATTGTAATCAATCTTAAGCGTGCTGATTCCAGAGTTTTCTCGCTCCTTAGCCTCAATTTCAGCAATCCAACCAGTCCCTTCTCTGAGAACACGACGGTACTTGTCTAAAGTCTCATCAAATCCAGTGCGGATAATACCACCTTCCGTAATCACATGAGGAGCTTCAGGAGCAATAGCAGCGCTAATCAAACTCTCCAACTCAGGGATTCCATCCAACTGTTCGATAAGATAGGCCAGAGCAGACTGCTCCATGCCTTCTAAAATCGCACGAATCCGTGGCACACTAGACAAGGTAGTCGCCAACTGCAAGAGATCCTTAGGATTGGTTTTGCCAAAAGAAACACGACTAGCCAAGCGCTCAATGTCATAAACACCCTTGAGACTGTCTGTCAAATCACTGCGCTCAAAGAAATGGTCGAGGAAGACCTGCACCACTTCTTGGCGTTGGACGATTCGTTCCTTATCAATCAGGGGACGATGGATCCAAGAACGTAACAGGCGCATACCCATTGCCGTCTTAGTTTCATCTAAAAGCCAGAAAAGACTGCCTTGCTTCTTGCCCGAACGGGCATTCTCAACCAAATCCAGACTGGCCTTGGTCGCATAATCCATCTGCAAGAAATCCTTAATTTCATAGCGGATAACAGGTTTGAGGTGGTTCAACTCCCGCATCTGGGTCCGATGAACATACTGGAGCAGCTTACTAGATGCTGTTTGCTCCACAGCTGCCAATCGCGAATCCAGTAAATGAAGGTCTTCAAAGCTTTCTTTTTCATAAGAGAGTACCAGATTCATCTGGCGACTGAGGATTTGTTCTTCTTCCTCAGACAAGTCATAACCCAGCACCACTTCTCGCGCCTTGAGATTACGGATTTCCCCACAAACCAGCGTGAAATCCAATAAACCTGTCACATAAAAGTCACCGGTCACCAGGTCCATATAAGCTAGACCAAATTGATTGCCTTCGCGGTCTATAGCAACCAAAAAATTATTCTGACTGTCCGGCTTACTGCTATCAACCACTGTTCCTGGCGTAATTACCTGAACAACCTCTCGTTTCACAACCCCAACTGCTTGTTTAGGATCTTCCATCTGCTCTGCGATAGCTACCTTATAGCCCTGCTCAATCAAGACATCAATGTACTGTTGGGCAGAATGATAGGGGACACCCGCCATAGGAATCGGATTGTCGGCATTCTTGTTGCGACTCGTTAAGGAAATTTCCAGAATCTGCGCAGCATTGACCGCATCCTCATAAAATAATTCATAAAAATCACCCATCCGAAAGAGCAAAAACGCATCTGGATATTGCTTTTTAATATCCACATACTGTTGCATACCGGGTGATAGCTTTTCTGTCGCCATTGTCCGTCTCTCCTTGTCAAAAATAAGTCTTGAGAGCAACTCCCAAGACCTTACTTATCTTTCATCAAATCTAGCAAACGATCTTCCATGAGTTTGGCAACGTGCTGGTCTCGACAAATGACCAATAAGGTATTGGCACCAGCAACTGTTCCTAAAATCCATTCATCCTTGTTTGCATCAACAATATTTGCCAAAACAGAGGCTTCTCCCAATTTGGTATGAAGCACCAAGGTAAACTCTGCTCTTGCAACACCTTCTAAATGATGAGACAAAAATTCCACCAAATCAATCTTTTCTGTCTCATTTGCTAGTACATAATACACCATATCATTTTTCTTGACCTTGGTCAAGCCGATTTCGCGCAAATCACGAGACAAGGTTGTCTGCGTCACAAAGACATTGTGTGCCTCCAACCGATCTTGAATTTCTTTTTGTGTACTTAATTTCTCCTCAGTAATCATTTTTTTTATTAACTGATGACGATCTCTTTTTCTCATAAAATCCTCTTATATGCATATTTATAACTAATTTTATAACTATATTATACCAAAAAAACAGGAGATTTCAAAAATTTTTTCTTCTTTCTTTAAAATTGTGATAAAATAGTAGAAAAGTCCAAAAGGAGCTCTTAATGAATACAAAAGAATTGATTGCTAGCGAGTTGGCTAGCGTCATTGATAGCCTGGACCAAGAGGCTATTTTAAATTTACTGGAAACCCCTAAAAACTCAGAAATGGGAGACATCGCTTTCCCTGCTTTTTCTCTTGCAAAAGTCGAACGTAAAGCACCTCAAATGATTGCTGCTGAACTGGCTGAAAAAATTAACAGCCAAGCCTTTGAAAAGGTTGTCGCAACAGGACCTTACGTTAACTTTTTCCTTGATAAATCTGCCATTTCTGCTCAAGTATTGCAAGCTGTTATCACTGAAAAAGAACACTATGCTGACCAACATATTGGCAAGCAAGAAAATGTTGTTATCGATATGTCTAGTCCCAATATCGCTAAACCATTTTCTATTGGTCACCTGCGCTCAACTGTTATCGGAGATAGCTTGTCACATATTTTCCAAAAAATCGGTTATCAAACGGTCAAGGTCAACCATTTGGGAGACTGGGGTAAACAGTTTGGGATGCTGATTGTTGCCTACAAAAAATGGGGCGACGAAGAAGCTGTAAAAGCTCATCCAATTGATGAACTTCTTAAACTCTACGTTCGTATCAATGCTGAAGCTGAAAATGACCCTAGCTTGGATGAAGAAGCACGCGAATGGTTCCGTAAACTTGAAAATGGAGACGAGGAAGCTCTCGCTCTTTGGCAATGGTTCCGTGATGAAAGTTTAGTGGAATTTAACCGCCTTTACAATGAATTGCAAGTCGAATTTGACAGCTACAATGGAGAAGCCTTCTACAACGATAAGATGGATGCAGTCGTAGACATTCTTTCTGAAAAAGGCCTTCTTGTTGAATCAGAAGGGGCCCAAGTTGTCAACCTTGAGAAATATGGAATTGAACATCCAGCCCTCATCAAGAAATCTGACGGAGCAACTCTATATATCACACGTGACTTGGCTGCAGCTCTTTACCGTAAAAACGAATACCAATTTGCTAAATCTATCTACGTCGTTGGTCAAGAGCAATCTGCCCACTTTAAACAGCTCAAAGCTGTCTTGCAAGAAATGGGCTACGATTGGAGTGACGATATTACTCACGTTCCTTTTGGTTTGGTTACAAAAGAAGGGAAAAAACTCTCTACTCGTAAAGGGAATGTCATCCTGCTAGAGCCTACAGTTGCAGAGGCTGTTAGCCGTGCAAAAGCCCAAATTGAAGCTAAAAATCCTGAACTTGAAAATAAAGACCAAGTAGCGCATGCTGTTGGGGTTGGAGCCATTAAATTCTACGACCTTAAGACTGACCGCACTAATGGTTATGATTTTGACTTAGAAGCCATGGTGTCATTTGAAGGTGAAACTGGACCTTATGTTCAATATGCCTACGCTCGTATCCAATCTATCTTACGCAAAGCCGATTTCAAACCAGAAACAACTGGCAACTATAGCTTGAATGATGCTGAAAGCTGGGAAATTATCAAACTCATCCAAGACTTCCCACGTATTATCAACCGTGCGGCTGATAACTTTGAACCTTCTATCATTGCTAAATTTGCAATTAGCCTGGCTCAAGCCTTCAACAAATACTATGCACATACCCGTATCTTGGATGAAAGCCCAGAACGCGAAAGTCGTCTAGCTCTCAGCTACGCAACCGCAGTTGTCCTAAAAGAAGCCCTTCGCTTACTTGGAGTAGAAGCTCCAGAGAAGATGTAAATCGCCAAAGTTACTTGATTGCGGAGCAATCTAAGTAACTAACGCCAAATCCTATTCGGACTTTGGCTAGGCGCTTCACTAGTTTTAGAACATAAATATGATCGATTTATGTCCTAAAACGTCGTAACCTTAAAGTTATTGGAACTAAAGCTCCTAATTGCTAGACGCTAGACGCTTATATGCGGACTAGCTAACTGCTTCACTAATTCACCTAACCAAATAATATCGATTTGGTTAGGCTCATGTCGTAATCTTTTAATCACTTTATTGTAAAGTAGTCTAAGTAACGAATGCCAAATCCTATCAGGTATTTGGCTAGGTGCTTCACTAGTTTTAAGACATAAATATGATCGATTTATGTCCTAAAACGTCGTAATCTTAAATTTATTGGAACTAAAGTTCCTAATTTTTAGACGCTAGCAGCTTATATGCGGACTAGCTAACTGCTTCACTAGTCATGTTCTCTAAATATAATCGATTTAGAGAACATGACGTCGTAACTATGGTGATTTGGTTAGGCGCTTCACTAATTCAATCTACTCACTACTACTTCTTTATCATACAGGGAGATTTTCTATGAGCCAATATGCTTATATCCTCGTTGTGATTAGCTTGGTATTCCTTTTTCTGCTTAATAAGTATGAAAAGGAAAGACTGCAAAAGCTCTACCAAGAACAACTTTTAAAGGATGAAACATTTAGGGCTGACATCAAAGAGAAAATTCAAACGACTGAAAATATCAATGATGTCATTGCATATATCAATAAAACTTACCATCTGGGAATGTTGCTATCAAAAGACATTACAGATCAATTGAAATAATCAAAAACCGAGAAGAAAGCTTCTCGGTTTTTTTAGGGCATAATTTTTATCTTCCAACTATAGCAAATAACATTTATATTAAAAATTTTATAGGTAATTTTCATCTTTGCTATAGAGGGGGATATAATAAGTTCTTTCTTCTAATGATTGAAAGATTGGTTTCAGCTTAACTTTCCAATTCATACAAATCTGCGATAATAGCTGCGACACGTTTGATATCTCCCAGCATACCTCGCATTTCAAAATCAGCCAATACAGGGAAGCCAAAACGTTGACTATATTGCTTGGCTGTCAGGCAGTATTGGTTATTAAAGTTACGATTTCCTGAACCAACCACACCAAAACACTTACTAGCATTGTCACCATAGGCGATAAAATCTCCCACTGGTGTCGTCAAAATCTCGACATCTCCGTTATCCACGCCATTCCCACCTTCTAGGTAAGTCGGCAAAAAAGCAACATAGGGATGGTCCATTTCATAGAAATCTTGGCCTTCTTTGACCAAATCCTTGATATGAATCTTTTGAACCTCAATTCCCTCGTACTGGGACAAGAGATAGTCTTTCAAGCGCGTCACAAAACTCTCCGTATTTCCGCTCAGACTGATGTAGACCAAGGAAACTTTTTTCATGTTCTCCTCCTTTTTTTAAATCATAAAAAATAACTACCAAGATTGTATCTTGATAGTTATGCTTTGTCAACTCTTAGGCAAGTTCTTCCTCTTCTTGAGTTTCTGTCAATTCTTTTTGCTGACGCCACATTTTATAGAAGACAATTGCTAGGAAGATAACATTGAGTACGATCCCAAAAATAGCAGAACCTTTGGCACCAAGCTCCGCTCCCATACGGATGTTAGGGTCTGTAAAAAGTAAAACCGCATCCTGAACGCCGATAAAGTTGTAGATAGAACCAATGATGGCAACGAAGACATAAGCAAGATAAGTGTAGTTAGCCAATTGGATGTTTTTACGAACAAGGAAAACCAAAGACACAACCACCAGAATAACAGATAAGACAACCAAGAGAATGTTGAAGATAGAATGACCATGCTCCGATACCTTAATGGTGTAAGCAACGAGCTCCTTAGCATAAGTAGCATTAACACCTGATGCTGATGTTTCTAGATTGTTCATACCCTCCGCAGTAGGTACTGGAGATATGATTCCAAATAGTGACATTGCTGAGAGTAAGGCTGAAAAAATCAGTAATACCCATAGATAGATTGGTTTCTTTTTCATGATAGAACCTCCTGATGTTATTATTGATATTATAGCACTTTTTGTAAAGGGATACAAATATTATAGTGTAGTTTCTACCTGTTTTCGGTAGGCTTTTGGCGATTTTCCGCACAATTTTCGGAACACTTTATAGAAATATCCAACATTACTGTAACCAACAGCATAACAAATATCTTCGATGCTGTCACTAGTTGAAAGCAAGAGTTGCTGGGCAGCCTTAATACGTTGTTTGTTTAAAAGCTCTGCGAAGGTCGAATTGGTTTCACGCTTAATCAACTGCCCCAGATAGACAGGATTGATAAAGAGATCCTTACTGATATCCTTGAGGGAAAGTTCTTTCTGATAATCACGCCCAATGACTTCCAACACACTGACCACATTTTCATTCATTCGATATTGCCCAAAGAATCGAGTCAGAGTTTCCTTGATATAAGGAACCAATTCATCGAAGGATTGAATAGCATGAATGGTTTTGACAATGTCCGTCATATCATCAGCTTTGAGATGTTCAAACAAATGAAAGACATCCATGACAAACTGGATAAAAAGCTGTTTGGTAATCGGAACACGCGGCGTATTTTCAAGAACCACCTTCTCCAAAAGGTTCAACTCTTCCACGATTTGATTGAGATTCCCCTGAATGATAACCCTATAAATCGGTTCGTAGTAGGTAAAGAGACTCTCAGACTGTTGTAGATTTACAGAGCCGTAAAAGAGGGCTTTCTCAGCATTCAGCTTCCAGCGTTCAAAGTGTTCTTGATAAGGAGCTTCAAAGGGAGTAACGACTAAACCATCTAGGGGTTGATCAGAAATAAAAATCTGCCAGTCTTGACCCAAGACATAGTAGGGAATGGTGAAGGAACCTTGTTTTTCCTTGGATAGGCCTATCCACCAATTCTCCTTACCTCCTAGATAACTAACAAATCCAGCCTCGTCTAAATCTTGACTGAGGATCTGACTTTTCTTTCCTCTCTCGCCGAGCTGACCTGCAATCTTCTCCAGCAGATTTCCCAACTCTACCTTATCAACAGGTTTGACCAGATAGTCCACCACACTAAGGTTCATTGCTCTTTTTACATAATCAAACTCCTGATAACCTGAGAGCAGGATATAGGCAGCATCTGGTAAGATTTCTTTCATCTCCCGAATCATATCAAGCCCTGTTTTGTCGGGCATATTGACATCGGAAATGACTACATCGACGGGATTTTTCTGAACATATTCTAGGGCTTCATCGGCATGACTGGCTGTTGCGACGACCTCCATATCCCACTTATCAAAAGGAATCAAACGTTTCAGACCTTCTGTCACCATGTACTCATCATCTACTAATAATACTTTATACATTTTCTCCCTTTCTACTCATCTTGAATTGTAATACGATACTGAACACCTGCTTGTTCTGCAGACTCTACACTAATGGCATAGCGGTCCCCAAAATAGAGTACAAAACGCTCATGTACATTGACAATCCCGATAGACTGCCTTTGGGCACTGTAGCTGGCTTGGTGTTCAAAATGTCTCTGCCTTAATTTTTCTCGGATATTTACCAGCTTTTCAGCCGGCATTCCACGGCCGTTATCGACCACTAAAATTTCCACAAAACCATCCTGTTTAAGAGCCTTGATGCTAATCACATTATCTGTCCGTCTGTGGTCAACACCATGGGCGAAATAGTTTTCTACCAGCGGTTGCAAGGTAAACTTAGGAATCTTCATATTCTCTAACTCTGGATCTATCTTGAAACCATAGGCAATGGACTTGGGATAACGAACCATGCAGAGATAGCTGTATTTACGGCAAAATTCTAATTCCTGTTTGAGAAGAGTTTCTCTTTCGTCAGAAATATTGTTACGTAGGAGACTACTAAACTCATAAATGATATCTGCCAACTCATCTTGACTCTGCATAACTGCGTACATACGCAAGAATTCCAGCGTATTATACATAAAATGAGGATTGATTTGAGCCTGCAGGGCTCGCATATTGGCATCTTTTTGACTAAGCTCTAGCTGATAAATATCATGGATATTCTTTTCCAAACGATCCAGCATATCATTGGTCGTCTCTGCGATTAGGAGCAATTCCTGATCCTTTTCAAGCGTATCGATGCGAAGACCTTCTTGCCCTTGGGCAATAGCATGGATGGAATCCACCAAATCCACTACCTGCTTTTGATAATTAGCAAAGGTCTGTCTCAAAGTCAGATAGAGAATGACAATAAATAGAAGGCTCAAACCCACAATCAAAGCAGAGCTAGCCACTGTTTCTTGTAAAACAAAGTTTTTAGGAACTGCCACCTGAACCTGATATCCATGAGAGGTAAAACCGACAAACCAGTTCTCATGTTCCCTATTGACCCTCTCACCAATATGAAAAATCTCCGTATCAAATGGCGACGTCACAGTAACAGCCATCGGAATATGACCTCGAGTATTGTCAATGGCATGATACAAAACTTCTGGATCCAAGGAGATGTAAATCACCCCTATAGATTGATCCGTCGCTGGGTCCAGAACAGGAATTCCAAAACTATTGGTCTCCGGTTTAAAAGCCTCAGCTGGCAAGACATGCCCACTTCTTTTATCCCTTGTTGACACATAAACTTCTTTAAAGTCCTGCAAGACGATTGCAACACCCGTTATATAGTCATTTTGGACATAAAGATCATCAATATTTTCATACAGAGAAATAGAAGTTGACGAAGCCGCTTGATGCTCCAACAGCCAATAAAAATACTCAGAAGTGGATAGGCTAAAGTACTTATAAACCCCTTGTATCCGGTCTTGATTGGCTACTAAATCTTGTGCTAGTTGAGCTGACTCCCGATAATAATACTCTACCTCATCGACTGTTCGAGTAGTTACACGCTGGGCTACTCTTTGAGCTTCCTTTTCCCGTGAATCCCAGTCAGCATAGGAGAGTAAGATTGCAAAACTCGCAATAATAATGATCATAACTGAACTGTAGGTTCTCAGAAGCGTATGTAGCCAAAACTGCTTCATTCTATTTTGTCGCCAATTTTTCATGGATACTTTCATAGACCGGTTCCAACATATCACTGATAAAGAAATGCCACATCCCAATTCCTACAAAGAAAAGTAGGGCAGGCATATAGTAACCAATTGCCACAAGTAGCACTGTCCCAAGGAGAACCTTGGCCACAGCTGCTAAGCTCATAAAGATGCCAATCAAGGATAGTTTGAGACTATTTCGATAGGACAAATCAAAATAAACTTGTAATTTCAAAGATACTGTATAAGCCAAAAAGATCAGGGCAACTACTAGGACATTCAAAAAGGTCGCAATCAAATGAATAATAGTCTGATGAGGCAATTGCACCAAGAGATACAGGCCATAGACCAAAACTAGATCCACCCCTAAAAAGCTATAGAAAATCAGGTTGCTTGAGACGAAATTTTGCTTATAAAGAGACCACGCCTCCTTCAAACTGTATTCCCGAAAGCTATAACCATGTTCTGCATATAGACTCATCAAGGTGGCACTAGCCGGCGCTAGACCAAGGATAATCCCTCCTGCCAATGTTAATAGCCAAAAGAAGGCTGTCGCAATCATTCCTAAAAAGAAACGATTAAAGACAAAGTCTAAAAATCTCCCCATGATATCCTCCTAAAAATAACTATGAAACTATTATATCATATTTCAAGCGTTTTCAAAAACTTCTAGTATCCATTTACAATCCCACCAAACCGTGGTACAATGAGAATTGTGAAAAAATTATCAGGAGACAATTCATGAAAAAATCTATCTTAACTACACTTCTTTTTGCAGTTCTTTACTTCCTCTGCATGGGGATTGGTGTCCTTTTGGGCAATCTCTTTGACCAAGCTGGAAACATGTTTTATGCGCCTGCCTTTACTGCCCTTGTCGGCGGTAGCGTCTATATGACTCTAATCGCAAAAGTTCCACGTTTTGGAGCCATTACCACTATCGGCCTTGTCATTGCTCTCTTTTTCTTGGGAACTAAACACGGTGCCGGTGCCTTCCTTCCTGGAATTATCTGTGGCCTCCTAGCAGATGGAGTAGCTCTTTTAGGAAAATATAAAGATCAAACAAAGAACTTCCTTTCTTTTATTCTCTTTGCCTTTAGCACATCAGGACCAATCCTACTTATGTGGATTGCGCCCAAAACCTATATGGCAACCCTTCTAGCAAGAGGAAAATCCCAAGAATATATCGACCGTATCATGGTCGCGCTAAATCCTGGAACCGTCCTTCTATTTATCGCAAGTATTGTCATCGGAGCCCTAGTGGGTGCCTTGATTGGACAAGCCTTGAGTAAAAAATTGGCACAGAAAATCTGATTACTAAAAAAGAGCCACACGGCTCTTTTTTATTTATGACTCAATTTTTTGGTCAAGAAGTCTCCCAAGAATTGGATTGCAAAGATAATCAAAATGATAATGATGGTTGCCAAGATGGTCACATCGTGATTGTAGCGGTTAAATCCATAAGCGATGGCTACGTTACCGATACCACCAGCTCCAACCGCACCGGCCATGGCTGTTTCACCAACAAGTGAAATCAAGGTCACAGTCGTCACACGGATCAAATCTGGAAGACCTTCTGATAGGTAAACACCTACGATATCCCAGAATGTCGCTCCGCTAGCTTGAGCTGCCTCAATGACACCGCCATCCAGTTCAGCCAAGACCACCTGCACCTGACGGGCAAAGAAGGCAAAGACTGCAAAAGAAAGTGGGACAAGGGCTGCATTTGGCCCGATACTTGTCTTCACAATCAAGTGAGAAAGGGGAGACAAGATTGCCAAGAGGATGATGAAAGGAACCGCACGGAAAATAGAGGTAATCTTATCTAAAATCCAGAAAACGACCTTATTCTCCAAAACACCACCTGGCGCTGTCAAGACAAGGAAGAGACCTGCAACAAGCCCCAAGAAACCTCCGATGACGAAGGAAAGAACTGTCATATAAAGGGTTAGGTAGATGGCTGTTCCCCAGCCTGCCTGACCAGCCCAGCCCATTTTATAGACATTTGGCAAATAGGTTTGAATCAATGATTCCATCTTACTGTCCTCCCTTCAATACTTTTAGTTGTACGCCTGCTTGACGAATGGCTTCTTGGGCGCCTGCTAGCGCTGCTTTTTCACCTGACAAGACCACAACTAATTCTCCAACAGGAGTGCCATCAAGAATTTCGATATTTCCATAAAGGATATTAGCCGTTACTTGATAATGCTTGTACAATTCATTCAAAAGTGGCTCGTCTGTTGAAGCACCCGCATACTTGAGTTGCACCAAGAGACTGTTTTCAGACAAATGTTCCACGATTTCCTGCTTCTCAATCTTAACCATGGCTTCATCAATGCCAGTGGCTGTTGAGATAAAGTCCTGGGTCAAAGGTTGTTTAGGGTCTGAGAAGATTTCAAGAACACTGCCCTCTTCAATCAAATGCCCATCCTGCATAACTGCCACACGGTTGGCAATGTCTTTGACAATCTGCATTTCATGCGTAATCAAGACAACCGTCAAGCCTAATTTTTGGTTCAAATCTTGCAACAAGGCCAAAATCTGCTTGGTTGTCTTCGGATCAAGAGCAGAAGTTGACTCATCTGAAATCAAGATTTTTGGATCATTTGCCAAGGCACGTGCAATGGCCACACGCTGTTTTTGCCCTCCAGATAGTTGTGAAGGGTAGTTTTCAGCACGGTCTGCCAAGCCAACCAAGTCCAACAACTTGGCTACTTTAGCCTTCTTTTCTTCCTTGCTAAGTCCAGAGTGTTTGAGGGCGAAGGCTACATTCTCCTCTGCTGTCTTTTGGCTCATGAGGTTAAAATGCTGGAAAATCATTCCGATATCTTGACGTTTACGACGCAACTGCTCAGCCGTCAAGGTCACCTTGCCATCAAAAATCACATCGTCGTCAATGGTAATTTTCCCTGCAGATGGTTTTTGCAAGAGATTAATCACCCGTACAAGGGTTGATTTCCCTGCTCCAGAATATCCAACGATTCCGTAGATATCCCCTTCTTGAATGTGAATGGTCACATCCTTGACCGCTGTGATGGTTCTCTTCTTTTGGTGAAAAGTCACATCGATCTGATCTAACTTGATAATATCTCTACTCATAGCTTCTAATCAGCTCCTCTACTAATTCAATATGGGTGTAGTAATCGGCGATTCGCACATTTTCATCTCCACCGTGGTCTCGGCTGTTGGCATTTCCTAGACCGAAGGCCACCATTGGCACCTCTAGGGCATCAAAGACCGTATGCATAGGCCCTGTCCCCGCTGTCGTCGGCAAGACTGAAACGCCCTGTGGATAGAATTTCTTGGCCAACTCGATCATATTGAGAATGGCTGGCGCGCTCATATCGCTTCGATAGCTCATCTCTCCCAAGGTATAGTATAATTCTACCTTATCAAAGCCATTTTTGTCTAGCTGTTTCCGAATTTTTTCCAGAACATCATGCGGTTCTAGACCAGGAACCAAACGAACCTCTAGCTTAGCACTGGCTTCTGCTGGCAAAATCGTTTTAACCCCTTGTCCTTGGTAACCTGACTGAATCCCTTCGATATTAAGGGCTGGCTCGAAAAAGAAACGTTTCAGAAAGGCTGCGCGGTCCTCTTGTAAAAGGGGCAATTCCAAACCATAAATCTGGCTGATTTCCCCTGGATTTCGTTGGGCATAGGTACCCACCAAGGCCAATTCACGTTCATTTGGCTCTTGTACTTCTTCGTACAAGCCTTCAACCAAGATACGGCCATCAGCAGCACGAAGAGACTGTAGAGCTTGAAGGAGGTACCAGGGAGCTGATTCTACAACCCCACCATAACTAGAATGGATATCGACATCAGCGCTTTTTACCTTGGCATCAAAGGTCACAATCCCCTTATTTCCACCAGAAATTTCTAGCTGTTCCAAGGCATTTTTGGTCCCTTGTTCCCAGACCAATAAATCCGCACCACGGAGTTTATCAGCGTGCTTTTCCAGATACTTATCTAGGTCTGTCGAAGCTGATTCCTCCGCTCCCTCCATGATAAAACTGATATTGACAGGCAGATCATCATGGTGCTGCATATACTTTCTCAAAGCACTCAAACGAGCTGTAATATGGCCCTTGTCATCGTCAACCCCACGCCCATACATGAAACCATTGCGGACCGAAAGCGTAAAGGGATCCTCTGTCCAGACCTGATCCCCATCCGCTGGCACAGTGTCATAGTGGTTATAGAAAATCAGGGTTTTGGCATCTGGACGCGAACTCTTGAAATGCGCCATGACAAAGGGCGCCATATAAGTCTCATCAATCTCCACTTCAGCCCCAACACGTTTGAAAATCTCACCCAGATAGTTTGCGACTTCCTTAAGTCCAACCTGCTGGGCAAAGACTGATTTCTTAGAAATCAAGGTACGCAAAACCTCAAAATAATGCTGGGCCACATGATCTTTTTCAAATTTTTCAATCTGTTCTTGTTCGCTAGGAAAAACCATATTCTCTCTACCTTTCTATGAACTACTCTTCCTGACAATCCATGCTTTATACAAAAGCAAGAGGTGGAATTTTCTCTCCCACCTCCCTGTTTCTTATTACCAAACTGGTTGATCCAAACCGTCTGATGTTTCTTCGATAACTTTTTTCACTTCATCTGTATGGTAAGCTGCGATTACTTTCTTGATAGCATCAGCTTTTGGTGATGATTCCCAATCTTTTTTCGCAACGATGATGTTGTACCATTGTTTTGAATTTTCATCAGCTTGTTCTTTGAAAAGTGCTTTCTTGTAGTCCAATTTTGCTTCTGTAACGAAGGTATTGTTTACAACGGCAGCGTCAACTGATGACAATGAACGAGCTGTTTGGCTAGCGTCCAATTCAGTGATTTTCAAGTTCTTTGGATTTTCTTTGATGTTAGCAACTGTTGCAAGGGCAGTTCCTGAAACGTCCAATTTAATCAAGCCAGCTGATTGAAGCAAGTAAAGCGCACGGCTTTCGTTTGTAGCATCGTTCGGTACAGCGATTTCTCCGTTTGCTGGGATGTCTTCTACTTTAGTGTACTTGTTGTCACTTCCATTCAAACCTGAGTAAAGGCGGATTGGAGAGATGTAAGTATCTGCAATCGCTACAAGGTCTTTCCCGTTTTCTTTGTTCCAGTTGTTCAAGAAGTTATAGTGTTGGAAAGCGTTCAAGTCTACTTCGCCATCAGCAGTTGCCTTGTTTGGTTGTGAGTAGTCTGTGAACTCTGTAAATTCCAAAGTGATACCGTCTTTTTTAACCAATTCTTGGATTTTGTCCCAACGTTTTTCTTCAGAACCGCTACGGTTAACAGTTGCGATTTTGATAGTTGTTGCATTGTCTGCTTTCTTTTCTGAATTTCCGCAAGCTGCAAGAGCCAAACCTGCGACTGTAGCAAGAGCTGCTACACCAAGCCATTTTTTGATTTTCATGATTCTTTCTCCTTAAAAATAATACCGTACTAGTATCTCACAATTTGTTTGATTTCACAAATTGTTATTAGATAGTCAGATATATAGTTTAAAACTATATCCTTAAAAACTGAGAAATCATCCACCTGATCAGAATGGATGATTTCAAAAAATTATTTAATATCAGCTTCTGCTGGTAGGTAAGTGTCGCCGAAGAATTGTTTAGACAATTTTTCAAGAGTTCCGTCTTTGTAGAGTTCTTGGATACGTTTGTCTACAAATGTTTTCAACTCATCTTGACCTTTAGCAAGAAGTGGGTAAACATAAGGTTGTTGGTCGCTTGGAAGTTCGATCACTTTCAAGTTGTCCAAACCTTGGTCCTTGATGACTGTTTCAACACCGATTTTATCAAAAATCTTGTAGTCAAACTGGCCATCGCTCAAGCGTCCCATGATTTGTTGGAAGTCTGCTTTAGTATACTTTAGGACAGTTGGATTATCTGAATGTTGTTTGTTGTAGTCTTCTAGCTGTTTAGCAGAAGTTGTCCCTTGAACAACTTCTGTTGATTTTCCACCGATATCATCAAGCGATTTGATGCTAGGGTCATCTTTTTTCACTACAAGAACGTTAGGGTTTTTAGCAGTTGGAGCTGCATAAAGGTATTTTTCAGCACGTTCTTTAGTGTAGCTGATGTTGCTAACAGCCATATTGTAACGGTCGGCATCAAGTCCTGCAAAGACTCCTGACCACTCTGTCTTCTCAAACTTGACATCATACTTGTCAGAGTCTTTAAAGATAGCGCGAACCACTTCAATTTCGTAACCAGTCAATTCGCCATTTTCTTCATAGTTGAATGGTTTTGGTGTAGCATTAGTTGCAACGATAATTTCTTTCTTGCTAGCTGCTTCTCCTTCTTTCTTAGCACCACCTGAGCAAGCTGCTAACACACCTGCAGCAACAAGCCCTAGGGCAGCAAGAGATGAGTATTTAACGATTTTTTTCATGTCATTTCCTCCAAAATAGAATACCTTATTATCTTATCAGAAAAAAAGTAATTATGCCATTATATAATATTTATCTCTGTGATAGATTTTCTTTATGGGTAATTTATACTCAATGAAAATCAAAGAGCAAACTAGGAAGCTAGCCGCAAGCTGTACTTGAGTACGGTAAGGCGACGCTGACGTGGTTTGAATTTGATTTTCGAAGAGTATTAAAAGACCAAACGCAAGACTGCAATTAAGACCACTCCAAAGAGAACTGTTCCGACTAGATTGCGGTAGCGAAAGGCTACCCAAGCCGTTGGAAAGACTGCTAAGAAGTCCAGCCATTTGATTTGAGGAAGACTCCCAACCTTGCCTGTCACTACGCTTGAAAGAATCAAGGCAAAGATAATAGAAACGGGCAAGAACTTCAAAAAACGCTCAACGATTGCAGGCAGGCCCTTATACTTGACCAAGATGAAGGGAATCATACGGGGAATCCAGGTCACCAAACCAGAGAAAATAACTGCTAATAAAAGATACTTACTGACCATCTAAAACCACCCCCATTGTACAACCTAGCAAGGTCGCAAACAGAACAGCTAGTGATTGAGACACCACTGTTAAGAGTAAAAAGAAGGACACCGCAACAACTGCTAGGATAATCAGCAGATTGCGGACAGGAATCCGTCTTTGCATAATCTGGAATTGCGAAGCAAAAATACCAATAAACATCCCAACCAGGGCAAAATCTAAACCAAAGATTTCTGGATTTGGCAGTAGGCCACCCAGAGCCGTTCCGACTACTGTCCCCACAAACCAAGCCACATAGCTATTGAGATTGTTTCCGTGCATCCACATAGGATTGACCTTGTCTGTATGGGCCAATTCGCCCATCAAAACGCCATAGGTTTCATCTGTCAAAAGGCTAGACATACCGATATTTTGCCAGAGACTAGTATGACGAAAATAGGTCGACGCATGCAAACTCAACAAAAAGAGACGCAAATTAATCAAAAAGACCGTCATAGCAATAGCTGCTACAGGCGCTTGAACCGCAATCAAGGCCAACATAGCAAACTGGGCACTCCCAGCATAAACAAAGAGGCTCATCAAGCCCATCTCAACAGGTGTCACATAGGGCGCACCGATAATCCCACAGGCAAGGCCAATACTGACATAACCAAGGGCTGTTGGCATAGCTGCCTGCGCCCCCTCCCAAAATCCTTTTTCTTTCATATTTCTCCTCATATTGTCTTAATAAATGGGCTGAAAAGGCTCCAGCCATAGCATGGACTATTATAACACATTCAGGAAAGAGAAAAAAGTCTGCTGATTGTAATCAGACAGACTCCATTTTATTCTTATTTAATCTTGAAGAATTGAACAATTGCCACAATACCTTGATAAATAAAGACAAAGGCAATGGTGTAACTAATATAGAGACCGGTCATCAATGGGTATCCCATCATGATTAAACCTGCTACGATTCCTAAAATCCCCATCCAAACTAGAGGGGTACCTACCGATTTATCCGTCTTACGAACCTTGAAACCAACGATAGTTTTTGTAATACCATTTGTCAAGGCCCATAAAGAAATGATAAATGGTACAAATGTTACCATTTCAATAAAGCTACCTGAGAATAAGTTAAGAGCGAGGATGAGGGTAACAATTCCTCCAAATAAATTCCAGCCATGCTTTTCTTCTGATTTGAAGTATTGTACAATCTCAGAAATCCCTTGAACTGCAAATACAAGTGCAAACAAGAAAGTCATGGAAGCCAAGCTAATAAGAGGATGTGCAAACATATTAAAACCTGCAAAAACTGCAAAAATACCCGCAATTAGTAACAACCATTTCCAAATTTTCGACATTATTTTTCTCCTTTTTTAGAGGAATCTTCCTCTAGTATTCCATAAATCATCATATCCAAAACCTGTGATAATTGATGTTCATATCCTGAAACCAAGTTAGATAGAGGTCTGATTTCCCTGAAAAATTATGATACAAAACTCCTTTGGCAATACCATCCACTTTACAAAGTTCATTGATGACAAAACCTTGATAGCCTTTTGTAGCAAATTCAAACAAAGCAGCGGTAATGATTTTCTCTCTTCGTAGTCTTGTTTTTTCTTCTTTTCTCATGTATTTACCTCTACATTTTTTAATTATAAACCGATTGGTCTAAAATGTCAAGCAACTTTCTCAAAAATTTAACAGTCTGCTGATTGTAGCCATCATAAACAGACTGGAATCCAGTCTCAAACATATAATATACACATTCTTCGCTAAATGTTTTCACGGATATTCAAGAGTATGATAAAGGCAGCTAGAAGAAATAGCAATAAAACAAAGCTAACTGCCAGAGTTCCAAAGCTAGTAGCAATGGTTACCAAAGCTATTGTAAATAAGCTAGGTAAAACAACTGTAATGGCGCCGATAGAGGATTGAACTGCTCCCATTGACTCCTCAGGTATTTGTTTAAAAATGAGTTCCTGTAATCGAGGAGAGAGGATACCTGCGAAAAAGGCATCCAAGGCACTAAAGATAAGAATCCAGTCAAAACGAACTGCCACAAAGCCAACTAAAAGGAGTAATTGGATAATAAGCGAGGCATATAGGGCTAGTTTTATGGAGATTGTATTCTTCAGATAGCCACTCACAAGGCTTCCGACAATAAGGGCTGACAATTCAAGGGTGGATAACAAGGCAAGAGATTGACCTGTTTGTAAATTCAAAAAGGGCTGATTCCTCAAAAACAGAGTAGAAACAGGAACTGTAACATTTATCACTGCTTGACTAATAGAGATAATAAACAAAACCAAGAGCACCTTATTCATATTCCATATCAATTTTGATGATTGGAGCAGATGCTGGCAAAAGGATTTTACAGAGAGTCCTTCTTGATAGCTAATCGTTTTTTCTACTTTCAAGAGGTCTGTTTTTATGAAAAGAATACCTAAAAATGCGATTAAAAAGGTCAGAGCATTCAGTAAGGAAATAGACTGGATAGATAGAATACCTAGTAAGACTCCTCCTAGAATATTACTGATTGTTTTCACTAAACTAACAGTTGACTGTTTAAATCCAATAGCTTCTGCCAGATGGTCTTGCCCAATAATTCTAATGAAAATCGGAGTGAGCATGGCGCCTGAAAAATAACTCAATGTGTCAGATAAGAGGTTAATCAGACAAATAAATGCTACTAATAACAAGGAAAAGGACTGCCCTGAAAGTGATAAAGAAACGATAGAGTAAAGCAAAAATTTTGCAAAACTAATCATTGTATATTTTAGGACACGATGATGTTGAAAATCCGCCAAAACTCCCAGAAAGATTTGCAGAACTTGAGGAAGGGTTTCTGAAATCGTGATCAGTAAAATCGCCAAAGGGGCAAAAGATGCATCTGCCACATAATTCAAAAAGGCCAGATAAAAAATCGTATCCCCAACCGTTGAAATCCACTGGTTGATGGTTAATTGCCTAAAATCTCTATTTTGAAGAAATACTTTCATCACAACTCCTTTTTGAATTCAAATGGGAATCTTTCCCCAAGGATAGACCACGATACTACTAACAACCAAAATTACAGTAACATCAAAAGCTGACCAATGCCATTGTAGACTATATGCAATCCAATAGGCCAATAAATTGACTTTGTTACTCTAAATAAGACTGCAAATATAAGGCCGCCACCCATATAGTAGACAAAGTCTGTCAAGACCCAACCATGACTACTAATGTGCAAGATTCCAAATAATATAGCTGATCCGAGTACATCCAGTCCCCATTTCTTCCCTTTTTCCAGAGCAGTCATCACTAATCCACGATAAATCATCTCTTCAAAAATGGGGCCTGCAATCACAGGATAAAAAAATACATCAAAAATGCCGTAGCTCCTGTAAAAGTAGGAGCAGCATGTTGATAAGAAATTTCATTTCGAGTAGGTGGAAAAATAAAAAATGTAACAAAATTCCAAATAACAAAAGCAAGAAGAGCTAGAAAAGAATAGAAAAGATAGGACCCTTTAAACTTTCTACTATTGATTTGTTGCCATCTCCCTGACTTAGTCATAGCAAAAAAAGCAAGAAGGACTACAAGAAAATTCAACATCATATCCGACAAATAGTAGGCAAAGTCAGATAGACCAGTAACAAGGTTGCTGCGTAAAACTAGACCACTGAACTTCTGGTCAGCAATAACTAGTAGAAAAGCTATAAACAAGTAGTAGCGTGAGATTATCTTTTTCATTCTATTTTCTCCTATACTATGAAATAAAGATAGTATAACACGAAAATTGGCTTATTTTAAAAAATCGCATATTTGACATTTTTGCTTATAAAAATTTCAGATTTGCGATTTTGGTATATTTGATTATTTCACTGGTATAATAAAGTTATCACTAATTAAGGAGTGGAGCAACTATGAAAAAACAAATTTTAACATTATTGACAATCGTTGCTGAGATTATTATCATTTTCCCGTTTCTAACTAATCGATAAGTTCTTTGTATTGCTGAAAACGCAATGCGAAGAGGGCTGTTAATTGTGGATTTTCTAATACTTGCAGAGATTGGATAAAGTGTTCAATCTCTTTTTGATTGTTTCCTTTGGTTTGAAGGAAAATACTCATTTTCTTTAAAAATTGCCTCAATACTTTTTCAAAAACATCGTATGGACGAAGCATACTCCCCAGCTCAGCTTCAAAGATTGGGATGTAAGAGAAAAGTTTGCGCTCCATGAGCTCTGATATAATATTCAGAAATCCACTTTTCATATACAGTCTATTATGTACCAACTCTTTAAATTCCTTAGATTTCTCAAGTAAAGTGGTTGATAAAAATATCAAATCTTGATTGCTCAAGAAAGGCATGGTATTACAGAATATATAGAGTTCAAACCAGGTCCAAGACTCAATAGCATAGAGATAGATAGTCAAAAACTCGCTATCTTCTTTTACTAATGGATAGTTCTTATTTAAGGAATGGAGTGCGTTTTTAATTACAATGGCATTCAAACGACGATAGGTCTCTGCCATCTGTTCTTGCTCGACTTCCTCCAACAGTTGCTCTAAACCAGCTATATCTTGGTGGGCAAAGCGATCCACAACCTTTCTACCAATCTGCATATGTAGGGATTCTTGATAATTGTTTAGCTTATGACCAAACTCATCAAAATTCATATTGATCCCTTGGATGGCTAGGATCAACTTATCCGCAGATAGCATAGACTGCCCTAGTTCAAACTTGGACAACTGAGAGGCTGTTAGACCAGCACAAGCCACATCTGACTGCTTGAGCTTTCTCGCCAAACGTAATTCCTTGTAAAATTCTCCCAACTCCATTCTCTCAATCATCTCACCACCTCCTATTTTTTATATAGTATATCATTATTCACAATTATTTGTCAAAATATTCTGACATTTAAGAGAGCAAAAAAGCCAGCCCTAAGCTGACTCTTTATTCCATGGTATCAAAAGCGAGACTTGGTTTGGCATTGAGGTCCAAGCTTGCAAAGTTTTCTTTGTTCCATTCGCTGACGCTGGCATAGGCAATCATACCTGCATTGTCTCCGCAGAGGCGCAGAGGTGGAATGATGACCTTGACATCTGCGATTTCGGTTGCTAGGCGTTCTCTGAGACCTTTATTGGCTGCCACACCACCTGCCACGACTAGAGTTTTAACAGGGTATTTCTCCAAAGCCTTCTTGGTTTTAGCCATAAGAATATCCATGACTGCTGCTTGGAAGGAAGCACACAAGTCCTCTGTAGACAGACTTTCTCCCTTTTGCTCGGCATTGTGGTGAAGATTGATAAAGGCAGACTTCAAACCTGAGAATGAAAACTCTAGATTATCTTCCTTAATCATGGCACGGGGGAAATCATAAATATCCTGTCCCTGATGAGCTAGCTCATCAATCTCACGACCTGCAGGATAGGTCAAGCCCATGACACGGCCGACCTTATCATAAGCCTCACCAACCGCGTCATCTCGCGTTTCTCCAACAATCTTGTAGTCACCAGCCTCAGAAACATAAACCAACTCTGTGTGTCCACCGCTGACCAAGAGGGCTAGCAAGGGAAACTCCAAAGGCTCCACACTTTGAGCGGCCATGAGGTGACCAGCCATATGGTTAACAGGGATAAGTGGAAGTCCATGTGCCCAAGCAAAGGCCTTAGCAGCTGACAAGCCAACTAGCAAGGCTCCGACCAAGCCCGGTCCATAGGTAACCGCAACAGCTGTCACATCCTCTTCGGTAATCCCTGCTTCTGTTAGCGCCTCCTCGATACAGGCTGTAATGACCTCGACATGGTGACGACTGGCTACTTCAGGCACTACGCCCCCAAAACGTTTGTGACTCTCGATTTGACTAGCAATGACATTGGACAAGAGTTCATCGTCGTTTTTCAAGACGGCAACACTAGTCTCATCACAAGATGTCTCAAATGCTAAAATATATCTATCCTTCATCTATTTCTCTCTTCATGATGATGGCGTCCTCGACTGGATCATGGTAGTAGGCCTTTCTCTCAGCGATGACTGCCATCTTTTCTTTCTTGTAAAATACTTGCGCTCGTTGATTTGACTTTCTGACTTCGAGGAAAATCTCCTTGTCTGCCGGCAATTGAGCAAATAAAGCAGAGGCTATCCCCTGGCCTCGATAGGCTTCTTTGACAGCTATTTGCAGGACTTCTGCTTCAAAGATATTTTCCTGTACAGCTAGAAAACCAAGCACTTCTGCCCCATCATAAGCCAGAGCATACCAAGTCTGATCTTGGGAAAGGTCTGCTTGGATTTGTTCCAGCGTCCAAGGACTGACTGAGTAAACAGCTGCCATGACAGCGTAGATGTCTTGAGCCAAGTCAGGCTGCTGTTGGATTCGTTTGATCTCTATCATAGGCGTTTAATGTAAGATTCTCCAGACTCGGTATGGTTCTTGAGCCAGTTTTCCTCAGCCTCAACACGCTTGAGGTAGTTCGGCACAAAATCATGCAAGGAGTCTGCTTCCTTGTCCCAAGCCAAAAGAGCAAGATTGGCTGCATTAGGCAAGGTTTCTTTGTAATTAGTCCTTGGCAAGTGTTCTTGAATCTGCTCCACAAAGGGGGCAACTTCTCCGACAAAGGTTACCTGACTAGCACCCTTAACTTTCTCTAACACTTCTTCAAAAGATTGGTGCGCTTCTGGCATGACAGGTTTAGCATTTTCATAAAATCCTGCATAAACATTGTTGCGACGCGCATCCATCAAAGGAACGAACAAGCCTTCTTGTTGGTAGGGCACCAGAGCCAAGAGGCTAGACATACCAACTAACTCAATGTTCAGGGTATGAGCCAAAGTCTTGGCAGTGGCTACCGCGATTCGCAAGCCTGTATAGCTACCTGGCCCTTCCGCCACCACAATTCGGTCCAAATCCTTGGGTGTCCAATCCAAACTTGCCATCAAAAAATCGATGGCAGGCATGAGGGTAATACTGTGATTTTTCTTAATATTAATCGTCGTCTCGGCAAGAACCTGCTTGTCCTCTAAAATAGCGAGAGAAAGAGCCTTGCTGGACGTATCAAAAGCTAATACTTTCATAACACATTCCTATCTTTTTGTCTGCTTACTATTATACTACAAAAGCTGGCACATGGGAATTTTCTTTGCCCCCAAACAAAAAGCCCCAGCATGAGCAGGGCATCTAAGCATTTAATCCAAAGTAAAATACAAACCAAACGACATAGGTTACGAGGAGGAGAAAAAGCGAGTAGAGAGTCACAAAAGCAAGCTTCCAAAGGAATTTTTTTTGCGGTGTCCCAGATATACAAACAGAGCATTCCCCCTTAGACACAGACTACAAAGACTATAAACACCAAGAGGCTAACCCTATCGCAAATTCAAACAAACTAAACATTCTTAATCCTACTTTTGGTATTCCTATTTTTATATAAACTGTTGACTATGTTGGTCTATCAATGTTAAAATGTAATTCAACACTGGTAGGAAAATCAGGTTGAGTCGTTGACTCTTCGGGTTGCGGTGCTATCCCTGAAACTTTGGTTTCTAAAGAACTGGAATTGCGATTGAACAATTCGCCCCCAGTGTTCGACAGCTCTTGACTTCGGTCAGGAGCTTTTTGATGCTTTTAAAGTTGATTCCCTCAGTAAGTTATAGTAAAATATAAATATTGAGAGGATAACGTAGAGCGACTGGTAACAGAGCGTTCAAAGGTACCAACTTCTGGTACGGGTGTGGGACTGCCTTCAGCTTTGAGCTGTAAAGACCCCTGACTACCATTGGTCCTCTCTTTTTGCTTACTCTTAAATTAAGTGCTTGTCTTTGCCTTTTAGTAAGCACTCCACTCCATCTTGCTATTTCTACATCGTTATACTTATAGATTGACTTCTTAACCTCATAGATGATAGAATTAAGTAAAGGCTGAGATCGAGTTTGATTTGGTGACAAGTCATTCAAAGGTTGCGATGCATTCGCTTCAGGTAGAGGTGCTGCCACCTGGACTGCTCCAGGAAAATCCCCGAGTTTTGTCTCAGCTTTTTTATTTGCTCTCGAGATTTCTCAAGAGCTTTTTCTTTTTTCAAAGATACCATTCTGTCCCAACCATCTACACCAACGATTAATGAAACTAGAACTATATTCTCCCTTAAATCTACTATCTCTTTAGATTTCCCCTTTAATTATAACACCTAAGCGCTCTCCGAACGAATCCTATCTATCTTTTGCTCCCTCTTCCCCTCACGACTTTCTCGTTTCCGTCTTTTACTAATTTTTCATTTTGTGGTATAATTGAAATAATTGTAACGAATCAAGGTCAATCTAGACACAAAATGGAATGAAATCAAGCAAATCTCTGCTAAAAGTTTGGAATAAGCTGACCTGTAAATAGAAAGGAACTATATGATTTACAAAGTTTTTTATCAAGAAACAAAAGAACGTAGCCCACGCCGTGAAACAACACGCGCACTTTACCTAGACATCGATGCCAGCTCAGAACTTGAGGGTCGTATCGCTGCTCGCCAACTTGTCGAAGAAAATCGCCCAGAGTATAACATCGAGTATATCGAACTCTTGTCTGACAAATTGCTAGATTACGAAAAAGAAACTGGCGCCTTCGAAATCACGGAGTTCTAATATGGCCTATACTCTTAAACCTGAAGAAGTCGGCGTTTTTGCCATCGGTGGTCTGGGAGAAATCGGGAAAAACACATACGGGATTGAATACCAAGATGAGATTATCATCGTCGATGCTGGGATTAAATTCCCAGAAGATGACTTGCTGGGTATCGACTATGTCATTCCTGACTACTCTTACATCGTGGACAATATCGACCGCGTCAAGGCTGTCTTAATCACACACGGACACGAGGACCACATCGGTGGGATTCCATTCCTGCTCAAGCAAGCAAATGTCCCGATCTATGCTGGACCGCTTGCCCTGGCTTTAATCCGTGGAAAACTCGAAGAACACGGCCTCCTGCGCAACGCCAAACTTTACGAAATCAACCACAACACTGAGTTAACCTTTAAAAATCTCAAGGCAACTTTCTTTAGAACCACTCACTCTATTCCAGAGCCTTTGGGGATTGTCATTCATACTCCTCAAGGAAAAATCGTTTGTACGGGTGACTTCAAGTTCGACTTTACTCCAGTTGGAGAACCTGCAGACTTGCACCGTATGGCTGCCCTTGGTGAAGAAGGCGTGCTCTGTCTCCTGTCTGACTCAACAAATGCGGAAGTACCAACCTTTACCAACTCTGAAAAAGTCGTTGGCCAGTCCATCATGAAGATTATCCAAGGCATCGAAGGACGTATCATCTTTGCATCCTTTGCCTCAAATATCTTCCGTCTCCAGCAAGCAACAGAAGCTGCTGTTAAGACTGGGCGCAAGATCGCTGTCTTTGGTCGTTCTATGGAAAAGGCCATTGTCAACGGAATCGACCTTGGCTACATCAAAGCTCCTAAGGGAACCTTTATCGAGCCAAATGAAATCAAAGACTACCCTGCAGGCGAGATTCTTATCCTCTGTACAGGTAGTCAGGGTGAACCTATGGCGGCCCTCTCTCGTATCGCCAACGGAACCCACCGTCAGGTACAACTCCAACCAGGCGATACGGTTATCTTCTCTTCTAGTCCGATCCCTGGAAACACTACTAGCGTCAACAAGCTGATTAACATCATTTCTGAAGCTGGTGTCGAAGTTATCCACGGTAAGGTTAACAATATCCATACATCTGGACACGGTGGTCAGCAAGAGCAAAAACTCATGCTCCGCTTGATTAAGCCAAAATACTTCATGCCTGTCCACGGTGAATACCGCATGCAAAAAGTCCACGCTGGACTAGCGGTAGATACTGGTGTTGAGAAGGACAATATCTTTATCATGAGCAATGGTGATGTGCTTGCCCTTACTGCTGACTCAGCTCGTATTGCAGGCCATTTCAACGCCCAAGATATCTATGTAGATGGAAATCGTATCGGTGAAATCGGTGCTGCTGTCCTCAAGGATCGTCGTGATCTATCTGAAGACGGTGTCGTTCTGGCAGTCGCAACTGTTGACTTCAAGTCGCAGATGATCCTGTCTGGTCCAGATATCCTCAGCCGAGGCTTTGTCTACATGAGAGAATCTGGTGACTTGATTCGCCAAAGCCAGCGCATCCTCTTCAATGCAATTCGTATCGCACTGAAAAACAAGGATGCTAGCGTGCAATCTGTCAATGGTGCCATTGTCAACGCTATTCGCCCCTTCCTTTATGAAAATACAGAACGTGAACCGATCATCATCCCGATGATCCTCACACCAGACGAAGAATAAAGCAAGAAAACAGCCCCGAAGACGGAGCTGTTTTTCTCTATGCTTTCTTTTGAGATTGAAACTCAATAAAAATCGAAATCAGACTAGAAGGCTCGGCGAAAGCATAACTTGAGTTAGGTGAGCCGAAGCCGACGACGTATCATTTTGATTTTTGAAGAGTTTTAGAAATACTACGATTTTTACCTTCAAGATACACCATCAAAATAGAAATATCTGCTGGGTTTACTCCCGAAATACGGCTGGCTTGGCCGATGGTTTCTGGATTAATGAGTTTGAACTTCTGACGAGCTTCTGTCGCGATAGAATCAATGTCATCCCAGTCGATATTGGCTGGAATGCGTTTTTCTTCCATGCGTTTCATCTTGGCAACCTGATCCATAGCTTTTGAGATGTAACCCTCGTATTTGATTTCTGTTTCAATCAATTCGATAATCTTGTCATCCAAGTCCTCTGCTGCTGGTCCGATAAAAGCCACCACATCTTGATAAGAAACTTCTGGACGGCGAAGGAATTCCTTGGCTGTCACTGCATCGGTCAACGGCTTGAAGCCCATCGCCTCAACCTTGGCATTGGTTTCCTTGACTGGCTTGAGTTTGATACTGTCGAGACGCTTCATCTCATTGTCAAATTGATTTTTCTTAATCTCAAATCGAGCCCAACGTTCATCATCCACAAGTCCAATCTCGCGTCCCATCTCTGTCAGACGCATATCAGCGTTGTCATGACGGAGGATGAGACGGTATTCAGCACGACTGGTCAAGAGACGGTAAGGTTCAATAGTGCCCTTGGTCACCAAGTCATCAATCATTACCCCAATATAGCCATCACTGCGCTTCAAAATCAACTCTGGCTTGCCTTGGATTTTCAGAGCCGCATTGATACCAGCGATAATCCCTTGGCCAGCAGCTTCTTCGTAACCTGACGTTCCATTTGTCTGACCAGCTGTGAAAAGTCCTGAGATTTTCTTGGTTTCCAGAGTCGCACGCAACTGGTGAGGCAAAACCATGTCGTACTCAATGGCATAACCAGTTCGCATCATTTCAGCATTTTCCAAACCTTTAATGGAATGAACTAAGTCACGTTGGACATCCTCAGGCAGACTGGTTGAAAGTCCTTGAACATAGACTTCCTCAGTATTGCGCCCTTCTGGCTCAAGGAAGAGTTGGTGGCGTTCCTTGTCTGCAAAGCGCACAATCTTGTCCTCAATCGATGGACAGTAACGAGGCCCCACTCCCTTGACCACACCTGTAAACATAGGCGCACGGTGGAGGTTATTTTGGATAATTTCATGACTGGTACCATTGGTATAGGTCAACCAGCATGGCACCTGATCCTTGACATAATCCTCATCACGTGAAGTATAAGAGAAGTGATTAGGCGCTTCGTCTCCTGGCTGAATCTCTGTCACATCATAGTTGATAGAAGAAGCCTTGACACGTGGAGGAGTTCCTGTCTTGAAACGACCGATTTCGAGGCCCAGTTCCTTGAGGTTGTCAGCAAGGTTAATAGAAGCCAAGCTGTGGTTAGGACCTGATGAGTACTTAAGGTCTCCGATGATAATTTCCCCACGGAGAGCAGTTCCTGTGGTCACGATAACAGCCTTGGCAGCATACTCTTGATGGGTCGCCGTACGCACACCGACAACCTTGCCATCTTCAACCAAAATCTCATCAATCATGGTTTGACGAAGTGTCAGGTTCTCTTGATTTTCAACTGTCTTGCGCATCTCCTTAGAGTAAAGTTCCTTGTCAGCCTGCGCACGAAGGGCACGGACAGCTGGCCCCTTCCCTGTATTGAGCATCTTCATCTGGATGTAAGTCTTGTCAATGGTCTTGGCCATCTCGCCGCCGAGGGCATCAACTTCACGCACAACGATCCCCTTAGCAGAACCACCGATAGAAGGATTGCAAGGCATGAAAGCCAGCATTTCAATGTTGATAGTCGCAAGCAAGACCTTACAACCCATACGGCTAGCAGCCAAGGAAGCCTCGACCCCAGCGTGTCCCGCACCAATTACAATAATATCGTATTCTTCAGTAAAATTATATGTCATTTCTTAACCTTTCAAAAATTTCTCGCAAATAAGGAACTAACTTCTCCTCCTCTAGAGCTTGATTCATAGTGACCCATTTAAAGCGTGTATGCTCTTCAGGATCTAATCTGATAATTGGCTTCTCCCCAACCCACTCTGCTTTATAAACTAAGCGAGTAAAGACAGTATCCTTAGAGGTATCCAGTTGACTATCTTCGTGAAGAAGTTTGAGCGAACTGCTATCTAGCCTAACTCCCGCTTCTTCAATACATTCTCTAAGAGCTCCATCTCGCGGAAGTTCACCCTTTTCAACCCCACCACCAGGAATATCCCAGTAAGTTGGATAAACGTTGGGTTGCCCTCTTTTAATTTCCGAACGCTGAATGAGCAAATAATCATCACCACTATGAACAAGTACATGGGCAATAAGCTTAACCATCATTTTTTCTCCTATTCCTCAAGATGAATGTGTCTTAGTTGGCCGTCCCAATCTGGTAAGGCTGTTTTTAAAAAGGCTGGGACTAGTTGGAAATCCTGAAGCTGGTCCAAGTCAATCCATTCACAGGGCTGCGGTTTCTCATCTTCCTGCATGGTCAACGGGGCATCTTCAAGCAAGTCCACCAGATAATGAAACTCGATATTGTGATAGGAAACACCGTCCTGTTCAAAACGATTTTCAAGCACAAAAGCTAGCTGCCCAGCTTGAGCTTTAACACCCAGTTCTTCCCTCACTTCACGGACTACTGCGTCTTCCGTACTTTCATTGACTTGAATCGCACCGCCAATTGTGTAATACTTGCCCTTGTCTTTGGTAACTAGGAGCTTGCGATTTTGGACAATCAAGGCTGTCGCCCGAACTCCAAAAACCGTATTTCCCACTTTTGTCCGAAAGTCTTGTTGAGTCATTTTTATCCTTTCCTTTAAACGACACAAAAACAGTCAAAACTCCAAAGAAGTGCAGGACAAAAAAGCCTGCAACATCCATGAGCTTTGACCATCATTTCTATTGCTTTTATTATTGTAGCAAATTGAGAAAATTTGTCAATCTAAATGTACTGACAAACTTGTCCATCGCGGTAAGCATTGTCAATCAAACCACTACCTAGACACTCTTCGCCATCGTAAAAGACAACTGCCTGACCTGGTGTAATCGCGCGTTGCGGTTCTGCAAAGATAACCTCTGCCTTATCTCCTTTGACATGGATGGTCACCTTCGAATCAGGCTGACGGTAGCGGAATTTTGCTGTGCATTCTAGCGTAAATTCCTCTGGCATCTCACGAGTAAAGTGAACTTGACTGGCTTCTAGACTGGTTGACATGAGCGAATCATGATAGAATCCTTGTCCTACATAGAGAATATTCTTGCTTAGGTCTTTTCCGACAACGAACCAAGGGGCATTGTCACCACCGTGTTGCCCACCGATACCAAGTCCACCACGCTGACCAATCGTATAGTACATAAGCCCAGCATGCTCGCCCATATCGCGACCATCCACAGTCATCATGCGACCAGGCTGAGCTGGCAGGTAGTTACTGAGGAAATTTTTAAAGTTCTTTTCTCCGATAAAGCAAATCCCTGTCGAGTCTTTCTTCTTAGCAGTTGCAAGGCCTGCTTCTTCTGCTAGTCTGCGAACTTCTGGCTTTTCCAAATGTCCTAGTGGGAACATGGTTTTTTGAAGTTGTTCTTGCGAAAGTTGGCTGAGGAAATAAGTCTGATCCTTGCCATTGTCCACGCCACGAAGCATGTGAACGATGCCATCCTCATCACGCGCCACTCGGGCATAATGCCCAGTCGCTACATAGTCTGCCCCCAAGGTCATGGCATAGTCCAAAAAGGCCTTAAACTTGATTTCCTTGTTGCACATAACATCTGGATTTGGCGTGCGTCCTGCACGGTATTCCGCTAGGAAATACTCAAAAACGCGATCCCAGTACTCTTTTTCGAAGTTGACAGAGTAGTAAGGAATGCCAATCTGGTCTGCCACCGCAGCCACATCCTTGTAATCTTCGGTCGCCGTACAGACGCCGTTTTCATCTGTGTCATCCCAGTTCTTCATGAAGATACCGATCACATCGTAGCCCTGCTCCTTGAGAAGAAGAGCCGTCACCGACGAATCAACACCACCACTCATCCCCACGACAACACGTGTTTTAGAGTTATCACTCATGGTAAGTCTCCCATCTATTCGTTTATTCACGATTGAAGGTCGTGTGTGCTTCACGATTAAAGGTCGCTTGAGCAGTATTCATTATAACATGCTTGGTTGGAGAAGACAAGAGAGAGGCTGATAATCTGACATTCTATTTGATAGAAACAGAAATATAATTACAAAAAGGGCAATGAACAGTTAAATCTCGATTCTACTTATAAACTTATTTATAAAATAAGCTAAAAATGATATACTGTAATGAGGAGGAAGTCGTACATGATCCCTTTAAGATACTACCATCCATGTACGTAGAACGATTGTGAAAAACTACAAAGATATTCTAAAATCAAAAAATACCATTTTTACTATTATCATTGTCGCAAGTATTGGACTTTTAATTGGTCTAGTCATTCACCAAGAAAACATCTTAACAGAAAGAGGCAATATTGCTTTCTTCAAACGGCAAAAAAATGAACAAGATGTCGAACAAGTAAAAAAAGCCATCAAAGATTTTAATATCGATTCTGAAACAATTATAGAAGATTGGAAAAGAATTCAAGAATTGAAGCCAAACACTGACGAAGGCAAGCAAACATTAGCAGACTTTCTTACTACTACGTCCGATAAAATCACCAATCATTATAGCGAAAAAGCTTTAAAAATGGATATAAAGGAATCCGATAGTCAGTTTGAAGATAAACAAACACTTGAAACAGCCATCACTTCCTTACAAAAAATACTAGAAATCATTAAAAGTGTTAACTCCACAAGCGAACAAACCACTATTGATGAAAAAATAAAACCCATCCAAGAACTAATTTCTAAATTCCAAAAGCAAGTTGAAGTCTTGACCAAAAAAGAAGGACAAAAGACTGACAAAAAAGAAACAGGAACGACTAGTAGCGAGGGGGAAAGAGAAACCTATTCTTCAGGAGGAGGGAGCTACACTCCAACCTATACTGAGTCAAATGGGAGCAGATACAGTTCACAAGCGCCTGCAAGCGAACAACCTTCATCTGATAGTGCTGGCAGCAGCGGAAATGATGTGGCAAGTACACAAAATCAAGCAGCTAATACTTCAGAAGCTCAAGCAGAAACTAATACCAATAGTAACAATGCTGAAGTTCCCACAACAAACAGTGATGATCTCGCTAGTTTAGGTGGCGGAGTTACATCATTCGGTCAGCAGTAAGCAATCGGCTATCACTAATTTAATTGTCTTTTATCGAACAAAGTATATAAAAGTCTAACAAAAACTAACTTCTAAATAAAACCACACAGTCATTCCAATATTGAACATAATCAAATTGAAAGGGATACTGTGTGGTTTTTGAATTGTTGAACATTCAGAGATTCCATTTTTGGGGCAATTGTCTATCAAAATGTCCTTTTATCTGTCAATAATCCTAAAAAATCTTGTCGTTTCAAGTCGGAGAAATGTTTGGCGGAAAGACTTCCCTTTTGAAGTCCATCATCTCTGACCTGCAAATAATAGCTATGTTGGCTTGTTTTAATCGTCAAAAAGTCTCCAAATACAAAAGCTCTTTTCCAGTTGCGAATCTCAAATTCTTTTATCTCTGATTTGGGAATACCGATAAGTCCTTGTCGCAAATCACGATGATGCTCACTTGTGAAAGTCATCCCATTTCCAAGATTTCTTATCAGCAGTTCATCTGGAGTTACCATCACCAGCGCTATTTTAGTTAAGAAAATTTCAACTGTTGGTGGTAAAATCGCCAAATCAAACCAAGGATGTAGGTAGCGATAGGCTAAGAAATAATGAGGCTCCTCACCCAATCCTAGTTGTTTATACAAGGTCTTGACTTCACTATCTAACCTCGCTTCAAAAGACACATCCGAATGCTCTTCTTCCTTCCTCTGATTAACATAACGCATCCAGACTAGGAAACCTATAAAGACTAGGACAAATATTCCTGATAAAAGATATTTTAAATTGTAGTTCATCGCTTAACCTCCTGATTCACACCTCTGCCTAAAACAGAAGCCTATTTATTTTGAAAATAGGTCCATCATAACTTTAAATAAGACGGGTGTCATTAAAATTAGGATAATTCCTATCACAAATATCATGACTACTCGAAAAAGTTCCTTATTTTTAAACATTTTTCCACCCCTTTTCTAGCTACATCATAGTACTCATTAACCCCATATTAAAATTACACCAAACTTATTTTAGCTTTCTTTTTTACTTTTTATATTACTATGATACAATATTTTTAATAGGATTTTATTGTTTGTTAACTTTTTTCACTAAAAGGAGAAAATCATGCGTTATGATTTTGGAAAGGTCTATAAAGAAATACGTGAGTCAAAAGGATTAACCCAAGAAGAGGTCTGCGGAGATGTCCTATCAAGAACCAGCCTATCAAAGATTGAAAGTGGTAAGGCAACTCCTAAATATGAAAATATGGATTTTCTTCTTCGGCAAATGAATATGAGTTTTGAAGAATTTGACTACATCTGCCATCTCTATCAGCCGAGCCAACGGACAGAAATCATGCAAACTTATCTCAATATGAATTCCATCATTGGTGGCAGTGGTCTAGTTCATTTTTTTGAAACATGCCAAAACTATCTCAAGACCCATCACGACCTGCCTATAGAAGAAATCAGGGATATGCTGGAAGTTGTCATTCATATTCGCCAACATGGTACAGAGCAACTGTCAGACCAAGTGAAACAAACTGTCAAAAAACTTTGGGAAAAAATTGAAAAACAAGATACATGGTATGAAAGTGACCTAAAAATCCTCAATACCATCCTTTTCAGCTTTCCTATTGAACACCTCCATCTCATCACTGGAAAAATCCTGCAACGCTTGGAAGTCTATAAAAACTACCAACATTTATATGACTTACGAATGGCAATCCTACTCAACCTTTCCACCATTTACTTATACCATCAAGACAAAAACATGTGTCAACAAATCTGCTATACTTTACTAGAGGATGCCAAGAACAAGAAAAGCTACGATATGCTTGCTATCTGCTATGTCCGTATTGGGATTTGTAGGGATGATGCTAAACTTATCCAAAAAGGGTTCTCCCTTCTAGAGCTGACCGATGAAACTTCCATTCTAGCCTTTCTCAAAAAAGAAGTGGAGATCTATTATCAACCGAAAGAAATATAAAAAAGTCGAGGGATTTCCTCGACTTTTTCAAATTATTCTGTTCATTATTTCTTAATACCAGCCGTTGTTAAGCCAGAAGTTTTTAGCAGCTGACCATGAACCGTAACGTCCTGCAACGTAAGCATCTGCTACACGTTCTTGGTTTTCAGCTGAGTAGTCACCGTTCAAGTATGAATCTGTCAATTGGTAACGTCCAATGTATTGGCCGTTTGTAGCTGTATAGCTACCACCTGATTCTTTTTGAGCGATCCATTCTTTAGCTTCTGCTTCAGATCCACTTACAGTTGCAGCTGGTGCTGAAGTTTCTGCTGCAGCAACAGTTTCTTCTGCTACAGGAGCGCTTGCAGCTGGTGCTGCTTCTTCTACTACTTCTGTAGTTTCTGCTACTGGAGCTGAAACAGTTTCATCTTGAGCAGCTGGTGCCGCATAAGTAGCTGGCGCTGGTGTTGCAACAGGTGCTACAGGACCATCGATAACCAACTCTTGACCAACATAAATCAAATGAACGTTGTCGATGTGGTTGTTTTCTGCCAATTTCTCAACAGTTGTGTTGTGAGTTTCAGCGATTTCTGAAAGTGTATCACCTTCTTTAACAGTGTAAGTTGATGATTCTTGAGCAGATACAAATGATGGAGCAAATACTGCAAACAAGGCAGCTACTCCTGCAAGAGTTGTTTTAATCTTTTTAGTTGTTGATTTCATATTTGAAAATTCTCCTTCTTTCTATAGTTCTATCATACCCTTTAAATATTACCGTTTCTTGACACTTTTATGTAGAAATATTACAAAATTATTTTTTATTTCTCTAAATAAGCCATTTTTTGTTACAAAAGATGCTTTTTTATGCTATTTGTAGTGTAAAAAGGTTTTCATCCACAATTAAAGCCAAGACCTTCATTCTTTGATATAATAGAGATAAGAATTTTTATAAGGGGAAACTGATGAAATCACTTCGTTTTCAATCTGTCTTTGATATCATCGGACCAGTTATGATTGGCCCATCTAGTAGCCATACAGCTGGTGCTGTTCGTATTGGGAAGATTGTCTCTTCCATTTTTGATGATACTCCGACAGAAGTCGAATTCCAACTATTTAACTCATTTGCCAAAACCTATCGTGGTCACGGAACAGACCTAGCCCTTGTTGCAGGTATTTTGGGCATGGATACAGATGATCCTGAAATCCCAAACAGCCTGGAAATTGCCCACAAGCGTGGCATCAAGATTGTCTGGACCATTCAGAAAGACAGTAATGCTCCTCATCCAAACACCACTAAAATTACCGTCAAAAATGCTCACAAGACCATCAGTGTGACTGGTATTTCTATCGGTGGAGGAAATATTCAGGTAACCGAACTCAATGGCTTTGCCGTCTCTCTCAATATGAATACACCGACTATCATCATTGTTCATCAAGATATTCCAGGTATGATTGCCCTCGTAACAGAGGCACTTTCCCGCTATGATATCAATATCGCCCAGATGAATGTTACTCGTGAAAAAGCTGGTGAAAAAGCCATTATGATTATCGAAGTTGACAGTCGCAACTGTGATGAGGCCATCGAAGAAATTCGAAAAATCCCTCATCTCCACAATGTCAATTTCTTTAAATAGGAGGAAGCATGTTTTATTCTATCAAAGAATTGGTCGAGCAAGCAGATCTGGACTTTCAAGGAAATGTCGCAGAACTCATGATTACAACAGAGTTTGAATTGACCGGTCGCGAACGTGAAGAAGTCTTCCTTCTCATGGAACGCAATCTGGAAGTCATGAAAGCCTCTGTCCAACTTGGCCTCAATGAAAATAAATCTCGTAGTGGCCTGACAGGTGGAGATGCTGCCAAATTGGATCACTACATCAAAAACGGAAAAACTCTGTCAGATTACACGATTCTCTCTGCTGCCCGAAATGCCATTGCAGTCAATGAACACAATGCTAAAATGGGCTTGGTTTGTGCCACTCCGACCGCAGGAAGTGCTGGCTGTCTGCCCTCAGTTCTAACAGCTGCTATTGAAAAATTAGACCTCAGCCACGAGCAACAGCTGGATTTCCTCTTTGCTGCTGGTGCCTTTGGACTAGTCATCGCAAACAATGCCTCTATCTCAGGGGCTGAAGGTGGCTGTCAGGCCGAGGTTGGTTCGGCCTCTGCTATGAGTGCTGCAGCCTTGACTCTAGCTGCCGGTGGAACACCTTATCAGGCCAGTCAGGCCATTGCCTTTGTCATTAAAAATATGCTAGGCCTCATCTGTGACCCTGTTGCCGGCTTGGTCGAAGTTCCCTGCGTCAAGCGCAATGCTATGGGAGCTAGCTTTGCCTTCATCGCAGCAGACATGGCCTTGGCAGGTATCGAATCTAAAATTCCTGTGGATGAAGTTATCGATGCCATGTACCAAGTAGGAGCAAGCATGCCAACTGCCTTCCGTGAAACAGCTGAAGGTGGTCTCGCTGCCACCCCTACTGGTCGTCGCCTCCAAAAAGAAATTTTCGGAGAATAAGTTTATCAAATAGGAGAAACCATGACCTCTATCACAGCGATCTTTTTCGATCTGGACGGAACCCTCGTTGACAGTTCTATCGGGATTCACAATGCCTTTGCCCATACCTTTAAGGAGCTGGGGGTGCCTAGTCCTGATACCAAAACGATTCGTGGTTTTATGGGACCACCCCTCGAAAGTAGTTTTGCGACCTGCCTTCCCAAAGAACTAATCTCTGAGGCAGTTCAGATATACCGTTCTTACTATAAGGAGAAAGGCATCCATGAAGCTCAACTCTTTCCTCAGATTGTAGTCTTGCTTAAGGAGCTATCAAGCAAATATCCTCTTTATATCACCACTACAAAGAATACCCCTACCGCTCAAGATATGACTAAAAACTTGGGAATCCATCATTTCTTTGATGGCATTTATGGCTCCAGCCCTGAAGCACCTCATAAGGCAGATGTCATTCGCCAAGCCTTACATACACATCAACTAGCACCAGAACAGGCCATCATCATCGGAGATACCAAGTTTGATATGATGGGAGCTCAAGAAACAGGCATTCAGAAATTGGCCGTCACTTGGGGATTTGGAGAGCAAGCAGACTTGCTAAACTATCAGCCTGATTATATCGCCCACAAACCCATAGAAGTTTTGGAGTATTTTCAATAATATAACGGAGACTGGGCAAATACTCAATTTCATACTCTTCGAACCACGTTAGTTTTCTCTGTAACCTCAACGCTGTGCTTTGAGTAACCTTCGGCTAGCCTCCTAGTTTGCTCTTTGATTTTTATTGAGTATCAGAATAAAATGAAGCAAGTTTACACATAACAAAACGCATATTACCAAGGTTTTTCAAGACCTGATAATATGCGTTTTTCTTTTTTATTCAACGTGGGTTGTTTGATTGGCAAAGGCAATAATGGCTTGCTTCAACTCATCTCCACTAAGAGTGCGGAACTCTTCAATCTTTTGATCGATGGCTTCTAGAGGCATGACATTAACCTTACCAACGAAAATCTTATCCATAACTTGGTTATCAACAAGTTCGGTTGATACCAAGAGTTCTTCGTAAAGTTTTTCGCCTGGGCGGATTCCAACTTCAACGATTGGAATTTCGCTTTCGGTGTGGCCACTTAGAAGGACCATTTTCTTGGCCAAGTCATAAATCTTGACTGGTTTACCCATATCAAGGATAAAGACTTCCCCATCCTTGGCATAAGCACCAGCGTGAATAACCAAACGGCTAGCTTCTGGAATAGTCATAAAGTAACGGGTCATGCGGAAATCTGTCACCGTTACAGGACCGCCTTCAGCAATCTGACGTTCAAAGACTGGAATGACACTACCACGGCTACCAAGAACATTTCCAAAACGAACTGCACAGTAGGTCGATTGGCTACGTTGGTTAAAGCCAGTGACAATCAACTCAGCCACGCGCTTGGTTGCTCCCATAACATTTGGTGGATTAACCGCCTTATCTGTCGAAATCATAACCATCTTAGGTACTTTGGCTTCATCAACAGCCTTAGCAACGTTGTAAGTTCCACGGATATTGTTTTTAAAGGCTTCTTTTGGATTGCGCTCCATCATAGGAACGTGCTTATGGGCAGCCGCATGATAAACAATAGCTGGCTTGTACTGCTCAAAGACTTGCAACAAGCGGTCATAGTCTTGAATATCCGCAATAACTGGTACATAATCAATCCCTTGGAACTTGCGAATCAATTCATGATAAACAAGGTAGATTGAGTTTTCCCCATGACCGAGCAAAACAATGCGTTCAGGATTGAAACGGCTAACTTGTCGACAGATTTCAGAACCGATTGAGCCACCAGCACCTGTAACCAAGATTGTCTTACCTGTCAGTTCTGCGCCCAGACGCGATTCATCAAGACGAATTTCCTGACGGCCCAAAAGGTCTGTGATATCAATCTTCTGGAATCCTCCACCTGCTTGGTGAAGTCCCTGAACAACGGTTTCAACCTTAGGCATCTTGTAACATTTGACACCCAGCTTATTACACATCTGCAAGATACGTTCATATTCTGACGGGTCAAGCGACGGAATCGCAACGATGACACGCTCGATTTGATGGCGTTTGGCTAATTCAGGCAGATCATCATATGAACCCAAAACAGGAATTCCACCAAGTTTTTGGCCCTTTTTCTTAGAATCCTTATCCAAAATACCGACAAGTTCTAATTCACTAGTTGGATGTTGGTAACTATCCATAAAGAGAGCTCCACCATCACCGGCACCAATCAAGAAAGTCCGACGGTGTTCTCCATCACCACTTCCCTTTTTGCGTTTGGAGTAGATTAACTGCCAAGTAATCCGTGGCAATAAAATCAAGAAAGTACTCAACAAGATAAAGAGGAAGATAAAACGGATAGAGAAGAGGGGCAAGAAGGCATAGCAGATACTATATGACAAGATACTGCTAGCAGTCACACCAAAAAAGATTTTCATGAAATCCGTAATCTTGCTGTAACGACTGATACTAGCGTTCAACCCCCAAAATCCAATCATCAATTGATAGAACAGGAAGGCCAAACTTGTATATATAATGTAGTCAACAGGTGCTGGATTAATCAATCCGTAGAATAAAATATAAGATACAATGATGGAAACCACCATACTCAAAATATCAAATATTCCCCAGAAAACCTGTTTTTGTTGTTTATTTAAAATTTCCACCAGATCAATCACATAATCTGTGAGTTTTTTATTCATAGAAATTTACTCCTCCTTAAAAGAGTTTTACTATATTGTTATTGTAGCACATTTTAATTTATTTGGCTTATTTTTCCAAATAAATTACTGTTCCCTTGTACTCTTTCTTCCATTTAAATCCTCTAATCAAACCTACAATCGTTCCAAGGCCATAAGCACAGTGAATGGAAAATAAAAGAAAGGGCATCACAATTAGAAATCCATTTTTATGTTTTAATAAAGTCAGCAAAGTGAGTAATGACAAAAGTAGAAAATAGGCACCTAATTGTAAAGTTATGAATACGAATGTGATCGGTAACAATGCTAGACTAAACACAAGACTCAAAACAAATAAACAAGGAACATAGTGAAATAATGATAAACACTTAGGCTGAACATGACTTGTCAAGCCAATCCACAAACCATTTGAATACTTTTGATGCAGCATTTTCTTGAATGTTGGTCGAATATACTGATAAGATAGAATACTTGGGCTATAGCGGATTTTATAACCATGTTCTCGAATTCTATAATGAATATCATTATCTTCAGTTCGGCCAAGTTGCTCATTTACTAAACCAACCTTCTGGAAAACCTCTCGTTTATACATCCCATGAAAAATAGAAGAAACATATCTATCCTCGGAACTCTTTCGATAATTGGCAATGCTACTGCCAAACATATTTTCCTCAACAAGATGCAAGGTCTCTGCCCATTTTCCCTTTCCTTCAACAATCGTCGGTCTAGGTCCCCCACAGACTGATTCACCTTGTTGAATAACAGCCACATTATTCATTACAAAACTCTCAGTAACTTTTGAATGAGCATCAATTTTTAAAATAAGGTCCCCTACAGAATGTTTAACTCCCAGGTTAAAACCACTAGCTTGATTTTTCTTAGGATTGTTATACAATCTGATTGAGTTAAACTCTGTGTCTTCTTTTATAAATTGCTGAATGATGGCTGTTGTCCCATCTGCAGACATAGCATTTATAAATAGAATTTCAATATTTTCTTTAGGATAGGTTTGATTTTTTAAGTCTTCAATTAGACCAGGCAGATATTTTTCTTCATTGTATGCACTGATTACAATGGATACGAGAAGACTTTCAACATTTTGAGTCACTACTACTCTCCTGAATTTTTCCTTCCACTATTTTATCATAATTTTCAAGACTTTCCCATTTTTATCTTGAAAGCCCAAAACCTTACTTGACATTATAAGGAAAAAACCTTAAAATAAGCTGTTATTAAAATCAGCTAGAAGAGGTAATATATGAAAAAGCAATCACTCTTTTTTGTTCCAGGTATTATCCTGATTGGTGTTTCCTTGCGGACTCCTTTTACTGTTTTACCCATTATTTTGGGAGATATTTCGCAAGGGCTGGGAGTAGAAGTTAGTTCGCTTGGTGTCTTGACCAGCCTTCCCCTCCTCATGTTTACTCTCTTCTCGCTATTTTCTACCCGACTGGCTCAGAAAATCGGCTTGGAGCATCTCTTCACCTACAGCCTTTTCTTCTTGACTATCGGTTCTCTCATTCGACTAATCAATCTGCCCTTGCTCTATCTAGGAACCTTGATGGTTGGGGCAAGCATCGCAGTCATCAATGTTCTGCTTCCTAGTCTTATCCAAGCCAATCAACCCAAGAAAATTGGTTTTCTGACCACCTTATATGTAACCTCTATGGGGATTGCAACGGCTCTGGCCTCCTATCTGGCTGTGCCTATTACACAAGCCAGTTCTTGGAAAGGACTTATCATCCTCCTCACCCTGCTCTGTCTAGCAACTTTTTTAGTATGGCTCCCAAATCACCGCTATAATCACAGACTGGCTCCACAAACCAAACAAAAAAGCAAAACAAAGGTCATGCATAATAAACAGGTCTGGGCAGTTATTGTCTTTGCAGGTTTTCAATCCTTACTCTTTTACACCGCTATGACCTGGCTACCTACCATGGCTATCCATGCAGGCCTATCCAGTCACGAAGCTGGCTTGCTGACCTCTATCTTCTCTCTGATTAGCATTCCTTTTTCAATGACCATCCCAAGCCTGACAACTAGTTTATCTACTCGCAACCGTCAACTCATGCTCACTTTGGTCTCACTAGCTGGTGTGGTCGGCATTTCCATGCTCTTTTTCCCGTTCAATAATTTCATTTACTGGCTTGCCATCCATCTCCTCATCGGAACCGCAACCAGCGCCCTCTTCCCTTATCTCATGGTCAACTTTTCACTCAAGACAAGCGCCCCTGAAAAGACTGCCCAATTGTCTGGCTTATCTCAAACAGGAGGCTATATCCTAGCAGCCTTTGGGCCAACCCTCTTTGGTTACAGTTTTGACCTTTTCCACTCATGGGTACCAGCTGTAGCGGCCCTCTTGCTCGTCGATATCCTGATGACTGTGGCCCTCTTTACAGTGGACAGAGCTGATAAAATCCTCTAAACTTCTAGTTTTTCCTAGAAGTTTTTTATATATAAAAATTTTACACATTTCTCTTGACAGGGCTTTCATTTAGATGTACAATGTATGTGTAGAAAAATTATATATAAAAATCTTACACATTAGAAAAGGAGGTTTCCCATGTACTTTCCAACATCCTCTGCCTTGATTGAATTTCTCATCTTGGCCGTACTGGAGCAGGATGATTCTTATGGTTATGAGATTAGCCAGACCATTAAGCTGATCGCTAATATCAAAGAATCTACACTCTATCCTATCCTAAAAAAATTGGAAGGCAATAGCTTTCTGACAACCTATTCTAGAGAGTTCCAAGGTCGCATGCGCAAATACTACTCCTTGACAAATGGTGGTATAGAACAGCTCGTGACCCTGAAAGATGAATGGGCACTCTATACAGACACCATTAATGGCATCATAGAAGGGAGTATCCGCCATGACAAGAACTGAATACCTGACTCAGCTAGAACTCTATCTCAAAAAACTGCCTCAGGCTGACCAAATTGAAGCCATGGACTATTTCAGGGAACTCTTTGACGATGCTGGAGTCGAAGGAGAAGAAAAACTCATCGCTAGCTTGGGAACTCCCAAAGAAGCGGCCCACGAAGTTCTCTCCAATCTTCTCGATAAAAAAATCAATGAAGCACCCGCTCAAAAGAATAACCGACAAATTTTGCATATCGCCTTGTTAGCTCTCCTTGCAGCCCCTATCGGTATTCCTCTGGGAATCGCCATCCTCGTGACCCTGTTCGCAATCCTTGTGGCAGCCTTGACTGTCATCTTGGCTTTCTTTGCGGTTTCCATACTTGGTATCATCGGCGGATTCCTATTTTTAGTTGAAAGTTTCACTGTCTTAGCCCAAGCTAAATCAGCCTTTATCTTGATTTTTGGTGCTGGTTTACTGGCTATCGGTGCTTCTTCACTAGTCTTACTAGGTATTTCCTATGTAGCTCGCTTCTTCGGTCTACTCATTGTTCGCCTGGTGCAATTTGTTCTCAAAAAAGGAAAGAGAGGTGACCAGCATGCGTAAATTGACAAAAGGATTTCTCATTTTTGGTGTGGTGACTACCGTTATCGGATTTATCCTGCTCTTTGTAGGCATCCAATCTGACGGAATCAAGAGCCTACTTGCCATGTCCAAGGAACCTGTCTATGATAGTCAGATGGAAGAGCTGACCTTTGGCAAGGAAGTCGAAAACCTAGATATTACGCTCCACCAACACGCGCTCACCATCACAGACTCTTTCGATGATCAAATCCACATTTCTTATCATCCATCTATTTCTGCTAACCATGATCTTGTCACAAATCAAAACGACAAAACTCTAAGCCTCACTGATAAGAAACTGTCTGAAAGTCCATTGCTCTCTTCTGGAATTGGCGGGATTCTCCATATCGCAAGTAGCTACTCTAGTCGTTTTAATGAAGTTATTCTCCAAGTTCCAAAAGGAAGAAGTCTAAAAGGGATCAACATCTCAGCAAATCGCGGTCAAACCAGTATCACTAATGCTAGTCTTGAAAATGCGACCATCAATACCAATAATAGCTATCTCCTCCGAATTGAAGGAAGTCGTATCAAAAACAGTAAACTCACAACACCAAATATTATTAATATCTTTGATACAGACCTTACAGATAGTCAGCTAGAGTCAACAGAACATCACTTCCACGCTGAAAATATCCAAGTTCACGGCAAGGTGGAATTGGTGGCGAAAACAGACCTACAACTGCTACTTTCCGAAGAAGAAAAACAAAGAATCAACTTAGATCTTTCAACAAAACATGGTTCTATTCTTCATTTTTTAAGAGAAGGAAGGCGTTCGTTTAAAAACGAAAAAAACAAAGATGAACGATTAAGCAATCCTTATAAGACAGAAAAAGCAGATGCAAAAGATCAACTCATCGCCAGAGCAGAACAGGATATCTATCTACTCAAATCAGAGGAACACGAGTCTTCTTCTAGAAATCGTTGACAAAAGCGCTTACATCTGCTACTATGGAAGCATATTTATCTAACTAAAAAGGAGGTTCTACCATGAAACAAGAATGGTTTGAAAGTAATGATTTTGTAAAAACAACAAGCAAGAACAAACCTGAAGAGCAAGCTCAAGAGGTTGCAGACAAGACTGAAGAAACGATAGCCGATCTCGATACACCAATTGAAAAAAATACTCAAGTAGAGGAGGAAGTCTCTCAAGCTGAAGTCAAACTGGAAAGCCAGCAAAAAGAGACAATTGAAACGCCTGAAGACGGTGAAACGAGAACAGAAATAGAAGAAAAGAAAGCATCCAATTCTACTGAAGAAGAGCCAGACCTTTCTAAAGAAACAGAAAAAGTCACTATAGCTGAAGAGAGTCAAGAAGCACTTCCTCAGCAAAAACCAACCACGAAAGAGCCCCTTCTTATCAGTCAATCCTTAGAAAGTCCCTATATCCCCGACCAAGCTCCAAAATCTACGGATAGATGGAAAGAGCAAGCGCTTGATTTTTGGTCTTGGCTAGTGGAAGCAATCAAATCTCCTACAAGCAGTCTTGAAACAAGTAGCACACACAGTTACACAGCCTTTCTTTTGCTCATTCTGTTTTCTGCATCTTCCTTTTTCTTTAGTATCTACCACATCAAACATGCTTACTATGGACATATAGCAACTATGCATAATCACTTCCCTGAACAATTTGCTTCATTAAATCTCTTTTCGATTATCTCTATCCTAGTAGCAACAACGCTCTTCTTCTTTTCATTCCTCTTGGGCAGTTTCGTTGTGAGACGATTTATCTACCAAGAAAAGGACTGGACGCTAGAAAATGTTCTCCAACAATATAGTCAACTCTTAGCCATTCCAATCATCCTCACTGCTATTGCTAGTTTCTTTGCCTTCTTTGACAGCCTACGATTTACAGCCCTCTTGTGTGTGATTAGCATTGGAATCATTCTGCTTGCCAGTCTCCATATCATTACAAGACCAAGTCAAGCCAGTGAAACCGACTCCTTCTATCAATTATTCTTGTCTGTCCTTGTGAACGGAGTGATTATCCTCCTCTTCTTTGTAGCTGAAGTAGCACTGATTGGGGATTATCTTCGTATCTTGGCCTTTCTTTAAACTTCATACTCTTCGAAAATCTCTTCAAACCACGTCAGCTTCTCCTTACCGTATGTATGGTTACTGACTTCGTCAGTTTCATCTACAACCTCAAAACAGTGTTTTGAGCAGCCTGCGGCTAGCTTCCTAGTTTGCTCTTTGATTTTCATTGAGTAGCAATCCTGTCTTCCATGGCAGGATTTTTTCTATGTCAAAAAAGCAAGTCGATTGACCTGCTTCTACTTTACTTTTCTTGTGCTAATGCTTTAAAATCTTTTTCTAAGATGGGTTGGATTTCTAATTGATTGGCGTCTAGTTGGTGGTAAGATGCTGATGGTAGTGACTCTAGGAATTTTGCATAGTCCAAGCGAGCAATGGCTTCATAGTCTTCTGGTTTAGAGCCATCTCCTGTGATTTGAACCAAGTCAATTTCCCACTGGACTTCCTTATCCACCAATTGCTCAATATAGGCTGCAGGAACAAATGGTTCTCTCGGTAATACTGTCTTGACTCCTTGAGCCAGATGGTAAACACCGTGAACTTGTCCTTCTCCATCCTGATAGAAGGAAACTCTTGCAAAGTAGGCATCTGTCTCTTGAACCGCACGTACACGTGCTTCAAACTGAGCCAAGCCATCTGCCTCTAAAAAGCTCTTCAAGTCCTCATGACTAAAGAAAACAGGATTAAAGATTCCTTGACAAATCGTAAAACGAGCTGCAGCGTCTGCAATATGAGTTTGAATACTTGCTTGGAAATAAGCTTCAAAATCAAAACCATCTAGTCCTTCAATCTCAGTTCCTGTATAAGCAAGCAGAGCATCTAAAAATGATTTGATAATCTGCCAGTCTGTCTTCGTGAGTAGGTCAGGAAGATCGACACGGTAAGCCTTTTGACCATCAGCATAACTGACCTTAAAAAGGAATTGTGATTGCCCCACTATCGCACACTCGATATACTCGAGACGATTAAGAGGCTGACGGAGATAGACAGTATCATAGCTATGTGACTCCAAACCATCTACCAAGGCCAAGAGCGACTTGGCAGTCAAAATTTCCTGTTCTCCTAAAATGCTCTGTTTATTTGGAATAAAAAATGTTTTCGTCATAACTGAACTCCTTTGAAATCGTTTACATATAGTATACCTTATTTTCCTGAAAGATACAGAAACAAACTTTAGATTTTTGAGTAAAAAGCATAGAAAAACAGCCCCTAAGGACTGTTTAATCTTATACAGTAGCTACTTGGTCCAAGCTTTCACCGATAGCGGCTAGGCGCTCGATAACTTCAGCTTGTGTCAATTCATGTTCTGAAACATAGCGGTTACGTGGGTGAACACGACACTCGTGTGAACATCCACGAAGGTACTTGTCTTCATTTTCTTCTGATGTCAAGATACGACGGTTACAGAATGGATTTCCACAGTTGACATAACGTTCACATGGTGTTCCATCAAACCAGTCTTTCCCTACGATGGTTGGGTTGACATGGTTGACATCGACTGCGATACGCTCGTCAAAGACGTACATTTTCCCATCCCAAAGCTCACCTTGGACTTCTGGGTCTTTACCGTAAGTTGCGATTCCTCCGTGCAATTGGCCGACATCTTTGTAGCCTTCACGGACCATCCAGCCTGAGAATTTCTCACAGCGAACCCCACCTGTACAGTAAACCACGACACGCTTGTCCATGAATTTTTCCTTGTTATCACGGACCCATTGTGGCAACTCACGGAAGTTGCGGATATCTGGGCGAATAGCCCCACGGAAGTGTCCTAGGTCGTACTCATAATCGTTACGTGTGTCAAGGACAACTGTATCTTCGTCAAGAAGAGCTTCTTTGAACTCTTTTGGAGACAAGTAAGCACCTGTTGTTTCAAGTGGGTTGATGTCATTGTCAAAGTCGTTGTCTTCCAAACCAAGGTGGACAATCTCTTTCTTGTAGCGAACAAACATCTTCTTGAAGGCTTGTTCACTTTCTTCGTCAATCTTGAACCAGAGGTCTTCCATACCTGGGAGGCTGTGAACATAGTCCATGTATTTTTGAGTTGTTTCATAATCCCCTGAAACTGTTCCGTTAATTCCCTCGTCAGCGACTAGGATACGGCCTTTAAGGCCGATTGATTTACAGAAAGCCAAGTGGTCTGCAGCAAATTGCTCTGCATTTTCAATTGGAGTATAAAGGTAGTAAAGTAAGACACGAATATCTTTTGCCATAAGATTTGTTCTCTTTTCTATTCTTAAATTTTCAGAATTTTTCATCTAACTATACTAGTATACCTGCTTGAGAAAACGAATGCAATTTATTTGACTGGAAATTGTAGAAAGATGCTTATCCCTGCACTTCATCAGTAACCATAGCGAATAGCAGATAATTCTCTCAATTTTTTGATCTGCTCGGATTGACTTTCTGATAACATCAGCTTATTGTCAATCAATACACGTGAGATGTCAACATTCATTTGACTCAATATAAATGGGGTAGAGGTCCCATCGTCCTCTAATCGTCTTTTATAACTCACTAACTGATTTTTCAAAGGAGTCAGTTGAGGCGTATCCTTTATATCTTCCAATAGATAATCTATGATAGTCATGGCTTCACAACGTCTTTCGCTTCCTCCAGCAAACCATTTTAATGGTGTCATACTTATTTTCCTCCTTAAATTGAAAAGCTATCATTCCTAACTCTCGTACCAATATTTTACCCAAATACCCTATGTAAAAAAGTCAGCAAAAATGGTAATGTCGCTACGATATTATTGATAACATGCACCGCATAGGATGGATAAATGCTCTTGGTATAGCGGGTCAAACCAGCAAAGATGATTCCAACTGTTGCAAAGACGAAGATATCTAACAGACTAGGCAGGCTTGAAAAATGAGGGAGAGCAAATAAAATAGAAGGAAGAAGCAAATCAAGAGCAAATCGCGAATCTTTAAAAAAGGCGTGTTGCAGTAATCCTCTATAGATTAACTCTTCCATCAGTGGAATCAGAAAGAACAGAGCTATATAGATACCTAGCTCTGCAAAGTTAGTCCCACTATAACCAATCAATACAGCCCAACCTTCCGCAGTTGACTGAACATGTTTAGCTGTCTGAACGTTAAAAGAGATCTGGAGTACTACCACTAATACTGTCAAAATCGAATACCAAAGCCATTTTTTTCTTGGAATGCGAAAAAGATAGCCGTGCCCTGTCTTAACCAGAAGCCAAATCATGACTCCGCTAAATAGCAAACTCAAGATATTTTGAATCCAGAAGAAATTGCCTATCTGGGAAGAAAATTGCCAATAGTTTTGGACAATAAGCGTCAGCTGAGAAAGGCCAAATACGAAAAATAGGTAAGAGAAGACAGCACTCATTTTGAAAAGAAAGCGATATTTTTTCATAATAAATCCTCTATAGATGTATGTGTATCACATCGTATAAACCCTCAGAACCACTCTTTTCATTTTTACATCCTAAAAATCACTACCTCCCCTATAAAACTAAGGAAGGCAGTGATCACATTTTTAGGAATTAGGAATGAATACACGAAATCAATCGATCTTATGATTTTTTGTTTTTCAAGAATTCGTCGTATTGTTTTTGCATTTCGTTCAATACTTTTTCGTAGGCACCTTCAGATTTCAATTTTTCCATCAATTCTGGAATAGCTTTATCTGGGTCTACAGTACCAGTGTTGATAGCTGTATCGAATTGTTGCATTGTGTTAGAAATTGCTGAGATTTCAGATTTCACACTGTCAGTGTTAAAGATGAATCCAAGCGCTGGAGATTCTTTAGCTTCTGCCAATTGTTTCTTAGAATCTGCAATTTGTTGGTCTGTAACGTTTTCGTTGATGTAAAGGATCCAGTTGTTACCAGTGTTCCAACCTGACATGTGAGTATTTCCTTTGTAGCCATCAAGGACGCGTACACGGTTTTCTTTACCTTCAACTTTTTCCCAGTTCTTGCCTTCTGGACCGTAAACAAGACCGTTCAAGAGTTCTGGGTTCGTGTTCAAGAGGTTCAACACTTCCATTGATTTTTCTTTGTTCTTAGAGTTGTTTGAGATAACAAAGTTGGCAACTTGTGTTGTTTGGTTTTTCTTGATAAAGTTAGTGATTGGTTTGATTTGGATGTCTTTGTTCGCAACGCGTGAAAGCAAGCTGTTACCGTAGTCAGCTGGTCCTACTGTTTCTTCACGAACGAACCAAGTATCTTGTTGAAGGTCAAATGAAGTGTCGCTTGTTGCTACGTCTTTTGGAATGTATCCTTCTTCATAGAATTTGTGAAGAGTCTTCAAGTGTTCTTTGAAACGAGGTACTTCGTAACGGTTTACGATCTTAGTAGTGTCTCCTTCAAGGTCAATAACAAATGGAAGTCCATTTGGTACTGGGTAGTCAAAGTTATCAGATGGGATGAAGTTTTTAGTAACCGCAAATGGCACTACATCTGGAGCTTTTTCTTTGATTTGTTTCAAGACTGGTTCAAGTGTTTCATATGAAGTGACACCTGAAATATCGATACCGTATTTAGCAAGGAGAGTTCCGTTGAAGGCGAAGTTTTGAGATGATGCAACGTTGGCTGCAACTGGAACTGCGTAAATTTTACCGTTAATACTGTTACCTTTGATGTAAGCTGGGTCAAGTGCTTTATAAAGCTCTGCCCCTTCTTTCTTATACAAGTCAGTCAAGTCAGCATAGGCACCTTTTTGAGCATTTACAACATAGTTAGATGCAAAGGCGATATCGTAGTTTTCACCAGATGATGTGATAACTGACATTTTCTTATCATAGTCACCCCATCCAAGATATTGGATATCCAATTTAGCACCAACTTTTTCACCGATGATTTTGTTAGCATTTTCTAGCAATTCATCCAAGTTATCTGGTTTGTCACCGATTTGGTACATTTTGATAACAGTTTTTTCACCTGAAGCTGAGTCAGCAGCTTTTTTGCTGTTACCTGAAAGGTTTCCACAAGCAGCGAGACCAGCAGCCAAAGCGACTACGCTAGCAGATGCAAAAGCATATTTTTTCCAGTTTTTCATGACAAAAACTCCTTTTTTTTATTTTTAAACTTATAAACAATGTAATGATCTTAACTTCACGCAAGGGAAGTTTGGAAATGAGAAATGATTTTTCTCGACAAGTACTATTCTTTCACACCACCGATAGTCAAACCTTTTACAAAGTAGCGTTGGAAGAATGGATACAGAATCGCGATTGGAAGGGTTGCGACTACAACCATGGCCATACGACCTGTTTCTTTTGGAAGAGCAACTCCCAGTTGACCAGATAGACCGACTGCTTTGGCGATGTAGTCCATATTTTGCTGGATTTGCATGAGCAAATATTGCAATGGATACAAGTTGTCACTCTTGATGTAAAGAAGGGCGTTGAACCAGTCATTCCAGAAACCAAGAGCTGTCAAGAGCGTGATGGTTGCGATACCTGGTAGTGACAATGGCAAACAGATTTGGAAGAAGATCCGAGCCTCACTAGCACCATCGATACGAGCGGATTCTAGAATAGCTTCTGGAATGGTCTTCTTGAAGAAGGAACGCATCAATATGATGTTAAATGGTGAGAGAAGCATTGGAACAATCAAGGCCCAAACTGTATCACCAAGTTGAAGTAAACGAGTTACCACGATATAGCCCGGTACCAAACCAGCATTGAACAACATACTAAGAAGGGCAAAGATTGTAAAGAATCTGCGATACTTAAAGGTTGTCCGTGAGATAGCGTAGGCATAGGTTGTTGTGATAAAAACGTTTGTGATAGTCCCCACCACTGTTACAAAGACTGAGATGAAGAGGGCTTGGAGAATTTTATCCTTAAACTGTGCCAAAAACTCAAAACCGTCTAATCCAAATTGGGATGGGAAGAAGCTATATCCATTTTGGAGGATACTCTTTTCATCTGTCACCGAAATAACGATAACGAATACAAAGGGTAGGATACAAGAGAGGGCAACCAAACCAGAAATGGTACTAAAGAAGATATCTGCTTTCTTACTGAAGGAGTGAATGCCGACATTATCAATTTTTTCTTTTTTAATTTTCTTTTCTGCCATATTCTCCTCCTTTCTAGAACAAGGCTGAGTTTGGATCAACTCGTCTTGCCAGTAAGTTTGATAGGATAACCAGAATCAAACCGACTACTGATTGATAGAGACCTGCCGCTGAAGCCATCCCGATATCTGCTGTCTGAGTCAAACCATTATAAACATATACGTCCAAGACGTTGGTTACGTTATAAAGCTGACCAGCATTGTGGGGGATTTGGTAGAAAAGACCGAAGTCTGCACGAAAGATATTTCCGACTGCAAGGATGGTCAATACAGTTACCAATGGTGTCAACTGCGGAATGGTTACATTGCGAATTCGTTGCCATTTGCTGGCTCCGTCCACTGTTGCTGCTTCGTAGTAGGTTGGATCAATTCCCATGATTGTCGCATAGTACATGACACTGCTATATCCAAAACCTTTCCAAATACCTAGGAAAAGTAGGAGATATGGCCAGATGCCCAAGTCAGCGTAGAAATTGACTTCCTTCATTCCGATAGATTCTAGGAAATGGTTGAATACCCCTTTATCAATGTTTAGGAAGGCATCTGTAAAGAAACTGATGATAACCCAAGACAAGAAGTAAGGGAACAACATAGAAGTTTGGAAGATCTTAACCATTCTCTTAGAACGGAGTTCACTGAGGATGATAGCAATCCCTACAGATACAATCAAACCGATAAAGATAAAGCCGAGATTGTAGAGGACAGTATTTCGTGTGATAATAAAGGCATCTTTTGAACTAAACAAGAATCTGAAATTATCGAGTCCGACCCATTTACTATTCACGATACTATCTATAAATCCATTACTGGTCATGTGGTAGTCTTTAAAGGCAACCACGTTCCCAAATACTGGAATGTAGAAGAATAGAGTCAACCAGAGTGCCCCTGGCAAAACCATCAAGAGAAAGATCCAGTTGTCTCTCAAGGTTTTTGAAAACTTATTCATAATTTCCTCCCTTTTTATTTTGATATCTATCTAAAAATTCCTTTTTAGACTTTTGATAACGATTACATTATTAGTATACTCCTATTTGAAGGTTAGGTTAAACTACTAATTATAGAAAAAACTCCACAAATTATTTTATGTGGAGTACTTGTTTAAGAAAGGGATGTTTCACGAGAAACACTCTGAACAAGGGATACTGTTCTTGTTTCTTAAGTTGTATAAATGGTTGAAGCTGTCGCAATGGTATGCCACTGGTTAGCTGTTGTTGCTGCGAAGTCTTTGTCTGCGTAGAAGTCAGTAAATGGCAGGATTTCAACTTCTAGCTCGTCGATGCAGTCCAGCTGACCAGCCAAATAAGCCTCGATGCGACTTTCTGCACGCTTGACGCGTTGCAAGAGTCCGCCCATACGGATATCAACTGTATCCAAGCCAAAGATCTTGTTTTCCTTCAACCATTGGTGGCTAAAGAGGGCATGGAAATGTTCAATCTCGCTTCTGAGTTCTGGTAATTCTTGTCTTGCGATTTCTTGCAGCCTTTCTTTATCACCCTCTTGGTAGGACTGACGGATGCGTCGTCCCACATCCACTTTACTGCTTAAAATCTGGTTCAACTGAGCCTGAGTTTCAAAAAGGTAAGCATAATTTCCTGCTTTTTCTTTAATGTCAGCAAGAATCTCAGCTGCCTGAGCGAAATGCGGTTTGTCCTGTTCAGGTGTCATGTGCTGATCAAGGAGCGGACAGAGAATATCCTGATAAAAGACATAGCGGTTAGGATTGATCCCGCTGAGATTACTTGGTAGGTCTGGCAAGAGGTTGGCAAGGTCAATCTGCATAAAATCTTCAACCGATAGACCAGTATTGGTTTTGAAGTGTGCAGACAAACGGTCTAGGTCATTGCGGTAGCTGAGTTCTGCCCAGATTTGCAAGCTTGGTAGGATAGAAAACTGGGCAGTTTCCCCACCATTATCTCCCCAACCTGTCACGATAACTTCTTTGATGTCATTGGCACGACAGGCCTTATTGGCTTCAAGAGCGATGAGACGGCTGAAATGGTTATTGGGTGTAAAACCAATCCACTTCCAAGCACCTCCTGCAAAGGCAAGGTCATGGCTAATCTTGTGGTGATTGCGGAAATTACGATTGTACTTTTCTTCGCTATCTTGGTAATAATCCCAGTAAACCAAGGTCACACGGTCTTTGAGACGGTCTAGGTAGACTCGCGTTTCCTCTGGAATTTCCACGTCACGGTCGTACTGACCATCCGCTGACATGAGTTTAAAGAACATATCACTCCACATCTGACAGTGGAAACTATATTTGTCAGCAATATCCAGCACGCGCTCCAAGTGTTGGCACATGAGGAGACTACGGTCTACTACACCATTCAAAATCAAGTAACGTCCTAAACCAACCAAGTGGGCTTCGTCCATTCCGATATTGACCTTGCGAGTCTGCAGTTTAGACAGGGTGGCAAACATGCCATCAATCAAATCATAAACCTTTTCTTCGCCAATAAGGAGAATATCCTCTACATCACGGAGTTCCTGCACTTCCTTGACACCCCATTTGACAAAGGCTGATAAGTGAGCCAAAGTCTGGATACAAGGCACAAAGGTCATGTCAAACTGCTGGGCATAGGCTTCAATTTCCTGCAACTCCTCTGCTGAATAAGCCCCGCGGAAATAGCCAAAGTAAGACTGCCCTTCAATCTGGTAAGTGTCTTCCATGTAGAGTTCAAAGCTTGAGTAGCCCATGAGAGCCAAGACCTCAATCATCTGCTTGGCAGCAGCCACATTCAGCACCGCATTTCTCGAACAGTCTGCCATATAGGCTAAATCTTCGTAAGCCGCCTGCTCCTCAATCTCTACCTTGTCACCTTCTGCTAGGGATGTTGCCAACAGGGATAAGGCACGATAAAGTTGGTGAGGTTTGCGGTAGGTTAGTTGATAGTGTCCACCCTCACCCTTGATAGAGATAGAGGCTTGGTCAGATTGGGCGACAGCTACCTCTACATCTGGTAGCGAAATGTGCTTTTTAAGCAACTCTACTGCTTGCTCTTGTTTGGGACTAAGTCCTGTAAATCTTACCATTGATTTTCCTCCTGTAGCCAATTGACAAGGGCACCGTAGAGATTGGCATCTGCATCATAGGTGCAGGCTTGGATAACAGGTGCGACCGTATATTCTTCGTAGGTTTCGACAAATGCATCAACAGCTTTTTTGACACCTTGGATAAAGTCTGGATTCTGACTGATGGAGCCTCCCAGACTAATGACATCTGGGTCGATGAGATACTGAATATTGAGCAAGCCTTGCGCCAGATTACGGTTCATGCGCTCAATAGCTTCTTGACAAAGAACATTGCCAGCTGCAGCCTCTTGGTAAATCTTTCGACCATCCCAGTCAGTCTGACCAGATTTTTCAATTACGTATCTCACCATGTTTCCAGTTGACGCTAGTTGCGACCAGTTATTGAGTTTTTCCGCAGGGGCAAGGGTTGTCATGTAGCCAAATTCTCCACCCAAGCCGTGGCGACCTCGGTGAAGTCTACCATTGATAATCATGGCTCCACCAATCCCTGTCCCAATCACGACACAGGCTGCATTTTCTAGCTCTGGATGAGCTAGTAATTCACTGAGCCCAACGCAGTTGGCATCATTTTCTAGATGGACAGACAGCTGATGATGGGCAAGGGCTTCATACCAAGAAAAGCCGTGGATATAAGGGACAGCACTGAAGCCATCAATCACACCAGTTTCTTGATTGACTGCTCCTGGAACACTCATAGCAATTCCGCTGTAATCCTGTTCTGACAAGCGCTGGTCTAACCAAGCTAGTAAATCCTCTAAACTTTCTGGCGTTGGAATGCTTTCCTTATCCAATATTTTCCCATCAGGAGTCAGACTAGCAAACTTAATCCCAGTCCCTCCGATATCAATCGTTGCAATGGTCATTGTTTTTACCATAAAAAGGGGCGAATCAGCAGTTAGTTCTTACTTTTTCGCCCCTCCTTTCTCTTTATGTTTACTTTTTGAAATTAAATTTCTTCTTTTTTGATCAATTCTGTACGAATCTCTTGCGGTGCAATGAGACCTCTATGAACTGGGTATGGTCGTTCAAGTAGGTCAAGGAAGAGATGTTGACTTTCAGATACACGTACATTTTCATTACACATATTGTAGTAACGAAGAACATAGCCTTCTTCATTTTCAGCTACCTTAAAGGCTGTCGGACAGATTTGCGGTATGCTGAGAACAGAATGGCTCAAGAGGCTACCAGTCGCAGCCACGCTTCCTTCCTGTCTAGCAAGCTGAAGGCTGGTAAACGGTGTCTGCAAGGCTTTAGCGCGACGATAGGCTGAGAAGCGTTCTTGGGCTTGGTGGCATTCAATCGCAAATTCGACTTCAAACTCACGCAAGCACTGAGCCTCTGGTGTTGGGAAGTAGCCCCAGTCACCCAACTCACCTGATGCACGCAAAATAGTCACGGCAATGGTGTCGTCTCCAAGGATTTCGTATTCATTCAATCCCTTATTGGATACAGTCACACCTTTTTCATCGTCATACAGACTGACAAAGGCTTGTTGGTGTTGAGGATTTTCAGGATTTTCCCATGAAGCTGCTGGTTTGTTTGGTCGTGTTACCACCTCGTAGATGCTTTCAGAATCATTGCTTGGACGCGTGTTATGAGTCTTGACCAAGAGACGGATACGGTGATCCTTGGCAGTGTTAGTAAAGCGAGTCTTGAAGCGGATTTGTGGATTGTCAACAAAGACAGTCAACTCAGTTTCAAGAGGAATGCTTGTCAATTCTTCTGACCGTCCAGCCTCACGCTTCATAAACTCGATGATCCCTTTTTGCTCTTCTTCTAGCTTTTCATCAGCACTGACAGGCACTGTCAATTCATGTTTGAGCAAAATCTTAGCATAGCGAGCTGTGTTGTCCAAGACCTCGTAGCCCTTAAGCTCGGCGTAGATGGGCTCTGTTCCTTTTGGTTGGAAATAGATATACTCGTTTCCGATGTCCCCACGGTCTTCAAAGCGGATAAAGTCTTCGTAAGCTTCATGAGTTGTCTTGTCATAAACTGTGATGTTGTCATCCACACTGACCGTTACAAATGGTGTATCAATCACTCCGTTTTGGTAAATACCGTCACGGTGTTCTTGCTTTCCTTCAAGCAATTGGAAGGTTGTCCAAGAAAGTGATGCTAGGTGAACGGGGATGGTCACGCGCACTTGACGAGCAATACGAGCTTGGCGGAACTTGTCTTTTGGTAAATCATACTCAAAATTAGCCCCAAGGTCTTCGATTTTAGCCTCTACAGGACGACCATCCAAGTCTTCCACACGGTAGCTTGGCAAGGTTAAGGCAGCCATCTTCTTGTAACCTTCTGTTGGGTGCAATTCCTTGAAATCACAAGTCGCAACATCAATCACCGTGCTGACAGTATCGACCTTATCATGCAAGCCCGTGTTAATGACGGTAAAGAGATAGTCACTTTGAGCCTTAGCTGTAGCGATTTTACCCTTCCACTCGTTGATAAGATTGCTCTTAACAAAGTTTCCGACTTGGTTGACCTTGGCAAAACGAGTTTCCATCTCGCGGTGAACTTCGTCCACGCTACAGCCACAGATACTATCATGCGGCGCATTCTGCAAAAGTGTTTTCCAAGCATAGGTCAACTGGTCCTTGTGGTTATGACCCCCAGTGATAATAGTCAAGGGTTCTACTATTTGCTCTAGAAGGTTGCTATTTTCTTGGAAGGCTTGTTTGAGGTAAATGCGGGATGAAGAAGTGTTGGCAAGTGTGTACCAACCATCTGTTTCCTGACTGGTCAACTCACCTGTCACCGATGATAGGTGTTCAGGAAGGGCACCTTCCACAGCTTGGACATATTCATCAAAGGAACTGTGAACAAAGGTCACATCTGGGAAGAGTTCATTGGCCACACGAATGGCTTCGCTCAGATTTTTCTGTACAGGCTGGTGATCACATCCGTTCATCATCAACCATTGGTTTGTCGAAGCATAGTCACGCACGTCTGACAATTTTTGTTTCCAGAAGGTCAAGGCCTCGTCTTTATCAACTGGAATTTCATTCCCATTACTGTACCAATTGGCAAATAGGATACCGAGAACACGACTACCATCTGCACCCTGCCAGTACATTTCTGAAAACTGAGATGTAAACTGCTCATCTTCGAGGACTTGGTTGTCAAATCCAATCGGCTTCACACCACGGCCAAAGGCTGCCACGTGAATGCCTGATTTTTGAAGGATTTGAGGCGCTTGCCCCATATTTCCAAAGGTATCTGGAAAATAACCAATCTGGGTTGATTTGCCCCATTTTGCAGCTTCTTGCTGACCAATAAGAGTATTGCGGACATTGGCTTCACTTGAAATCAAGTAGTCATCCTGCAAGATATAAAAGGGACCAATTTTAAGTTTGCCCTCGTCAATGTAGCGTTGGACTTTGTCGCGATTTTCAGGGCGAATCTCCAAGTAGTCATCAAGGACAATAGTTTGTCCATCCAAGTGGAAACTCTTGAACTCAGGGTCATTTTCAAAGAGATCGAAGAGATTGTCAAATAATTCCACCAACTGCATACGGTGGCTTTCAAAAGGCAAGTACCACTCACGGTCCCAGTGACTATGTGAGATAATATGTACAACAACATTTTCCATGAAGTAAAACCTCATTCTAAATTTAAATTTTAACGTTTTAAATGTAAAAGTATGATTCTGACACGAATCGGTGAAACTAAAGCGAGCTCCTTATACTCAATGAAAATCAAAGAGCAAACTAGGAAGCTAGACGCAGACTGTACTTGAGTACGGCAAGGCGAAGCTGACGTGGTTTGAATTTGATTTTCGAAGAGTATTAGCGGATATCTAGGTAATCCAAGACCAACTCGCAGAACATCATGTTGGCCCAAGAAAACCATTCACGAGAGTAGAGAGTTGGGTCATCCACGTGGAAGCTTTCATGCATAACACCTGTCCCACCATCGCATGCAACCAGCTGATCCAGCAAGAATTTCTTCTCTGCCTTATCTCTTGTTGTCAAGCCTTGGATAGAAAGAGCAATTGGCCAGATATAGCGATAGAAGGTATGAGAACTTCCGAGCCCACTAGCGTATTCTCCTTGGTAGAAATATGGATTTTCAGGGCTCAGAATGGTACGACGAGTGGCTTGATAGACTTCGTCTTCAATGTCGCAATAGCCCAGATAAGGCGCCGCCAACAAACTTGGTACGTTTGGATCATCCATAATACTAGCATTTCCCAAACCATCCACTTCAAAGGCGTAAATCTTTTCACCCTTGCTGTTGGTGGTGTAGGCGTAGTTTTCGATGCCTTCTTGGATTTCAGCCTGGAGACGCTTAGCATCAGCAATAATACTCTCGCTATCAGCTAGGTCTAGTTCTGCAAAGATTTCTTGGACATAACCCAAGACTACAACTGCAAACATATTGGACGGAATCAAGTAGCTATACTGACAGCAGTCATCACTTGGACGGAAGGCTGACCAGGTCATACCAGTCACTGCAAAATCAGGTCCAAAGCCATCATTTACCAAGGTATCTTCCTTGCGGTCCGTATCTCGGACAAAACGATAAGGAGAGTTCTTGTGGTCTTGTTCTACCGTCCACAGATGAAGAATTTCCTTAGTAGCTGCGATAAAAGTCTCATCAAACTGACTAATCTCGCCAGTCTCTTTCCAGAGGAGATAAGCCAGCTGCAAAGGATAGCAAAGCGAGTCCACCTCATACTTGCGTTCCCAAATCCAGCCATTGAGGTCGGTGTGATCAGTCTCGTGGTGCCCCTTCCAGTTTTCCTCAATATTAAAAGAGTTGGCATAAGGATCCTTGAGCACCAAGGTCATCTGACGCTTGACCAAACCTGCAATGGTCTGACGCAGGAGGGCATCTCTTTTAGCCACATGAAGGTAGGGTCGTAGCTGGGCCGTTGAATCCCGAAGCCACATAGCAGGAATATCCCCAGTCAAGACAAAAGTTGAGCCATCTTCTAGGATTTCAACCGTATTGTCCAAGGTGTCTGTATAGCAACGCTCAAAGACATCCACCCACTCTGGATGGTCTTTGGCCCGCTCTGCTACTTCATCAAGCCACTCTCTAACAATTTCTTTCGAATAAATCATGTATCAGTCCTCTTTCAAACAAGTTTCATTTTCAGTATATAGCTTTTGGGACAGAAAATACATACACAAATGATAGTCGTTTTTCTACATAATAAAAGAATTATTATTTTAGGTTTCCTTAGGGCTTCCTGACCCTTATATCACGCGCTTTTTAATAAAAATTACTAACATTACTTTTTACTACTTGCTCCCCCAAAGTACGCAAAAAGGGGAGCAAAAAAAGCCCCACAAAAGGGCTAAGATTTGACGAGTTCAGCAGGCAAGAAACTAGCACGGTCAAACGTGCTTTTTTGTTTTCTGATGAAATATGTACATACTTTTCCATACTTTGGTTTCTGATTGCTGATAGATATATTATACCATGGAGCGCGTGATTTATAAGATTATGACCTCACAAAAGCCCCCAGATTCGTTTCTAAGGGCTTGTAGTTTATCCGTGGTGTTTTAGTTGTCCAGTACGAAACAAAGCAAAATAGAGGGTGAATATGAAGCCTCAGCCTACATTTACCAACATTTACTCTTCTAACTCTCCGTTCTGGTGGAATATGTAGGAACTTTTCAGACCCAGAGAGCATTTTTTAGTTTTTCAACGACTGGTGGAATATGTTCATACTTGTTCATACCTGCTAACATTTTATTAGCTGTTCAACAACTGGCGATATGTGTCCATAAATGTCCATGTTCTCTCGCTTAAATCTCAAATTTTTTTCAACAAAACACCACCACGATAGCTTTTAGCAAAGTCTAGCAGTATCTCAGCTTTGAGACGTTCATACTCAGCCCTATCAATGTCTAGTGTCTCGTATATCTGCCATAACTTTAACCTCTCTCCAGTTCGTCTTGTAAAGAGATTGGCGAATATCTCACGTCGTACATCGTCCAGATTGTCCCTGAAGGCTTCGATCACGCGCAGTAGCTCCATCGCTTTGGCTTCAAATGCTCCATCTTGACCGCCTAGGCTCAGTTTAACCAACGAGTGATAGCTTTTTAGAAATTTGTATGCTTGTTTTATCGTCTCTTCTTTATCGATTGGCATTTTCCACCTTGGCCAAGTTCTCAATGGCTTTTTTCCTAATTCTGTAAATCTGTACCTTGCTAAAATCTAACTCCTTACAAACCTGAGCCATAGGTAGGTTGTTCACATATAACATTACCAAAACCAAATTTTCTACTACATCATCTAACTGATTGATCATGTTCAAAACTTCAAATCGTTCATCCATAATAGCTTGTATCTGCTCCACTATCTTATCTCTTAATTCCAAAGTCTCAATCAGTTTATTTTCAGCGTTGTTTGTTTTGCTTGTGCTTACCCTTGTAGTGAATTGATTGGATCCTGATAATAGCCCATTGTCTAAACTCTGGTACTTTAGTTGCAATCTCTGGATAAGTTCGTTCCCTTTCCTTACTCTTTTTAGTTGTTCCTCTATTTCTTTAATAGTCAAGTTGCTACTCCTTTATGGTATAATAATTTTAAGGAATAATTTATAAAGGAGTCAGCCCTGTGCTGGCTTTTTTTGCGTTTTCTAGGAGTTCGATTGTCCCCCCTTAACGTTCTTTATCTCTAAAAGTATTTGTATCTTAGGAAATCTTAGTATTTTATCTCTAGAATAAAGTCCTGTACCTTGCTATTTTAAAATGTAAAACCTAACCAAAACCTAATCAAAACCTAATCATTCTGAGGTGGTAAGTCTTGGCTTATCTGCTTATCGTTTCTCAGGGAGTTAAGGAGGGTTTTTATTGCTCTTATCTGCTTGATAAATGATAGGGGGATATGGCCACTTTCTCTATGTTCGCTCTAGGTTCAAGTGCTTTCCCGTGAGAAAAAATGTACAATGACGGGTGAAGCTCATAGAAGCGCGTGGGGAGGGAGATAGCCCCCACTATGTTATAAAATTGGAGTAGCTTTATCGGTCAAAAAATCAAGCTAAACACTTAGTAATGCTGCATTCTACAAAAATTAAAAACATTTCAAAAAGGGAATTTTTTGCAAGGAAGAGGGCAGCGTTCCTATTCCCGAACATTATATACCCCCGTTCAAAAATCAAGGGGGTATTTCTGCCTCCTGTCTAGCCTTCATGCCTGTTTAGTATCTTGTAATCGACTGTTGTAACTATAACGCTAAACAATATTTATATCATTTTTTTCTAACCATGATCTTTATTTAGATTTGTTTGTAAATCCTCCAAATCACTACTTCAGATTACTCAATCCATTCAACCAAAATCTATCTCCCTTTCTAGTATAGTAAACAAACTTTTGATAATGCTTGTAATATCGTTTCTGTTTCATATACTTTGGTCTTTCTGGGAAACTATCAAACATATATCCACCACGTCTAGGACTCCAATTTGGTTCTACCTTTCTAGCTTCTCTCAGTGCTCTCTCCCAATAGTATTGGCAATCTGTCTTGCTTCGGTTCAGTGTTTGCTTGTGTATTTTCTGACATAATCCACAACCATAGAGCAAAAGTCTCTTATAAAGCTTTCTGCAACGATTACCACAAATAGGACAGATAAAGAAATATCGATTACCTCCCTTGGTTCCTGGTATTCTTGCTAAATCAAAATGATTGCATTCAAAGATGATGTACAGGTTATTTAAGTCTATTTCTAGTTTTCTACCGTCCAACTCAGCTATACCATGACTAATGTTCTTGTCTTTCATTGGCTTTATAAACGTTTCTATGGTTATTGATTCTATAATTTCCATTCATTCAAAATACCTTTATATAGAAAAACCCAAATCGATTGGGTTAGTAGTAATAAAACCACAAAAAGAGGCTGGTGCCTCTCTTGATAGTTCTAGCTTTCTGCCTCTGCCACATAATCAGCAAGGCCTTTATATTCGCCCTCTACGTCCAATTTTTGGAGTAGGCTAATACTTTCATCGTCCAGCATTTCCAACGTACCAAAAGCAGTCATAGAGTCCATAGGGATAGGCTTATCAGAAAGCAAGCGATCAGCATAGTCTAATAGTTCCAGCTCGTAGTCTGTGACCTTATTCAGCAAACTCTCAAAATCCTCTGACTCTTTGAGTTGAAGCACGCGCTCCTGTTTGTAACGTTCTTCAAACGCTTCATCTCCCTCTGGTTGTTTGTAATAATCTTTGAAACTGTCACAAATACGCTTGAAGGTCTTGTTTAGTTTGCTATCCTCCACATACTCAGCTACAAGCGTTCCCTTATCCTTGTAGGTCAATGAGATTGTAGGCTGGCAATATGTCCCAGTCATATATCCCAGTAGCGCGTGACCTGCTACCATAGCAGTATCTAGGTCTTTAAATTCGTAAGTAAAAGTAAATGTTTTTGCTTTATTTGAAACTGTTTTTAACATCATGTTGTTTGTCTCCTTCATTGCTACTTGTATAATACTACCATGGTGAATGTAATCCATGTGTCTGAAATCGTTGTTGAATGTTTTACATCAATTACCTGCACGGTTGCCATGAAGTCGTTTACTATTTGCTCAAATTCTTCAAGAGGTTGCTTCCAATTGTCATAAATAAATATTTTTGTTTTCATGTATTTTCTCCTTTAATTGGTGTTTAAGTCGTTTTTGTGACCTTCGTGTGACAAAGAACGTCACACGTTCAAACCCTTGAGGCTCTAGGTGTTTCACTACCTTGTGACCATGTGACATTCTTTTGTTTTATCGTTCCTATATATAAATACTGCATTTTTTCTATATATAAGAGTTGGAAAGAATGTCACAATGTCACACCTATCTCCCTAAAGCTAGATATATCAATGCTTCAAGGGGTGTGACCTTCTTTTTTGAGAACGTCACACAATGTCACACCTTTAACTAAAAACACTGTATTATCAAGCGTTTAGTCATAAAAAGAATGTCACACTATTTATTTTTAGTAATAGAGTGTTGAGGTGACTTCAACTTCATCTTATCGCTACTCCAAACATCTAGTTTCTCAAAATCTGAAGGATTCACACGTTTCTTTTTAATATCGTAATGATAAGGTGTTAACTGTTGTAAATGTTTGATAGTCTCTTTTCCTGCCCCGTAAACATTAGGCTTCGATATTCCCATATCTTCAGCATAATGCTTCAGCGATCTGGTCAGTATAAAAACAGGTACTACGTCCAGCTCATGCCAACCTCTTTCCATGTATTCATGCTTAACCCATGAAAGTAAGTAATCATTATCCTCTTGATACTCTTTTAACAGGTTTTTGACTGCTTTAGGTTCGATAAAGTGTGTAAATGGCTCTTGATTGATAGCTTTGTAGAGGGCATATTCTAGGACTTCATCATTGGCCAAAAATTCATTTTTTATCCAAGGTTTTTCCTTCTCCCCGTTAAAGTCAGCATTAAAAGGGACGATCATAATTCTACGATACCAACCTTTTGTCTTGTTGCCACCATTGGGGATATAATTCCCTGAAAAGATATTGAATAGCTTGAAAGTAGCTTCAAAGGCTGGGCGTCCTTTTGGATTGACTAGGACTGTATCGCCACTAGTGATACTCATTAAATCAGACGGATTTTTTAAGTATTCGTTTGGCGCTTCGTCTCCAATATTACAAACCTTACCTACCAAGGTCTCCAAGTTATGCTTTTCTCCGAACTGTGCAGGCTTTAAGGCTGATATATTACTTTCCCCTATCAGATTGATAAGGAAGCGCTGAAATGTCCCTTTACCATTGTTACCGTCCCCGTAGAAGATAGCAAACTTATTTCGGGTATGGTTAGGGTTAATAGCTTCAAGGATAATCTGCCAAAGTAGTGTTACCAGTTCACTGTCATTACAAGCGATTGAGTTTAGCCAATCATCAAACGTTTTGCCTTCTCTATCTCTTGGGACTCGTGTAGGAGATTTATAGGCCGTGCTTATCTTACTTGTAATTACATACTTAGGACTAAAAGGGAGCAGTTCCTTAGTTTCTAAGTTGATAATACCGTTCTGTACGGGAATGAGGTTAGAACTTTCTAAAGGTTTTCGTATCTTTGCTAATGTTCTAACCATTAATTTAATCTGTGGCCACTCTCTGGGTTTAATTCTAACATCAAAAGTTTTACACAAAAGATTGAAAAGATCATTACTAGCGGTATAGATACCCTCGTCTAAATCATAGATATAGAGTAGGCTATAATCAGGTATATTGCTCTTGCTGATAAAAGTAAATGTGACAATCTCGCTCAGTATTTTTGCTACTGTAAAAGTGCTAGGGAGTGGAACTGACTCCTTAATATTCCCATCTTTTTCTTTAATCTCAGTATTCTCTTTCCGCCATTCTTCACCAGCTTTAAAGATACGATTTTCAAGCTCCTTCATCGTTCTAGGAGGTTGTTCTTGCTCTCTGACCTCCAAGATTTCACTTTTTAGGTTTGCTAATTCTTCTAGTTCTATGGTTCTAACCTCTCTTTCTATATTCAGCCCGTGCTATACTGCTAAAAGTGCGGTCTAGCTCTTCAATAGGCAATGGTTCAACTGTCACGCTATTGGCTATCTTTGTAAGTTCATAAGCGGTCTCTAGGTCACAATCAACCCACTTATTAAAGAGTAAACCTACAAAGCGTGTCAATGCTACGTTTCGCCCTCCCTCGTCTCCAAATCCGTTGAAAAGCGTGTCAATGATCCTCATGGTCATAGATTTCTGACCGCTTGGCCTTGGAGTATATGGAAGGCTTGTAGCATTCTGTTTAACTAGTTCAGCCGTTGTCTGTGGGACTGGATAATCAAGTCCATGCTCTACAATCTTTTGATAACTTGCTGGGTCGCCTGTTGTTACTGGCAGCCCTTGGAGTTGTGACCAGGTTAGACTTGCCATGTCAAAGGGTAGCCCAATCTTATCAGCAATCTCTTTCACTACCTGCTTATAGGTTGCCTCGTTCATCACGTTGTCAGACTTCACTACAAGGCGAAAACGGGGCTTTTCTAAGCTATGTTTAATAGTCGGGTATAAGATATAGGAGTAGCCAAATAAAGCGCTAGAAACAGCCTTTATAAAGCCCTCAGACGTCCCCTGTATATCGTCATAATCAAGGAAAATCAAATCCCGATAGATTAGACTGGAGTTGTTTCGCTTGTAACTGCCATTCTTTTCTGGCGTTACTTTCCCACTGATACAGTAAGGCGCTTGTGTACGTTTAAATTCTTCAATGTTTGCCCCTTCAGGAACTACCAAAGGGTTAAAGCGTTCAATGTACTGGAACGGCTCAATTTTATCAAATGGATAGACAAGATTACTCTGAAAGCCTTTAGCCTCATAAATTGTCATTCTCCACCCCCAGAAACTTCATCAAATCAGAAATTCTATAATAGATTTTCCGAGTATCTTCTAGTGGGGGCTGGTATCGCCTTAGCCCTGCTTTTTCCCATTTTTGGAGTGTCATATATTTTATATCTAACTCATCCATGACTTCCTGGGCTGATATTAAACCTGTCAGTCGTGGTTTGTGTATATCACGCGCTTCCAGGTATCTTTCCACTACCTCCAGAATGCCATGCGCTAGGTCTTGCTCACTTTCTCGACTTAGGCTAAACATATCCACATACCCCCTTTAGTAAATCCTTATAACTTTCTAAGTCGCTGTTCATCAACACCGCTAGGCGCTTTTCTTCTTCTCGTATTTGATTGTAAAATGTTTTTGCTCCGTCCAGTAGCTCCTCTTTGTTAGCTGGGATAAAATATCCTCTAAATATTCCATGGCGAACCCCAACAATAGGAACGCTATGGCGCGTGATTAGACGGCTGATAATATCTTGCACGGTTCTTTCTGCTAGCTTAGTGATCAGGCTGATTTCTGCCCCTGTTATGGAGTTCTCAGCCCCTACCTTGATTAGTCTTAATACTCGTTTGTCATTCTCTGATAGACTCATTCAGTTCCTCCCCATACGTTGACCCCTGCAAGCTGGATATAACGCCCATAATCAGGGCTTAAATCTTCGCTAGGTGTTTCTATCGTCTGTTGGTTTTCTCGCTCAAATTGGGCGCTTTTTTTGCGGTCTCGGTGGTTTAGATAAAGCAGTAAGCCAATCAATACCATCATAAAGACAACCGCTTGTGTATTGGTCAAATCTAGTTCATTCATGCTATGCCCTCGCTTTGTAATTCTTGATATATTCCACTTGATCAGTTCGCTCCATCTTCAAAAACTCATCTACCTCTTCGGTACTTACCTTTCTATCTACAAAATCAGCAATAAACTGGAAGAGATTCGGATTTCTCTCCTTGATTTCAGCCATTTGTTTATCAAATTCTGCTTGTGTCATGTTGTCTAGGTCTAATGTCATTGCATTGCCTCCTAATCAATCATCATTCCACGAGTATATAAGGATGAGTCTGTCCATGAATCCAAAACGTTCTTTTTCCCTCGTTTTTTCTTTGCGATATCAACCGCTATGACTTCCCATACATAATTCAATAATTGGCTTTGTTCCATTGGGTAGGTATTCTCTTTAGTTATTTCAGCTAGGTAAGTGTTTAAGAAAAGAAATCCATCAAAGTTGGAAAGTAGCTTTATAAACTTAGTATCACCCCAATAATTTCTGTAATAAGACTCTTCTCGTTCTTCTAGTTCTCCTATTACTTCAGCAACTACTCTCTGTTTCATCCTTTCCGTCTGTTCCTTAAGTGTTTCCTGTTGTTCACGGTATTCTGTGCTAGTTAGTTCATTGTAGACATCATCCAAGTCGTTCAATACTCTACTAATTTCTCTTTTAGCTAATGCAGTTCCATCTCCTACAAGAATTTCTTGTATTTCTTCTAAATTTGTTGAAATAGCTTCTAATTGATCTGCTATCATGTTTTTCCTCCGTTGGCCTTTTAATTGTCGTTTACTATCCAGGATATCCTCACACTCAAAAACTTGGCGGTCGGAGAGTGTGGGGATTTTTGAGTTGTTTCTTATAGACGATATCCTCACACTCAGAGTCGCCAAATTGAAAGCGTGAGAAAGTACCAGTTTAAAGAGTTGGCGCTCTCCGTATGGTCAAATTGCCCTAAATATGCTATAATCTAGGTATAAATCTTTACTAAAACCTCTTTGATAATAGCTTGCCTGCTTTTTGTTAAATTCGTTTTAGTGTTAGTGTGAAAGGCTCTGCGGTGTGGTTATTGCTAAGCCTTTTTTGTTGCAATCACGCGCTTCTTTGGCGTGTTTTTTTATTTCTGAATGCCATAGCTTTGATTTCCTGATAACTCATATTCAAGCCAATCATGGCTATTACCATGTCTTCAAATGCCTGGTACTGCTCCAGCTCCTCACTGGTCAAGCTATCGATGCCATTATAGCCCCCACGTTCTTCCCTTAACTGCTTAGCGTTCCTGTCGGTTACTGCTTTTAGTAGCAGGTTGTTCATGGTGCTATGCGCGTGCTTGGGTTTTGCCTCCCATGTTTCAATACTGTCATGCAGTGTTTTTCTTTTTGGCTTTTCTAGCTCCCTCTGCATACGAAACTTAGAAAGCTCCTCACGCATTTCAAAGAAGGCTTTGACTAGGTTGGTTTTGAAGTTGGCCACTTGCTCGGTATTCTTTAAAAATGTAACTAACAAGGTCGCTTGTTGCTCATTCAAAATATAGTCCTTGGTATTCTGGCCACTCTCCATAGCTTGGATTTTAAATCCAACCTTTCCGAACTGTTCAAACCTTACTTGATGTTTGCGGATCGTCTTGGTTATTGTGTGATGTTGCAATCCCGTGCACTCTGCCACAATACTGCTCAGTGTATACGGCTCTTTTTTACCGTCCATATAGACTAATTCCATTGGTTTGCTCCTTATTGTTAATCAAATTCCTAAAAACTCCGCCACCTCTTTAGCAGTGAAAACTCCATTTGGGCTTGATTCAATATCATCTTCCAATACTTTAAAATGTAAGAATGGTTTTGTTTCGTAGCTTTCGCCTTTTTCGTAAAGTGATTTAATACGGTCAAATAGTTTTGTCAATGCAACGCCACTGGTGTACTCAACAATGATTTCACCGTGTCCATTGTAAGCTGTTTCTTCAACGTCTGTGATCATGCGAATTTCTTCGCCTAATGCTCTAGCGATACCGTGGTCAGTTGTTTGTGCTTGATATACTTGTTTATTGTTCATGTTGTTTTCTCCTTTATGTTCTAGGTCGGATATTTCTTCCGAGCAGGTCAATCCCCAGTGGTAAAGCACCACATAAGAAATCTGTATATGTATTGTAGTGTTGCGATTGATTCGCTCCTTTCTAGCTATAAAATAGTTCATCTATGGTTATATCTGATTTGATTTCTGCAACCATTGATTTAATTGCTAGGCGTTCTTTGTCATTGAATGGCGTTTTACCTAATTCTTTGTTATTGTATGACTGCAAAGAAATTTTTAGCTTGTCCGCCATCTGTTGTTGAGTTAGCCCTAACATAACTCGATAGCCTCGTAGTTTGCTCATAGGTTTCCCCCTTTCTAAAAAAATCCCCCTCCATGAATAGATTGAAAGTGTGAAAGGTTGGAGGAGGTTATGCACAATTTTTCTATGCTTGATTTGTATGATACACAATATTTTTTCTATTGTCAACTGTTTTTTTAATTTTTTGCACAAAAAAATTGTACTTTTTTTAAGATATAGTATATAATCATCTGTGAAAGGTGTGATAAAGCATGAATAGATTGAAAGAATTAAGACAAGAAAAAAAGCTATCTCAAAAAGAGTTAGCTGAGAATATTGGGGTTCATTATCGGACTCTTCAAAATTGGGAAAACGGAGAAAGCCAAATCAAACCAGAAAAAGCAAAACAATTAGCTGATTACTTTGGGGTAAGTGTTGGATACTTACTAAATTACACAAATAGTAAAAAAGACCCATTTGATGGTTACATTCCAACACCAAGAGAGTATCGTTCATGGCAAGAATTTGACTATATGCAATTATCAAAAACCGATTTAGATTTTTATGACTATGAAAAATTAAGAAAGCATCTTGAACCATTCGCCCTAGAATTGATGCTTAACTACTTTTTCTGCACAGATGATGAGAGAGAACTACTTAGAACTATTGCAAAAAAATTTGCAAAGAAAGATGCAGTATCATTTAAAAAAGACAACGATTAATAGCAAATAAATTTCCACTTTCCACTCTCTAAAGTGCAAAAACGGGGGAAATTGAAGAATAGAAAGCCGATTTTACAGACTAAAGCGCAAAATTGAGCGAATTTTACAAATAGAAAGGAGAATCATGAGCGAAAAAGGAAAAAGCATCGACGGCCTGATGCGTCATATTAGAAAAAGTCATAAAATTAAAATAAAGGGGAGTTCTCAAAAAAGAACTCTCAGAAACATAGGATATTACCACGGTTACAAGGCTTACAGATTTGTTCGTAAAAAGAATAATTTGCTTAGTTTTACAACTTTTGATGAAATCAAAAAAACTTATAATTTCGATAATACATTAAAGGCGCTATTATATCCTGAAGTTATGAAAGTTGAAACAGCAATCAACAATTACACGCTCGAAGTTCTTGTAACAGATTCCGATATTTACATGGATTCTATCTTTAAACAAAAATTGAATCACTTCGATGATTTTCCAAAAAACTCAAAAGAGTATAAGAAAGAAATGGGTAAATTTCTAAATCTACGTCGTAATATGGAAGGCACAATAGCAAATAATTACACTAAAAGTTCCATCATTCAGCATTATGTCCATCAAAATAAATCAATACCATTCTGGGCAATTTTTGAGCATACTACAATGGGAGACTTAGGGAGTATTATTGAGAGACTAAATAATCACACCCGCCGTAAAATTCAAGAAGATTTAGGTTGTTTAGACACTAGTCTAGATACCAATCTTGAATTACTATCCAAACACATCTTCATTATTAAAGATTTACGCAATGCAATCGCTCATAATAACGTTGTTTTTGATTGTCGTTTTAATACTTTTAAAATTAAGGGCATGATCATTAAACACCTTGAGAAACATACTAAAGTTAAAAATATAAACTTCAAAACAATTACTGATTATGTAATTTTGATTGCTTATTATTTAAAACTACTACGTTTTAGTAAGATAGAAATACGGAGTTTCATTACTCGTTATGAAAAAATAATTAAAGAGTATTCTCAAACTATCAAAAACCCCCACGATGTCCATTTAATCCTTGGAGTAGATAGTTTCGCAAAAATAAAGCTATTTTTAAAAAATCTATAAATTTTCGATGTTTTTGTTGCAAAAAATGTAACTTATTGATAGAATAGTAACTATTAATCGCGATAACGTTTTTCGGAACTTATCTAAAAACATCGGACTTAAAACACCGGTGTTTTTTTATTTTGTAAAACTTTCTAAAAAGTGATACCGTAATTCTTAATCGTAAAAGAAACCCTATGGGTTACACTGCTCTATACCTGTATCTCTATATAGGTCAGGGTTACAACAAGAAATTAAGTGTATCAGCTTTTTAGTCGGTACACTTTTTCTATTGCCCATATAAGCCCCATATCCGCCTTGTTTCCAACTCTGGTATTATTTACCGTCTGACTGCTTAAAATTGAATACAGGGCAAACTGTGAATCCCCTAGCATGATATAAAACCTTTTTGATAATGGCTTGCCTGCTGATGTATTTTAGAAAGGTTTATCATCATGAAAATAACTGAAGTTATAAAAAAAGACGGTAGTAAAGTCTATCGTGCTAATATATATCTAGGAGTTGACCAGGTAACAGGAAAGAAAGTAAAAACCAAAGTAACAGGTCGGACACATAAAGAGGTAAAGCAAAAGGCCACTAAAGAAAAAATAGCTTTTCAAAAAGCAGGATCTACCAGACAAAAGGCTGTTACCATAAAAAACTATCAAGAATTGGCAACTCTCTGGTGGGAAAGCTATAAGAATACAGTTAAGCCAAACACTCAAGGAAACGTTAGAGCGCTAATAGATAATCACATATTGCCTACATTCGGGGAGTATAAGCTCGATAAGCTCACTACTCCACTTATCCAGTCCATTATCAACGAACTTGCTGATAAGACTAATAGAGGGGAAAAAGGGGCTTTTCTACATTATGACAAGATACACGCTTTAAACAAACGTATCTTACAGTATGGCGTAACCATGCAAGCTATACCGTCCAATCCTGCGCGTGATGTGGTTTTACCTCGCAACACTCAGAAAGCAAAGCGACAAAAGCTAAAGCACTTTGATAATCAAGAGTTAAAAAAGTTTCTTGTTTATCTTGATAATTTAGATAGTTGTAAATATCGTTATTACTATGATGTAACGCTCTATAAGTTCCTACTGGCAACTGGTTGTCGTATCAATGAAGCTTTAGCCCTTTCTTGGTCTGATATAGATTTAGATAATGCTATCGTGCATGTCACCAAAACACTAAATCGGTATTTAGAAATCAATAGCCCAAAGTCGAAGTCTAGTTATCGGGATATAGATATAGATCAAGAGACTGTTAGCATGCTGAAGCAGTACAAACTACGCCAAACTAAAGAAGCTTGGAAGATAGGGCAACGTGAAAGTGTCGTATTTTCTGACTTCATTCATGAATATACTAGCATTGTAAAACTTAAAAAAAGATTACTAACACATTTTAAGCGTGCTGACGTTCCTAACATTGGCTTTCACGGATTCCGGCACACTCACGCTAGTCTCTTGCTTAACTCTGGAATACCATACAAAGAACTCCAACACCGTCTAGGTCACTCTCAAATCAGCATGACCATGGACACATATAGCCACCTCTCAAAAGAGAACGCAAAAAAAGCAGTATCATTCTACGAAACTGCACTAAAAGCACTATAAGGGGAGCAAAAAGGGGAGCAAATTCAAAAATTAACAATTCAAGACAAAGCAAAAAGCCAATAGCAACAGGGTTTTTGTTAGATTTATTTTAAAAAAGGCTCATTTTTCTACAAAATAGTTATCTTTGAAACTCCTTTTCTAAAGGCCTTCTTTTTCTGATATAATGTAGAAAAACAGCTAAAGGAAAGACTATGAAACCACTACTTGAAACCATCGATACTCGCTTTGGAACTGCCAGCAAGCATGCCTTTTCCCGAGGAAATACCCTGCCTTATACAGGCCTTCCTTTTGGGATGAATTACTTTGTGCCCCAGACCAGTGACCAGGAGGGCTCTTGGTTTTTCGATCCGCATCTGCCTATCTTTCAGGGGATTCGACTAACCCACCAACCCAGTCCTTGGATTGGGGACTACTCTTGGCTCCTCCTGACACCTGTCACAGGTCAACTAGGTGGAGACAGTCTCTTCCACCGCCAATCTTCCTATGATATGAATAAGGCTACTTTCCAGCCTCATTATCTGAAGATTTTCTCCCTGCGCTATCAGATTGAAAGCCAGCTCACACCGACTTGCTACGGAGCTTCTATTCGTTTGGAGCAAAAGCAAGGTAAAGCCCTCTCCCTCTATCTTCACGCAGCAGATGAACTGACAGTAGAACAAGTAAATAAGCGGACTCTTGCCCTGCGACAAGAAGGTAAAACTGAAACCAATAAAAATTCGCTAACGATGTTCACTGCTCTACAGTCGAATACGGATATTCTTGCTATCAGCCAAGAAGGTGGAGACTGGCGAATTGACTTAGCAAGCAGCCATGCTGAGATTCAACTAGGCACTTCTTTCATCTCCCCTTCTCAAGCTCTAGTCAATCTACCTCAAGAAGATTTTGATAGCAGTAAAGCAAGTGCCCAAGCGAACTGGGAAAATCTCCTCCATCGTTTTGACGTTATCGAGACAGGAGAGGCTGACCGAACCTTCTTTGACCACTGCCTTTACAGACTCTTCCTCTTCCCACAGACTTTTTATGAGGTTGATGAATCAGGGCAAGCAATCCACAAAGATCTGGCTACTGGAACTGTCAAGCCCGGTGTCCTCTTTAGCAACAATGGTTTCTGGGATACCTTCCGCACCACCTTCCCCCTCTTTGCCCTTATCATACCAGAGCATTATCGTCTCTTTTTAGAAGGTTTCCTCAATAGCTACCGCGATACCGGATTTCTTCCAAAATGGCTGGCCCCAGATGAACGTGGCATGATGCCGGGTACCCTGCTAGATGGCATTATCGCAGATAGCGCCTGCAAGGACATGGCTCCCGACTTGGAAGAAGAACTCCTTCAAGCCATGCTTGAAACAGCCAGCAAGTCCGACCCTCTTGGCATCAATGGCCGCCACGGACTAGCCCAATACCAAGAACTAGGCTACCTATCTACCGACCACCACGAAAGCGTCAGCCACACCCTAGACTATGCCTATAGTGACTTTTGTATCGCAAGCTGTGCCGAAAAACTGGGGCAAATAGAGATTGCTGAGACTTATAAGACTACTTCACACAATTACCGACATCTATTTGACGCTGAGACAGGTTACATGCGAGCGCGTGATAGTCAAGGCAACTTCCGCCTTGACTTCTCTCCTTATAGTTGGGGACGTGATTATGCCGAATGTTCAGCCATCCAAGCAACTTTAGGCGTCCTTCACGACATCCCAGACTTAATCCAACTTATGGGTGGAAAAGAAACCTTCAGCAACTATCTTTTGAAAACCTGTCAAGATGCTCCCCTCTTTGAGACAATAGGCTATGGCTACGAGATTCACGAAATGAGCGAAATGTCTACTGCTCCTTTTGGGCAACTCGCCATTTCCAACCAGCCAAGCTTCCACATTCCTTATCTCTTCCGCTACAGCGATTACCCTTACTACACTGCCCTTCTCATCAAGACGCTCCGTCAGAAAGCTTTTCACCCAAGTTGGGAAGCCTATCCTGGCGATGAAGACAATGGCAGTCTCTCAGCCTGGTACATCTGGTCAGCTCTCGGATTTTATCCGACCTGTCCAGGAAAACCAAGCTATGATCTCGGAATTCCTCTCTTTGACCATCTCCGAGTCTATCTTGCCAAAGAAGATAAATGGCTAGATATTCATGCTGAGCAAAACCACAGCCATTTTAACTTTGTAAAAGAATGCCGACTGGATAAAACACTCGTATCAACTATTCAACACCAAAACCTCTTAAAAGCTGAACAACTAACCTTCACACTTAGCTGGTTACCAAGTCATCGCTAAATAATAAAAAATCTGCAATCCCCAAGGTTATCCACAATCTGTGAATAACTATCCCAAGCTGTGCTTAACTCTTGAGTTGCAGCAATTAAAACTACTTTATAATCCTCAAAAGTTACTAAATTGGTCACACAAATAAGAAATATCACTAAAATAATCAGAAGTTATCCACACTTATCCACAACCTGTTAGTAACTTTTATGAATAGCTAAGACTTATCTCTCACGAACACTAAAAAGAGCCTGACTCCAGGCTCTTTAGTCTATTATTTCTTCTCAGCGCGAAGGGCTGACAAGATTTGTGTACGGATATCATCCACACCATTTGGCGTATTTGGTAAAAAGATAGTCTGATTTCCTTTAGAGGCAAAGGTATTTAAGGTATCCAAATACTGGTTGGTCAAGAGGATAGACATGATTTGCTCTTCTGTCATACCAACATTGGCTTCCTTGAGTTCTGTGATAGACTCTGCCAATCCATCCACAATCGCCTTACGTTGTTGGGCAATCCCCACACCATGGAGGCGGTCTTTTTCTGCTTCGGCTTCAGCTGCAGTGACGATTTTAATCTTGTCGGCTTCCGCCAATTCTTGCGCTGCGACCCGTTTGCGTTGCGCCGCATTGATTTCATTCATGGATTGCTTGACTTCTGCATCTGGTTCGACCTTAGTAATCAAGGTTTTCACAATAATATAACCGTAAGTAGTCATTTCTTCCGCCACTTGGTGTTGAACTTCGAGGGCAATCTCATCTTTTTTCTCAAACAATTCATCTAAGGTTAATTTGGGAACAGAAGAGCGAAGAGCATCTTCGATATAAGATTTAATCTGAGATTCTGGACGCATGAGTTTATAGTAGGCATCTGTCACGCTCTGCTCATTGACACGGTACTGAGTCGCCACATTCATCATAACGAACACATTATCCTTGGTCTTAGTCTCAACCACAATATCACTTTGCAACAAACGCAACTGAATCCGCGCTGCAATCGAGTCAATCCCAAAAGGCAAGCGAATATGAATACCGCTATTGGCAACCTTTTGGTATTTCCCAAAGCGTTCAATAATCGCCACCGACTGCTGACGAACTACATAAACTGTACTCAGTGTGACTATCACCAATAGGAGCACACAAACCACCACAAAAATCATCAAAAATGTTGCCATTATCGTGACCTCCATCATTATTTTTCCTGTATTATAGCACATTTAAAGAAGGCTGTGCAGTTTTTACTGCGATTTTTCCTGAAATGTCAATAATTAGAGGTGAATTGTCACATTGTCGTCTGATTTCTTGCTAAACCAACTGGTAAAGAATTAGGTGCACCATGCTAGTTCTCTCTAACTCCGTTGATTATCAACATACTATCTGAGCTTTACAAGTCGTGGACAAAGAAACGAAACAAGTAACGGTTAATCCCTTTAAAAGACTCACAAAAAACATCATTGAAGTGAACCGCACTCCAATAGTTCAAGCATCAAGTAAGGTTGATGATCTAAATTTGATGTGTATACTATTTTTGTCATCGGTTACCAATTACGTTCCTTAGGTATCTGAAAGGTCTATAATGAAGTCACCATCTGGTATCCAAAAACCGACTAGCTCCTATGAACTAGTCGGTTTTCTCATCAATGCGCCAACATTTCTTGGGCGATTTCTTGTCCAGATAGGTTATCTGGGTAGTAGGTTGGCCAGTTATCCATCTCTTCAAAGAGAGCTTCTTGGCTTGTACCTCCAAAGAAGATATGGAAATGTTCTGCCTTAACTGGGGCGATATTGTGGTCACTAAACTGAACATACTTGAATTGTCCAGCGTCAGCATCTGTGGCTTCAAAGAGGAAGCGCACGCCACGATTGCCTTTCTTATAAGTCAAGATTTTCTTGCCGACATACTTGTAAGTATATTTCTTACTTTGTCCACCTTGAACAAATTCCATAGTGTTATCAGTAATGTTAATCTTAGTCACATCTGTCTGATAGCCTTTTGTATAGTAAGCCTTGTACTCAGCCTGGGTCATCTTACCAGTCAACTTAGCCTTGTAGTCAAAGACTTGATCAAACGTACCATCTTCAAGGAAAGGATAAACTGATTGCCAGTTACCTGCATAGTCACTCAAGGTGCGGTCCTTGACATCTGCATCCTCAAAGTAACCATTTTGAACTGTCTTGGTATCCTCTGCCTTTTCAGGCTCAATTGCTGGGCCTTCTTGGTCTGTTGTTTGTTTTAGAGCCTTGAGGTTTTTCTCCATGATAGAGATGTAATTTTCTCCAGCCTTGGTATCCTCTTCTGTCAAACTTTCTAAAGGATTAAGGACATCTGTTTTGACACCTGCTTCTTTTGAAAGTGTGTTAGCAAGAGCTTGTGAAGCATTTTCTTCAAAGTAGATATAGGCGATTTTATTTTTCTTGACGTATTCTGTCAATTCTGCCAAACGAGCAGCTGATGGCTCGGCATCTGGAGAGAGGCCTGAGATTGCGACCTGCTTGAGTCCATAGTCCAAAGCAAGGTAGTTAAAGGCTGCGTGCTGAGTCACAAAGCTCTTTTGTTTAGCTTGAGATAAGCCTTCTGCATAAGCCTTATCCAAGGCTTGCAATTTTTCGATATAGGCAGCAGCATTCTTCTCAAAGGTCTCTTTTTTATCAGGATAATCTGCTGACAAGCTATCACGGATGTGCTCTACCAGTTTGATAGCACGGACTGGTGACAACCAAACATGGGGATCATACTCGTGATGATGACCTTCTTCTCCATGGTCATGGTCTCCCTCTTCTTCCTCGCCACCTGGCAAGAGCAACATATCGCCTGTTGCCTTTATGGTTTTCACTTTTTTCTTATCCAAAGTATCTAGCAATTTAGGGACCCATGTTTCCATGTTTTCATTTTCATAAACGAAAGTATCTGCATCTTGGATTTTGGCAACTGCCTTGGCAGATGGTTCATATTCATGGGGTTCTGTACCAGCACCGATAAGGAGTTCTACATTAGCAGTATCTCCTGCGACTTGCTTGGTAAATTCATAGACAGGGTAAAAGGTTGTCACGATATTGAGTTTGCCATCCGCCTGCTTTTGATTGGAACAAGCCACTAAAAACAGGGCACATAGACTGGCGAACAATAAGCTAATTTTTTTCACGTTAGTCTCCTATTTGATAAAACGTCTTACTAAACTAATGAGTAAAAAGACAGTTACAAAAATAATGGTAATACTTGCACTTGCAGGTGTTTCTGCATAATAGGAAATGTAAAGTCCTGCTACCATTCCCAAAAACCCAATCGCACTGGCAAGCAACATAACCGATTTAAAGTTTTTCCCCAGACGCAGGGCAATACTAGCTGGCAAGACCATAATGGTCGACACCAGCAGAGCTCCTGCTGCAGGAATCATCAGAGCAATAGCCACCCCTGTCACCATGTTAAAAAGAATAGACATGGTACGAACTGGCAAGCCATCCACAAAGGCCGTATCCTCATCAAAGGTCAAAATGTACATCGGACGAAGGAAGAGGAAGGTCAAAATCAAAACAACCGCCGCAATGACAAAAAGGGAAATAACCTGCTCTTCGCTGATAGTCACGATTGAACCAAAAAGATACTGGTCCAAACTCATAGAACTCGAGCTTTTACCCTTGCTCATGACAATCAGAGAAACAGCCAGACCTGTCGACATGAGGATAGCTGTCCCGATTTCCATAAAGCTCTTGTAAACCGTACGGAGATACTCCAAAAAGACCGCCGCAATCAAGACAATGGCAATCGTAGAAACAGTCGGAGAAATCCCTAGAACCAAACCAAAGGCTACACCTGAAAGTGAGACGTGGCTAAGAGTATCACTCATCAAACTCTGACGACGCAAGATCAGGAATGTTCCAAGAACTGGCGAGAAAAGACTCATAGCAATGACGGCTATAAAGGCACGCTGCATAAAGTCATAAGATAATAAACTAAGCATGGCCCACCTCCTGGTCATTCTCATGAACGTTGAAACAACGCCATGGCGAGTCTTGGTTACGGACTAGATGAATATTGCGGTCCGCATAGTCCTTAACTTCTTCAGGGTCATGAGTAATCATCAAAACAGCCTTGCCATGATGATGGGCGCTGTGGTGCATCAGTTCGTAAAATTCATTTTTACTTCCTGCATCCATCCCCGTTGTCGGCTCATCTAGGATAAACACATCTGGATCAGAGGCAAACATACGCGCAATCACCGCTCTCTGCTTTTGCCCCCCAGAGAGAGACCCCAAGCGTTTATCTCGGTGTTCCCACATGCCAACTGAGTCTAGACTAGCCTTAATATGCTCCTCATCATGAGCATTCAAGCGACGGAACCAACCCTTTCGCGGATAGCGGCCCGACTTGACAAATTCATAAACCGTACTTGGAAAACCAGCATTAAAACTGGCAATCTGTTGAGGAAGATAGGCTATTCTCAATTTTTTTCCCTGAGTATTTGTCTTTGAAATAGTCACCTTACCAATGCGTGGTTGGAGAATCCCAAGACTGGCTTTGATGAGTGTCGTCTTAGCTGCTCCATTCTCCCCCGTCAAGGTAACAAATTCCCCACTATCAACACTATAATTGATATGCTCAAGAACAGGCTCCTTATCATAATAGAAGGACAAATCCTCTACCGTAATATATCTCATTATTTGATTTCTCCTACTAAAGCAGTCAAAAACCGCTGAATCACTTTTTGTTCATTTGGAGTAAACTGAGTCGCCACTTGTTCATAGGTTAAAAGCGTATGCTCATGGTGATGATGGTGCTCCTCAGCAATTGGACGAGCCAAGTCAGTCAACTGATAAAAAATCACACGCGCATCCTTAGGATCTTTAGACGTTTCCAACATTCCTTCCTTGACCAAAGACTTAATGGCCTTGGTAACTGCCGCCTGACTGACATTGAGACGACGAGCCAACTCTGAATTTGTTAAAGATTCCTCTGACAAAAGCATGAGGATATGCTCCTGAGTATTGGTCAGAGCTACCTCGCTAGTACAATGACCTATTAGGATTTCATGTTGGTTTTCCGCCTGTAAAATCACCTCATTCAAAAAGGCATCGATATCCTTCGCTAGCTGTCTCATATCTGACTCCTTTCCTTTTGGACTTCTCTTTTTATGAGAAAAATACTATTCTTTGGAATTTTATTTACCAGTTAATTATATCACAAGCAAAAAAAGAGTCAAGAAAAAACGTGAAAACTAGTTTCATCCTTGAACTCTTCTATACTATTATCTATTGAAATGCCTTGACATCTCCATCATAAGTTGCCCAGTCTTTACTGAAGAAGCGCTCATTCAAATGGTACGTCGGAGCTGGGGTGGGATTGGATAGGAAAGGATCAACTGCCTTGTCAAAAGCCAACCAACCCAACCAACCAATATGAATGGTATCCTTCATAAAAAAAGGCTCCCCTCCATCCTTAGAAAAATCTGCTATATTAGTAAAACCTTGACTTTCTAACTGGTAGCGAATCTTCTGTACCGTTTGTTGGTACATATCCTCTCGTAGACCAGCATAGTCCATCCATTTTTTATTAACAGGTGGAATGATAAAAATCGGGTTTACCTTGGATTTAGAAAACTGTGTCAACACCAACTGCAAATCATTATATTCTGGCGACTTGAGATAGGTATGTGTTTTCTGAGAACCTTTTAATTTCTTCAAATCCTTTTTAATCTGAGTAGTATAGAAATAATTTTCCATTCCTAAATCATTATTAGAAGTATTCTTTTCGGCATCTGCTTTAACAATATCTTCTATGGCTTGATAAGAAAACTGGTCCGGCAAGGTTTTTAAATATCTACCCACATGCTTATCATAATTGACATAGCCCCTAACAGAAAACTGACCAAAAAAGGAAGCTTGGCGTTCATTAAACCGAGCCAATAATTCAATCATTTCATTGTCTTCATTCGACAATTCTTCTTTGCTTGCCAACTTCTGAACCAGTTCCTTCATAGCTACGTTGGGAAACTGCTGTAGTAAGCGAGTCGCTGCATATTGACTAGCCTGATCTCCAGATTGATTTTCCAGAAAACTGGTCAACTGGTCTCCATTAAAATATTCCTGGAAAGCTGCTGGTTCATAACCATTTTTACTGAACCACTGTGGTGAGATAACATACACAACTTGTTTATTCTCTAGCTGTGGCAACATCTGTTGCATCCCAAAATACTGATTGAGTGATGCAGCTCCTCTCTGTCCTAAAAGATAGGGACGGTAGGAGCGATTGTACTTCTCAGCCAAAACTGCAGGATGAGCACCATCAAAACGAAGCCATTCACTGGAGCCAAAGAAGGGAACAAAACGCATATTTGGATCAGATAGGGCTCTGACCTTTTGACTTCGCTCCTTAAAACTATCGATAGTAGTAGCCACCGCTGAACGCTTTTCAGCTCCTAGATTATGATGCATCTCAGTAGGATAAAAGAAAATGAGCAGAAAAACCAACAAGCCAGCTATCAAGACCGGTCCGAAGATCATCCATAAGCGTTTAAGCATTTTGTAGCTCCACAATGCCAGCTATGATTTTATTGGCTGTATTCCAGTCATCACGACCAAATTCTGTTACAGGGACACGAATGTCAAAACGGTTTTCAATCTCCACAATCAATTCAACCGTTCCCATACTATCCAAGACACCTGCGTCAAAAAGATCTTCATCCATCATGTCAGAAACATCTTCCATAAACAACTCATCAATAATTTCGATAACTTCTGATTTGATATCCATATTTTATTTCCTTTTATTTTTTAAACCATAAATCATTCAAAAATCCAGAAAAGATTAAGAATGACAGCATGACGACATGGAAGGTAACAACCATGCCAAGCAACTGAATCCAGCGATTCTCAGGTAGAGTAGGCTTCCCTGCTTTTTTCCGTTCCTTATTGAGCGTTTTTTTCTTGCGAATCCAAGCGTCATTGATAACCAGTCCAATCCCATGAAAGAGTCCATAGGCGATATAGTACCAGGTCACACCGTGCCAAAATCCCATAATCAGCATATTTACAATATAGGCCACGCTTGAGGTTACATTGCGATTTTTAAAGACCTTCTTTCTAGTCAGTACCATCACCATTCGCATAAAGACAAAGTCACGGAACCAGAAAGAGAGACTCATGTGCCAGCGATTCCAAAATTCCTTTAAATCCCTTGATAAAAAAGGCTTATTAAAGTTGATAGGGCTACGAATTCCCATCAAATTTGAAATGGCCAAGGCAAACATAGAGTACCCTGCAAAGTCAAAGAATAGCTCCAGACCAAAGGTATACATGACTGCCAAGGCATAGTGGTTAAAGAAACCACCTGACTGTAAGGCTAGATTCTTTAGAGGAGGGAGTAAGGTTTCTCCTAAAACATGAGCTAGGATAAACTTATACAAAAATCCCCACATGATATAGCGAACAGATTCATCCAGCATATCCATCAACTCATCTCGCTCAGGAATGGTCTGATAATTTTCATTAAACCGCTTAAAGCGATCGATTGGCCCGCTTGAAAAAGTCGGCATGAAGAGTAGGAAGCGGAGGAATTCCCAGAGGCTAAAATCCTTAATCACTCCATCTCTCAGCTCGATGATAATCCCAACCGAACGAAAGGTCAGGTAAGAAATTCCCAAAAATCCAAGCAAAGACTGCGTTCCATTGATAGCTGGCTGCACCTTGACAAAGATAATCGGCAGTAGGGACAGAAAACTAACTAGGTAGAAAACCCACTTACCATCCTTACTTTTTCGATAGTGCTTATAGAAAAGCAAGAGCAATATTTCCCAGCACAGATAAATGCCCAAGGCAGCCAATTGATTAGTCTTCCCACCTACCAGCATGGTAACGATAAAGAAGAGACTAACCAATACCTCGTACCAGGCAAAGCGTTTCTTGAAAAAGAGGCCGATAAAGATGGGCAAGGTTGCAGCAATCACATAGACAAAATACTGAGGATTGCCGTATGGCTCTAAATGAGGAAGCTGTTTAAAAAACTCCATCATCTCCTATTTACCTCATTAATCAATCCTTTGATATCAATTTTTCCATTTGGAGTCAGTGGCAAACTGTCTCGATAAAGGAATTTGGACGGCATCATATAAGACATCATAATATCTGTCAAGTCTTCCTTAATGGCCTTGGTAATATCGATATCACGCTCAAACTGCTCACGAACACCATCTTTTAAGATGACATAGGCTAGAAGATTTTGCACCTTGTGGTCTTTATTATAGCGCGGTACTGCAACAGCAGACTCGATAAAGCGAGACTTATTGAGGTTTTGAGAGACATCTTCTAACTCAATGCGGTAACCGTTGAACTTAATCTGGAAGTCCATGCGTCCGCCGTAGAGAAGCAAGCCTTCATCTGTCATGGTTCCCACATCACCTGTGTGATAGGCTGGCAGACCTTCAAACTCAAAGAAGGCTTCTGCTGTTTTTTCAGGATTGTTCATATATCCTTTTGAAACAGCTGGTCCAGAAACAATGATTTCTCCCTGTTCGCCATTTGGCAGTTTATTTCCTTCCTCGTCAATGATAAAGGTTGGAGAATCAGCCTTGGTATAGCCAATTGGTAGACGTTTGAGATTCGCTAGCATCTCATCTGTCACGGCAACTGCTGACAGGGCCACTGTCGCTTCTGTTGGGCCGTAAGCATTGATAATACGGGCATTTGGGAAACGTTCGCGCAGTTTTTGAGCCGTTTTAACCGTCAATTCTTCACCATCAAAGTAGAAATGCGTGATGCCAGGCATTTTCTCGCTATTAAAGTCTTCTGACAACATAGCCATATCCGCAAAAGAAGGCGTTGAAGTCCAGATAGCGATTGGCAATGAAAAAATGGTCGCAAAGAGTTGCTTAAAGTCCTGAGTAATAGCTGAAGGAAGGGCAAAAAGCGTACCTCCCAGTGCCAAGGTCGGCGCCCAGTACATGACGGACAGGTCAAAAGAATAAGGGGGCTGAGCCAGCATTTGCGGACGACTTGGCGTCGCAAATTCCTTGTCCGTAATCATCCAGTTGGTAAAGCTGAGGAGATTATCATGTGAAATCTGTACTCCCTTTGGCTTACCAGTCGTACCAGAAGTAAAGATAATGTAGTAGTTATCATCTCCCTTGACTGGATGCGTGATCTCATATCTAGACCCTTGAGCAAAGGCTTCTTGAACCTGAGCTAGAGTCATCATCGGCGTAGAAACCTGCTCCAATGGGAAGTCTGAAACGGCAATAATCAAACTTGGCTCCGCTACTTCTAAAATAGCTGAAACTCGCTCCAAGGCCGAATGGCTGTCAATTGGAATGTAGGCATGACCTGACTTAGTCAGCGCTACAAAAGTTGCCAACATTTCATATTCTTGGCCACCAAAAACAACCACAGGAGACTTCTCTGGCAAATCCAGTTGATCAATGGCTGCAGCCAAACTATCCGAATCAGCCTTTAAATCTCCATAAGTGTGTTCCTGCCCCAAAACATTGTAAACAGGATAGCTAGGCTGTGTCTGAGCAAAATGCTCAATGGTTTCAATCATATCTACTATTGGTTTATTTGACACAATAGGAATTCTCCTTCAAGTTAAAATTCATTATAGATAAAGCTTCCTTGACCCTGACCAAGATAGCTAAAGAAGTAAAGCAGCCCCAGAAAGATAAGAAAATACAAGGCTGTCCGACCAAGAAAGAGGTACAATTCTTTTCTCTGTTTCATCAAGAAAAACCATTCATTTCTGTAATTTTTCGCTAAAATAAGAGTGATTCTTACTAGCTTATTTTTCTACCATTGTACCACTTTATATAGTATTTTTTCAATTGTTTACCGTACATTTTCACTACATTTAAGCTAATTTTAAAGATTATGCGGTTTTTCTATGAATATTTCAAATAGAGTGTCCCTGGGCAAAAACTCAATTTTAGAAGAAAATGAAGTAAATCTTTCCATAATAAAATGCACAATATCAAGTTTCAACACCCGATATTATGCGCTTTTCTAATTTTTCAAGACTTTTTAACTAGTCTCTCATTTAAAATAATCTCGTCTGATATAAATTAAAATAGCTTCTATCATCAGACAAATTGCTGATAGCCAAAAACTGATGCTAATACCAAAATTCTCAGTAATATAGCTCATTAGCAAAACAAATACTGAAAATGCTAATGTCGAAATCACTTCCAGAACGGAATAGACATTAACCAAGTTATTTTCCTCTACTGTTTCCTGAAGAAATACACTTTCAGGAACTTCTTTTAGCTGCGATAACATACCAACTAAAGCCGAAAATACTAAAAACACCTGTGCATTTGGAAAAAGTAGAATAGTCAGTGTCACTATTGCCATAGCTACCAGAGAAAAAAGAATACTTTCCCATTTAGCAGCGAGGAACTTTTCAGATAGCCTAAAAGCAATTAAGCCACTAATTATAATCCCGATAGAATATGCTGTATTAGAATATCCCCAGTAACTTTCCGTTTCATTTAATAACTCAGTTACAAAGACAAGTATGATAGACGAAACCCAAATCGTATTTGAGAAAATTTCAAATAAATTTGCTGATACAAAAAGTCTTAATCTAGGATCTCTAGCAACTAACTTCCAACCTTTGAGCAAAATTTCAAGATTAGTTTCTGACTCTAACACCTCCACTTCAGCGTTAGGCAGAAATAACATCAGAAAGCTAGAAATGATATACAAGATTAAAATGATAAACGTGGTAGGTAACAGACCAATTGTTGCAAATAAGAGTCCACCTAATCCCCAACCCACCAATTGAACAGCTTCACCACTCATTGATAAGGCTGAATTAGCCTTACCCAAATCGGTCGCATAGCGCGGCACAATAGCATAGGAAACAGGTGCTGCAAAACCATCCAATATGGAAATTGCAACAACAAATAGATAGGTCACCAAAGGCGCTACTGATTGCATTAGTATAAACATTCCTACCAGCATCGACAATAATATAGTCTTTCCAAATTGGGATAAAGATAAAACCCTATTTAACGCTAGTCTTTTAGTAACTAAAGGAACTAAAAGACTAGCAACAAAAGAGGATATCCCTATTAAAATAGGAACTAATGATGTGGCAATTACTGATTTTGAAATAATGTATATGTTAGCAATGATTGTTACTCTAAAGAAAATATCTGCTAAATTTGCAAACAATTGAGAGACTAACAATTTGATAAATGAATTAGACATATAGCTCTCCTATCTTAGTTGCCAACTTTGGAATTAAAATTTGATTTTTAATATTTTAGCATAAAATAGCAGAAAACAAAAGTGAGATTTTTCACATAAAAAAGCAAAAACTATTGCCTTTATTATTCCTATTTTTTGAAGGAATTATTATCGTTGATTGGATAGTACTAATTAGTTATACTCAATGAAAAAAAGCCTGAGATTTTCATCTCAAGCTTTTCAACATAATTGTTTTCTAGATTAGAAAAGCGAGAATACAAGCACGGCCAAGGCTGCACCGATAACAGGTCCCACAACTGGAATCCAAGCGTAAGACCAATCTCCGTCTCCCTTGTTTGAAATTGGCAAGATGCTATGCATGATACGAGGTCCAAGGTCACGCGCAGGGTTCAAGGCACAACCTGTTGTTCCACCTAGTGATAGAACGATACCGACAATCAAAGTTCCCACTGCGAAGGTTCCGATTCCTGCTTGAAGGTCATAAAGTCCCAAAGCAAAGATTGTTAATACCAATACAAAAGTTCCTAGGATTTCACTAATCAAGTTTGATACAGTATCTTTTATAGCTGGTCCAGTACTGAAGGTTGCCAGGATATTGCCTGCATTTTCTTCTGCCTCATAATGCGGTTTGAATTGCAACCAAACCAAAATCTGACCCAGCATAGCCCCTGCGAACTGAGCTAGGATGTATGGGAAAACGGAAGCCCAAGAGAGCGTTCCTTTTAAGGCCATCGCAAACGTTACAGCTGGATTTAGGTGGGCTGGGCTGAGCGTGCCAGATACAAAAGCCGCAACGGCTACAGCAATTCCCCAACCCATAGTAATCACAATCCAACCTGCATTGTTGCTCTTGGTTTTAGGAAGAACCACACCTGCAACAACACCATTTCCTAGAAGAATCAGGATTAAAGTCCCCAAAAATTCTCCAAATAATTCTTTCATCATATCGTTGTCTCCATTTTAAAGAAGGAGAGGGAAGGCAAGGAAGGCTTGTCTCCCTCTCTTCTAGTTTTTCTTAATTTTTCAATTCCGCTAGATCGTTGTTAGCAAGGGCTGCTTCAACATCCGCACGGTAAGTTGCTTTCTCGTCTTCTGTCCAGTCATAGAATCGTCCCATTTCATCTAAAACTGGCTCAACGATGCTATCCAAACTATCACGCATAAAGAGCATGTGGTTGGTACGACGAAGGAGGAAGTCAACTGGGCTAAGAGCCAACTCATTGCGCATTGCATAGTGAAGTGATAAAGTATCTGCCAAGCTGAGTCCTGGTGCTTGTTCTAAACTATGAGCAAGGGCAAAGACTTTCGGTACATTTGAACCATAGAGATTTGCGAGATAGTGAGCTTCCTTGCTATCCAATCCACGTGACACTCCAAGTTGCGCAAAGGCTTCGATTTCTGAATCAACATTTGCTGGGTTCAATTCCCCACCTGAAACAGGGTAAGTCTTAGAGTTGATAAGTTTAAAGCTACGGTCAAATTCTGCTTTGAGGATGTCAACCACGCGCTCCATAGCTCCTTCAGCCATCTTACGGTAGTCTGTGATTTTACCACCAGCAAGGGTCAAAAGGCCATTGTCATCACGATCCAAGCTCGAACCACGAGAAACTGCAGATGGGGCCAAATGTTTCTCAGATGTGCTGCTTTCAAGCTTGCTGACAGCAGACTCAACATCTTCACGCGTTTTTTCTTTAGAGAGATAAGATTCGACAGTCGCGATCAAGTTGTTAAAGCTTTCATCACTGATAGTTCCGTTATTTCCGCCATTGTAGTCAGAAGCGCTATTGCCTGCGATCAATGGACGAAGACCTGCCCAGCTGCTTTCGATATCATCGATAGTAATGTTAGCTTCTGGGAAGCGGTTGTTAACAATGCCAAGTAGGTAATCCACATCTTCCTGAGTCACTTTTGGATGTTCCAAATCACCTGTGTAGTCTGTATCCGTTGTACCAAAGTAGGTCTTGTTTTCACGTGGGAGAACAAAGACCATACGGCCATCACCCAAACCTGTATCAAAGTAAACCGGCTGTGAAACCTTGATCTTGCTTGAATCCACTACCAAGTGAACTCCCTTGGTTGGACGCATTTGTGAGAATTGTGTTCCCTTATTAGACAAGTTACGTACTTTATCACTCCAAGGACCTGTTGTGTTAATCACCAGACGGGCCTTGATTTCAAAGACTTGGTCTGTCAAGAGATCACGAGCTACAACACCTGTAATCTTGCCACTTTCGTCAAAGAGGAAGCCTTCTGCCTTCACGTGGTTAGCAATGAGGGCACCGTCTTGGTTGGCACGTTTGATATTTTCAATCACGAGACGCGCATCGTTGTTACGGAAGTCAAGGTAAACCCCACCTCCTACCAAGCCTTCTTTCTTCAAGTTTGGCTGGCGTTCCAAGACTTCTTCCTTACTCAAAACCTTGTTAGCAGCTGGCGTGTTGTTAACTCCTGCCAAAAGGTCGTACAAGTCCATGGCTACTTTAAGACGGAAGAGGCTAAAGGTCGCTCCATCTTCGTCGTAAACTGGTAAGAGCATTGGGTCTGGTTTCGGAATGTGGGGAGCGATTTGTTGAACTACAGCACGTTCAGAAACAGTGTCTGATACCACTTCTACGTCGAATTGTTTGAGGTAACGAAGACCACCGTGAACCAATTTTGTTGAACGGCTAGATGTTCCTTCTGCGAAGTCCTGCATTTCAATCAAACCAGTCTCAAGACCGCTAGCCGCTGCCTGCAAGGCTACACCAGCCCCTGTAATTCCTCCACCGATAATCAAGAGGTCCAAGGTACGTTCCTGCATTTTTTGAATTGATAATTCACGTGTTTTCTTTGAAAATTCCATATTTACACACTTTCTAACTAAGTCGCTTTATTCTTCCAGTATTAGTCATCGATTTCCGCAAAGACTTGCGTTGCTTTTACAGCCTTCTTCCAGCCCTTGTAGAGTTGTTCCTTGCGAGATTCGTTCATCGATGGCTCGAAGAGCTCTCCTGTCTCATTCAAGAGTTTCAACTCATCCAAGTCTTTCCAATAACCTACTGACAAACCTGCTAGGAAGGCTGCTCCTAGGGCTGTTGTTTCCAAGTTTTTGGCGCGTGCGATATCGATTCCCAAAATGTCAGCTTGGAACTGCATGAGGAAATTGTTCATAGCTGCACCACCGTCTACTTTCAAGACTTGGATAGCTGTCTGAGCATCCACTTGCATGGTGTCGATGATGTCACGTACTTGATAAGCAATAGATTGCAAAGTCGCCTTGATAAAGTCTTCTTTACTTGTTCCACGAGTTAAGCCAAAGACAGAACCGCGAGCGTTTTGGTTCCAGTATGGAGCACCTAGACCTGTAAAGGCTGGAACGACATAAACTTCATCATTGTTGTGAGAATCACGGGCATATTTTTCAGATTCTGGTGAATTTTCAACCATGCGAAGTCCATCACGAAGCCACTGAATGGCGCTGCCTGCGATGAAGATTGAACCTTCCAAGGCATAGTAAACCTTGCCATTGATTCCGTAACCAATGGTTGTTAATAGGTTGTTCTCAGACAACTGCATCTCTTCACCAGTATTCATGATGATGAAAGAACCTGTTCCATAAGTATTCTTGACCATACCTGGTTCAAAGGCCAACTGTCCAAAGAGGGCTGCTTGTTGGTCCCCAGCCATACCTGAGATTGGCACTTCTCCACCGTAGAAATGGAATGGAGCTGTCTTACCATAGATTTCAGAGTTAGAACGAACTTCTGGCAACATAGCCTTTGGAATGTTGAGGATTTCCAAAATCTCATCATCCCATTTAAGTTCTTTAATGTTATAAAGCATGGTACGAGCTGCATTTGAGTAGTCCGTCACGTGAGCCGCACCGTCAGTCAATTTCCAAACCAACCAAGTATCGATGGTACCAAAGAGCAATTCCCCTTTTTCTGCTCGCTCTTGAGCACCTTCTACATGATCCAAAATCCAACGAACCTTGGTAGCAGAGAAGTAAGCATCGATGATCAAACCAGTCTTTTCATGGAATTTTTCCACATAACCTTGACTTTTTAGTTGTTCAGCCAAAGGAGCTGTCTGACGTGATTGCCAAACGATAGCATTGTAGATAGGGAGCCCTGTTTTCTTATCCCAGACGACAGTTGTTTCACGCTGGTTGGTAATCCCGATTGCTTCGATTTGATTTGGCTTGACACCACTTTCGATGAAAGCACCCGCAATAACTGACTGAACAGAGTTCCAAATTTCATTGGCATTGTGCTCTACCCAACCTGCCTGAGGGAAAATCTGGGTAAACTCTTTTTGACTCGAGCTAACTTTTTCTCCTTTTTTGTTGAAAATAATGGCACGAGAACTTGTAGTTCCCTGGTCAATGGCCATAATGTATTTTTCTTGTGACATGTGCTGTCCTCCTGATAAAGATCTTGAGGATGTTTCCTCTTTACACTAACTAGTATACAAAATAAAGCGCTTTCTTATTCATCAACTTTTTTTAATTTTTTAAAAAATGTGAGTAGATTGTGTGAATTTCACAAAAAAGACCTGGAACAACCAAGCCTTTTAAGTGAATAATAACTGACGAATCGCTGCCAAATCTTCCAAATCCAAGTCGTTTTTTAAATAATAAACTGGAGTCTGTTCCTTCTTATGAATCGGGTTATTGGTAACCAGCAAATCATAATGTCGAGTTCGGTCATAGGCTTCAATGGTAATAAAACGATTGTATTCCAAATACCGTTTCAAAATGGCTGCCATCCTTGAAAAGACAAGAAAACCTGATGTCAAATCCAAACCAATCCGCATATGCTGGCCACCATTTTCAGCCATATATTCAATTAACTGGAGCCATTCCCAGAGAATTTTCTTATCCAAATCCGTCCCCTGCTGAAAGGCAGGCAAGGCATGAAAAATCTCCTCTGCCGTTCCCCTAAAATCATGTTCCATCAAAAAATAAGGATGACGATTCTCCAACTGGTACTTGTAGCGGTCCTGTAAAATATAGCCCTTATAGAGATAGACTTGAGCACAAAGCTGACTGAGTTCATAGGTAACGTGATCCTCTGTATAATCACCCAGCAACTCCTCCTTCTTCATTTCTTGAATCAACTGTGTCAGCAAATCGGCCAACTGCCCTCCAAAACCAAGGATATATTCCATAGTATGAAGAGGAAGAATGCGATGAGATAGGAGGAAAGAGAAGAAAATCATCATCTCCCCATCCTCAGTTCCTAGAGGAAGGTGTTGTCCAGCGCAAAAGGACGGAGCCTTTCGATGCAAACGAAGGTAGAAAATATTGTCAAAATACCCTCGCATTTTCTCTTCTATGACTTGAAACTGACAGGCATTGACCCGAAGACGCTGTTGACTGATATGAGTCCAGAGAACCAAGTCCAATTTCTGACCCGAAGACAAACTTGCACCGCAGATTTCTTCTAAAGTAGCAATCTCCTGTTTTCTCTCTGGTTTCTGCATGTGACCTTCCCATTCCTGACTCGACCAGACCTTGCGGAAAAGACAGAAATAGAAATAGCGAATCTGATGCTCTGGACCTCGCCAACGTCCATTTTGGATGGATAAGTCAAATTCTGACAAAATCTGATTCAAACTAGCTAAGTGGCGACCAAGCGTAGCCTCGCTAATCATCAATTCTTGAGCCAGCTGATGGGCTAAAAACTGTTGGTGGTAGAGAAGATAGACCAAAATCTGGTATTTAACAGCATTCTCCAAAAACAGGCTCCGAATATCTCTCCCCTTGGTAGCTGCACCGATCGACAGGCGCAGATTTTCATCTTCTAAGGAGATATTCAGCTCTAAGCCACTGTTCAAAGCCTTGTCATTGAGTAGGGTGACATATTTGGTTAGGGTTGCTTTTGAAAATCCTGTTTCCTCCATTACAGCCTTGACGGTCGTCTGAGACTCTTGTAATAGAAAGGAAAGGATTGAAAATTGGCCAGATTCAGCCTTTTCCATCAAATCTCCTAAATACATTTGTTACCCCTTTCATTTTCTACCTTAAGCATAGCATAAATCTTACAAATGCTGAAATAATCTGTTTCTCTTTTTATTTTCATGCTAATTTCCCAGTCCATTATCCTAAAAATCAACAAACACACGGCTCCCTCTTTGGGCATTTTTATGCTAAAATAGTAGCTATGGATAAAATTATTAAAACTATATCAGAAAGCGGAGCCTTTCGTGCTTTTGTCCTTGACAGCACAGAAACCGTCCGCACTGCTCAAGAAAAACACCAAACCCAAGCTAGCTCAACTGTAGCACTTGGTCGAACTCTTATCGCTAGCCAGATTCTCGCAGCCAATGAAAAAGGAAACACTAAACTAACAGTTAAGGTGCTGGGATCTAGCTCCCTAGGTGCTATCATCACCGTCGCTGATACCAAAGGTAACGTCAAAGGCTACGTTCAAAATCCTGGTGTTGACATCAAAAAGACTGCAACTGGTGAAGTTCTAGTTGGACCTTTTGTTGGAAATGGTCAATTCCTCGTTATCACAGACTACGGTACTGGAAATCCTTACAACTCTATGACTCCCCTTATCTCTGGAGAAATTGGTGAAGACCTTGCCTTTTACCTGACTGAAAGCCAACAAACACCTTCAGCAGTCGGTCTCAATGTCCTTTTGGACGAAGAAGACAAGGTCAAGGTTGCAGGTGGTTTCCTAGTCCAAGTCTTGCCGGGAGCCAAGGAAGAAGAGATTGCTCGCTTTGAAAAACGCATCCAAGAAATGCCAGCTATCTCGACCCTTCTCGAAAGTGAAGACCATATCGAAGCCCTCCTCAAGGCTATCTACGGGGACGAGGCCTACAAGCGTCTTTCTGAAGAAGAAATCCGTTTCCAATGTGACTGTAGCCATGAACGCTTTATGAACGCTCTTGCTAGCCTTCCAAGCTCAGACTTACAGGAAATGAAAGAGGAAGACCACGGGGCAGAAATCACTTGTCAATTCTGCCAAACAACTTACAACTTTGATGAACACGACCTGGAGGAACTCATTCGTGACAAATCTTAATACACCCTTTATGATTGGCAATGTTGAGATTCCCAATCGTACCGTTTTAGCGCCCATGGCTGGCGTGACCAACTCAGCCTTTCGTACTATTGCAAAAGAGCTCGGAGCTGGACTCGTTGTCATGGAAATGGTCTCTGACAAGGGAATCCAATACAACAACGAAAAAACCCTGCATATGCTTCATATCGATGAAGGCGAAAACCCTGTTTCTATCCAACTTTTTGGTAGTGATGAAGACAGCCTGGCACGCGCAGCAGAATTCATCCAAGAAAACACCAAAACCGATATCGTGGATATCAACATGGGCTGCCCAGTTAATAAAATCGTGAAGAACGAAGCTGGCGCTATGTGGCTCAAGGACCCAGACAAGATCTACTCTATTATCAACAAGGTTCAATCTGTCCTTGATATTCCACTTACTGTCAAAATGCGTACAGGCTGGTCTGACCCGTCTCTTGCAGTAGAAAATGCCCTCGCTGCTGAAGCTGCAGGTGTTTCTGCCCTTGCTATGCATGGCCGTACCCGCGAACAAATGTATACGGGTCATGCAGACCTTGAGACCCTTCACAAGGTCGCTCAAGCTTTGACCAAGATTCCATTCATCGCCAACGGTGACATCCGTACGGTCCAAGAAGCCAAACAACGCATCGAAGAAGTTGGTGCTGACGCAGTTATGATTGGCCGCGCTGCCATGGGAAATCCTTACCTCTTCAACCAAATCAACCACTACTTTGAAACAGGAGAAATCCTACCTGATTTGACCTTTGAGGACAAGATGAAAATCGCCTACGAACATTTGAAACGCTTAATTAACCTCAAAGGAGAAAACGTAGCAGTTCGTGAATTCCGTGGACTCGCTCCTCACTACCTCCGTGGAACATCTGGCGCAGCCAAACTCCGTGGAGCCATTTCACAAGCTAGCACTCTGGCAGAGATTGAGGCTCTCTTGCAATTGGATAAGGCTTAAAATGGTTCATACTGCTCTACTGATTATCGATATGCAAAAAGCATTTGATAACCCTATCTGGGGAGAACGGAACAACCCTCAAGCTGAACAACAAGCATTGAGGGTACTGGCATACTTTCGTAAACATGCTCTTCCAGTCTTACATGTTCAACACATATCTGACAATCCCCAGTCGCAATTTCATAACAAACAAAATCAGGAGTTTAAAAGTGGATTTGAGCCAGTTACTGTAGAAACTGTCTTTCAAAAAACGGTTAATAGCGCCTTCATTGGAACAAATCTTGAAACATATTTACGAAAAAATCAGATTTGTCATTTAGTCGTTGTTGGTTTGACCCTGCCTCATTGTGTATCTACTACGACACGAATGGCAGCAAATCTTGGTTTTGAAGTCACTTTACTAGCAGATGCTACTGCCAGTTTTACCCTATCTAACAAAAACGGTCAGGCCATCTCTCCTGAGACTATCCATGAGATTAATATCCTTTCTCTACAAGATGAGTTTGCTCAAATTCTTACTACCGAAGAATTTTTAACCCAAGTATAAGTACAAGTATAAAATAATCCGTCAACTCTTATTGAGCTGACGGATTTTCTTTGACTGTAAAAATTCAAATACTGAGAGCTATTATTGACTCAAAGCAACACTGGAAACCTTACCATCCGCTCCTGTTGTAATTTGGATGACTTTCCCTCCACCAATTTTGGCATTATACTTACCATCATCAAGAGTATAAGAATAGCCTTTGATAGAGTAATTTTCTTTCTTTCCATCAGAAGATTCTACTGTAAATTGACCTCCTGATGAAACTGTGATAATTTCGCCATTTGCTCCCTTCCAATTGCCCGCTGCAGCTGAGAAATCACCGTCTACCATGGTTAAAACACCCTTGTAGCGTTTATTTTGCTCTGCTTGTTTGTCTTGAAGTTTGCGGTCAGTTGTAGGATCATAGCTTGATTGATTAGACTGAGCTTGAGAAGCCTGTTGAGTTGAAGGAGTCTGAGCAGGAGTTTGTTGACTAGCCACCTGTTGATTAGCCACTTCTTGACCTTGTCTTTGCTCTGGTGTAGGTGCCGCTTGTGATGGTGTTGCAGTTGCTGAAGATTGATCAGTAGATGCCTTAGCCTTTTCAGATGCAGCTGAACTTGAGGACTTCTGAGTCTTGCTTTCTTTGCTAGCAGAAGCTGCTTTAGAACTTGATGATTGGCTTGTCTTAGCAGAACTGCTTGCTTGAGTTGTTTCCTTTTTATTCCCACAAGCTCCTAACAGCAAGGTAGAGGCCAATACAGTTGCTGCCATCAATTTGATATAGGTTTTCTTTTTCATTTTTCTACTCCTTTGTAATGTTTTAGAAATATAATGAAATCTTTTTGTAATATAATTGTAACATTCAAATTTGAATATGTCAACAATTTATCTAAACTATTTTAAAAATCTTAAATACTTTAGATACATTTTCTCCTCCTACTCTTCTATTCGTAATAAAACAGAAAAATAGGAGATTTTCCTATTAAAAATTTGAATTTGTTTTTGTGAAATCGCTTGCACCTTTAAGTACAAAGGAATATAATAACATTGAAATAGAATATAGGAGGTGCACTCTTATGCTAAATAAGTATTATAAGTATCTTCCTTGGTTGATTTTGGGAGCAATTGGCTCTTATCAATCAGCCGCTTACTATGCGCGAACTGCATTTGATGTGTTTTATCTGACTACAATCTTTTTGATTGTTTATATCGCCTTGTTATTTTTACATGAGAACTATCTCAAGTATAGATACAAAGACTTTTTTACTCACCTGTTGAGCAATTCTAAGAAAGATAGCCACCCATAAAAGTAGTCGCAACAGAAATTTCATCTCATGACTGTAATTAAAGAGGTCGGGAACTTTTCCCGACCTCGCTTTTTATTTCAATCGATAGGTTTTTCTTGGTTTCTTTTTAGGCACTCGTTTGAGTCCAACCTCTTCTACGTACTCGCCATATTTTACGAGAAAGTTATTGCTGACGATTGGACGACCGGGGTTGATGAGATTGACCAGTTCAGTCCCTTCGTAGACAGTGAACTCCTCCTCTAGCAGATAGAGGAAGGTTGGGTTCCAGTCTAGACGGCCTTGGATTCGTTTGATGGATTCTTGGATAATGGCATAATGGTCAAAAGCGAAGGCTTGATCCTCCAACTCTACTCCCTTTGAGAAGCACTTGCCTGTCTGAAAATCGACATCTACAAAAACCACATCCTTGGCATCGTCTCCTGCTTGAACAAGTTCTAATGCACGACTAGGCAAATAAACCAAGTGGGCAATGGTCACTGTCCAGCCCCGTGGGTCACGGCCGGGAGTCGATACGGTCATCAATTGCTCGATTTTTTCCAAAGGAAGATCGAGATTGACTTCTTCTCTCACCTCACGCTGACAGGCATGCGCAGCATCTTCGCCCTTGTCCATAAATCCTCCAACCAGAGCCAAACAATTTTGATAAGGGTGAGCCTTGCGACGAATTAATAAGAGCTTGATCTTTCCTTCGACAAAGCAGTAGGCTACCATATCCACCGTCACACTTGGTTTTTCGTATTGAGGGAGTTCCTGCTTGTAGTACCAATCTAAAAACTCTTCCTGACTGGCATGAATTTCAAAATATTCTTTTTCCGTCATCCCTTCTGGAATCTTTATGTCCGTCATTTTATGCCTCCTTACGAACTGCCTTGGTCCATTGGTACCAACCTACTAGACTATTGAGAGTGTAAACCCAGTACATCCCTTGGATGTGGATATTTTCACCCCACCAGAGATAAATACTAAAGAGATTGGTTGCAATCCAGAAAATCCATTGCTCACGGTAGAGACGTGTCATCAAGAGCTGACCAACACCATTGGTCGCATCGGTAACACTATCACGGAAAGGGCGAGCACTATGGATACTTTGATAAGCCAAGCCCATACCAATCCAAATGATAGCAGTCAAAGCCAAGTACTTGAGCCAATCAAGCACAGATAATTTCTTGACTTCAAAGTGAGATTCTTCTACTTTTCCTTGGTCATTGATACGATTGGACAGCCAAGCATAGAGGCCAATCGGCTGCATGACAAAGAAGTAAACAGTCGTCAAAACTTCACCATAAAAAGTTGCATTCATGGCCAAAATCAAATAGATAGCTGAGTTAATAGCCCCGAAGAGATAATTACTTGCACGCCCTTCTGCTACCAAGATAACACAGACAATCCCAGTCCAGGATGCAAACAAGCTCATCCAGTCATGACTTTCTGTATTTTGCGTGAATTCCAAGATCAAGGGAACACTTGACAGGACGATGAGATACAACCACTGGAAGAGACTACGTCCCATAAAGAGATCCTTCCAGAGCAGACGCATGATCCCTGCAAAACCGATCTTGTGGGCTTCTGAATGGACATTTTTAAAGTTTTCGATAAATTGTGTGATTTTTTCAGTTAGTTTTTTCATATTTTTCTCCTAATCTGCTTGGTAAATGGCATCAATAGCCACTTTGGCTGCTTCATAATTGCCTAGGTAATCCTCAGCTAGATAAACTAGTGGAATGGTGGTTAAATATCGCTCCCTCATCTGATCCAAATGTTGTGAAAAACTATGACGAATATGGTCTTCTGCCATGGTCATATCTCTAAAGCCGTCATTGACATAGGAGCCGACAGGTTGCACAAAGAGAATCAAGTCCCATTTTTCCTTAGCCAAGATCGAAACAAAAAGATTGTCAAAGGTTTCTCCTGATAAGTCCTCTTGGTCCTCAGCCTCCATGTAATAATCATAGTAGCCCTTGGTTACTAAGGAGTTGGTGTCAGCTATCACTAGGCCTCGATTGGCATTACTGTCAATTAACTTAGAGGTCTGGTCATACTGCCCTAAAAGGAGATAGTAGTAATCCTTTGGAGTCAATTCATCGTCGCGGACATTGTTTTTGATCTGGTACTCGCGTGCGTATTCCAAGCTGACCGGCGCATCGTAATACCTTGCCAAATCCTTAGCTAAAGTGGTCTTCCCATTGCTGGCACTTCCCATAATCAACACTTTCTTTGTAAACTGACGTCGGAAGGGTTGAGCAATATATTTCCAATATTTGCTTGGATTTTCTCGAATCATAGTCGCTGAAATATCAAACTTTCTTTCTTGCAAGACAGTCTCAAAGCCACGATTTGATAATTCTTGCTGGTAGTCTGGCTCTCCCACAAAGAAGATTAGGTCTTGCTGGGTTTCATCATAGAAAATATCCTCTAACATTTGGTCCAACCACTCCTGCCAGCCCATAGGGTAATGAGGAAGATTGGTTTCATCTAATTTGCAGACAGAGGTCAACTCGTCATCACGAAAGACCTCGCGGATATAGCGAAATCTTTTTTGAAGCGTTAAGCCTACCTGCTCTCCTCGGTCTCCCTCATAGCCTGAAACGACAACCCAGACCTGGTCACACTGCCGCTTGGCTCGCTGAATCAGATCGATATGACCTTGATGAAGCGGAGCAAAGGTTCCAAATACCACTGCTGTTTTCTTTTTCATAAACGTATAGCCTTTTTATAATTTTTGATATTTTTATTATCTATGTTTTTATTATAAACTATATTTTTTTTGTCAATAGTTTTTTATTATTTTTTATAAAAAAGTAGCAAAAAAGAGAATCAAGATTGCTCCTGATTCTCCATTTTTATGCAATATCAAATTTTAACTGGCCTGCTTTAACACCAATCTTAAGTGTGCTGCCTGCCTCTAATTCTCCCTTGAGAAGAAGTTCTGCCAACTTGTCTTCCACTTCTGTTTGCAGGGTTCTACGAAGTGGACGAGCTCCCATCTCTGGATTATATCCTTGATTTGCCAACAATTTCAGTGCTGAAGCTTGTAATTTCAAGTCAATACCTTTTTCAGCCAAACTTGCCACTAAAGGTTTGACCATAATCTTCACCACTTCCTGCATATGATCACTAGACAGGCTATGAAAGACTACCTTTTCATCAATACGGTTGATAAACTCAGGTTTATAAGCCTTTTTCAGCTCTTCAAACATGCGCTTTTCCATATTCTCCTGGTCAAAACGAATGTCCTTTGCCCCAAATCCAACTGTCTTGTCATCACGAAGGGCTGTCGCACCAAGATTTGACGTCATGATGATAATGGTATTTGAAAAGTCGACCTTGCGGCCCTTGCTATCGGTCAAGACACCATCATCCAAGACCTGCAAGAGAACATTAAATATATCTGGGTGGGCCTTCTCTACCTCGTCAAAAAGGAGAACAGAGTATGGTTTATTGCGAACTTTCTCGGTCAACTCCCCACCTTCTTCATAACCCACATAACCCGGAGGAGCTCCGTTGAGACGGCTGGCTGCGAATTTCTCCATATACTCACTCATATCAAAGCGGATAAGAGCTGATTCGTCGTCAAAAAGAACTTCTGCCAAAGCCTTGGCCAATTCGGTCTTACCGACACCTGTGGGTCCTAGGAACATAAAGGAACCAATCGGACGCTTGTGACTACGAATACCAGACTGGTTGCGGCGAATCGCACGGCTAATGCTTGAAACAGCTTGATCTTGACCGATGACACGTTTATGCAGTTCAGCTTCTAAGTTTAAGTATTTCTTAGCATCAGTCTGAGTCAGTTTTTGGACTGGAATACCTGACAAGCGACTCAAGGTAGTCAAAATATCAGACTCTGTCACCAAGTCTTTGTAGACAGGGACTTCCTCTTCTTTTGCGATTAGCTGGGCTGCCTGTTTCCACTTGCCATCCATCAGGGCCTTATCAGCTGGACTCAAGCCAGAATCATCTGCTTTCACATGCTTAGCCTTATTTTGCACTGTTGCTGCTGCCTCATCCAAGAGATCGATAGCAGAGTCTGGCAAGTGACGACTAGTCAAGTAACGATGAGCCATCTTGACAGCTGTTTCAACCGCTTCATCTGTGATTTGCACACGGTGATGTTTCTCATAAGTCGCCTTCAAGCCTTGCAAAATGATCATACTGTCGACCACGCTTGGCTCTTCAATCGTCACTTTGGCGAAACGACGAGAAAGGGCTGCATCTTTTTCGATATGTTTTTGGTATTCTTCCTGAGTAGTCGCACCAACCGTTCTCAAAGTTCCACGCGCCAAGGCTGGCTTCAAGATATTGGCCGCATCTAGAGTTGAGTCAATCCCACTCCCAGAACCCATGATAGTGTGAAGTTCATCGATAAAGAGGATGACTTGGCCATCTTCTTCAATATCCTTGATGATATTGTTCATGCGTTCTTCAAAGTCACCACGGAAGCGTGTCCCTGCCACGACATTCATCAAATCAAGCTCTAACACGCGCATCTTAGCCATTTCCGTAGGCACATCCCCACTAGCAATACGCTGGGCAAGACCAAGCGCCAGAGCTGTTTTCCCGACACCAGCATCCCCAACCAAGACAGGATTATTCTTTGTCTTCCGACTCAAGATTTGAATCATACGCGAGATTTCCTTATCCCGACCGATGACTGGTTCTAACTTGCCAGAACGCGCTTGCTCTGTCAAATCATGCGTATAGTCCTCGAGACCACCACTAGGAGTCTGGGGCATGCCCATCATATTAGCCATAGAATTTTGCTTATCAGCTACTGTACGATGGCGTTGGCGTAAAGCCTTAAGGTCTTCACGAGTCCAGCCTGCACGTTCTTCTAAATTGCGACGAAGGGCAGCAATCTTGACCTGATCTTTCTTGTCTTCATAAGAAAAACCAGCTCTCTCCAAGATACGAGTTGCCAAGGCGTTTCCATCATGCAAAATCGCATAAAGGACGTGCTCCGTCCCTAGCACCTTAGCATGGACCACTGACGCTACATACTCTGCTTCGTCAAAAAGAACCTGCAAACGATGGGAAAACGGCAATTCCGTAAAGGTTTCATCCTGGCTGTAGTCCGTTTCAGTCAGTTCTAAAGCCACCTCTTCTAAACGGTCCATCTCATATGGATAATCATTTAAAGTCGCCCCTGCCACACTATAACTGTGATTGGACATGGCAATCAACAAGTGCCAAGATTCTAGGTAACGAGCTCCAAAATGGCCAGCAACCATGTAGGCACTTTCGATACATTCATTCAATGCTTTTGAATAGTTCATCTTACTTCCCTTTTCTATCTACCTCTTGTATGACCTGTCGTAGCATATTTGCACGAACAACTGGAGCTTCTTCTCCTAGAACGCGATCCAAAGCTACTGATACTAGCAAATTCATCTCCTGCTTGGTCATCAATTCCTGCTCAACCAAAAGCTGCAGAATATCCTCATAAATTTCTTGACTAACTCGCTCACCAATTGAGTAAAGCAAATCGCGGAGCATTTCATGATGACTGGAAAACTCAATCCGTCCTATGCGAATGTAGCCTCCACCACCACGCTTACTTTCAACCAAGTATCCTCTACTTTCCGTAAAGCGTGTCTTGATCACGTAGTTAATCTGACTAGGAACAACCTGGAAGGTATCCGCCAACTGACTCCGTTGCAACTCCACGATACCAGATTGATCTAAAATCGCCTTGATGTAGGCCTCAATATGATCCGATGTATTTTTAAATCTCATTACAAACCCACCTCTCTCTTTAAACCTTGACTATCTTTGACTATTATACCGAAATTTTCTCATTTTTAAAAGAAAAAGGGCGCTGGTAAAGGATGATCTTCACCAACTCCCTATTTTTCTAATTATCTAAGCCTAATTCTGCCAAGATTCGACGTTTGTAGGCAATCTTTTGGACTTCCTTGTCCTCGTCCTCAGACCAATCTAGTTTAATTTCTGAAACGATCTGTCCAGGCCGATTTTTCAAGATATAAATACGGTCGCTAAGATTGAGGGCCTCCTCGATACTATGTGTGATAATCAAGGTCGTCAGCTGTAGCTGTTTGTGAATTTCTAGATACCAAGCGTGGAGTTCCATCTTTGTCATCTCATCCAAGGCGCTAAAGGCTTCGTCTAAGAGAAAGAGCTTGTGCCCGAAAAGGTAAGTTCGAAGCAAGGCTACACGCTGACGCATCCCGCCACTAAGTTCATGAGGATACTTGTCTCGTACAGCTGTCAACTGGAAGGTCGCAAGAATTTCATCCGCTCGGGCAATAGCTTCTGCCTTATCCACTTTTTGAATCAAGAGAGGCAGTATGATATTGCCCAGCACAGTCTTGTGCTCCAAGAGCAGGTCCTTCTGTAACATATAACTCACGCGCCCCTTAGGATTCTCCTCGCCATCAAGGACAATTCGCCCTGACTGGACTTCTAAAATCCCAGCGATTAGATTAAAGAGGGTGGTCTTTCCAACACCACTCGGCCCTAGGATAGAAACAACTTCTCCTGAAGTCACCTGCAGGTTGATGTCTTCTAAAATCCTATCTTGTCCATAGGCATAACTTACGTGTTCTAGTCTAATTTCTGTCATTATTTCACAAATTCGTTAGTGAAGCCTTTGTCTGTCAAGTCTTCTTTAAGGATACCATTTTCTTTATCCCATTTATAGAAGGCATTCCAGCGAGCTGCGTCAAATTGACCCCATTTTTCCTTGTCACTTGCGTATTCTTTTGATAAGTATTTTTGAGATTCGATGACAAAGTCACGTTTTTCTTGAAGTTCAGGTGCATTCTTGATGAGGATATCTGCCGCTTCCTCTGGATGTTCCATGGCATATTGGTAGCCTTTTTTAATAGCTTGGATGACTTTACGAGCTTCTTCTTTGTTGTCTTTCAAATAGTCGTTGTTTGCGATAATAACTGGTGAGTAGTAGTCAAATTCTTTAACGTAGTCTTTCAAGTACATGAAGTTAGCATCTACACCTTGAGATTTAGCAAGGATACCATCCCAACCGTAGTAAATCCAAGCAGTATCAAAGACGCCATTGGCAATTGGTGTGATTGAGTTTGAGTCGTTGTTTGGTACTTTTTCAACTTTCTCAAAGTCTCCACCTTGTGATTCTACCAAAGTTTTCAACATTGCAAGCTCAGTTGGGTCATTCCAAGTACCATATTTCTTACCAACCAAGTCCTTCGGACTGCTTACATTGTCAGATTTACGAGAGATGATTCCTGATGTATTGTGCTCTACGATAGCGGCAACGGCAGTAATTCCTGCACCTTTTTCTAACTTCTTAGCCATGTAGTCTTGGAAATACACTGCAAATGGTGCCTTGCCATTAATGACTAAGTCAGAAGAACTTTCTTCTGGTGGCAATTTCAAATCAACATCTACTCCAGCTTCTTTGAAATAACCTTTTTCCTTGGCAACATAAAGCCCTGTGTGGTTGGTATTTGGTGTCCAGTCTAGGATAAAGTCAATCTTCTTGAGTTCTGCCTCTTTGTTGTCCTTAGAAGCAGTTCCTTGACCACAAGCTACAAGCACAACAGCTACAAGAGCTGTCACAAGCGTTAAAAACACTTTCCATGTTTTCTTCATTTTGATTTCCTCTTTTCTTTTTTGAAACATCCTTATTCTACGAACGTTTCCATTTAATCACATATTTTTCGCTGACATCGACCAATTTCATACCAAGAAGGCTGATAATCGATACCAGAATGATAATAGCGAACATGGTATCATACTGAAACAGTTTCTTGGACTGAATCATATAAACACCTAGTCCTTCAAATCCTCCTAACCACTCAGATACCACTGTTGTGATAAATGCGTAGGAAACACTAACTCTCAGACCTGCATAAAAGTAGGGCAGGCTGACTGGAATTTTAAAATGCCACAGGATTTGCCAAGGCTTGGCCCGCATCAGACTAAACAAGGTCAGCATATCCTTGTCACAATGCCTAAAACCGTCCAAAATACTGACGATTATAGGAAAGGTTGTCGTCAGGATAATCAAAACAATCTTGGGCAAAATCCCATAACCTAGCCATAAGACCAGAATAGGAGCTATGGCAATGGTCGGAATGGTCTGAACAACCACCATCATAGGGTAAATCAGGTCATTGAGCCAAGTTAAACTGTCCATAAGCACAGCCATGAGACAGGCAATCAAGACTCCCAAAACCAGCCCCAGTAAAGCCACTCTCAAGGTCGCCCAGCTATGGTGCCAGAGAAATTCTCTATCCCGAACAAAGGCCTGGAAAATTTCAAGAGGTGTCGGCAGGATAAACTTGGGGAGAAGTTTAAGAAAACCTGCTAACTGCCAGATTGACAAGACTCCTAGAAAGCCCAATAGACTAATGTGTCGTCTCAGTATACTTTTCAAGTTTCTCATCAATACTTAAAATCTCTCCTACATTTATTTTGACATTGGCAAAGACATTATCTGCCTCACGCCCTGCCATTTCTAGCGATTCTTTAAGAATGCGCATGAGCTCATCAAACTCCCCTTCCAAGACCGTTTCAAATGGTGTCACTACCATGGTCACTTCTTGAGCTTGCAGATAAGCAATAACCTGATCGATAACAGTAATCCGATCAATCCCCTGTGATAGGGGTAAAACTTGCAAGGCAATGCTTGCTTTCATAACAACCTCCTCTTCTCGTTTTCCTCTTTATAAAAAGAAAAACCTTTACCATATATGGAAAAGGTCAAGATTAGACTAAGTATCGTTCCCTACGCTGGCATTACCCAGATCAGGTGCGGTCGAAGTTTAACACTTCCTCTCAGACTGTACACAGACTCCCATATATTATATGGACATATGATAGCGCAAAACAAAAAAAATGTCAAGGAAACTGCTTACAGAAAAACATGAAAAAGAGTTTGAAAACAAATGCTTCAAACTCTATATAGCTTTTTTATTTAGCCTCGTACCATGTTGCCCCTTCATTTTCATCTGCGATGAGGGGAACACTGAGTTGAATGGCTTCTTCCATAGTTTGTTTGACCAATTTTTTCATCTCTGCTAGTTCCGATTTAGGCACTTCAAGGACGATTTCATCGTGCACTTGCAGAAGCATCTTAGTCTGATAACCACCTGCAACCAAGGCTTTATCCAGCTGGATCATGGCAATCTTGAGAATATCTGCTGCCGAACCCTGGATAGGTGAGTTAATGGCAGTTCTCTCAGCAAAACCACGAATGTTAAAGTTACGCGAATTGATATCCGGCAACTCACGACGACGCTTGAAGAGGGTCTCTACATAGCCCTTATCACGCGCCTCACGCACCACTTCATCCATATAGTTTTTAATACCTGGGAAACGTTCAAAGTAGGTATCAATGTAGGCTTTGGCTTCCTTACGGCTAATGCCCAAATTATTCGACAAACCAAAGTCTGAAATACCGTAAACCACTCCAAAGTTGACAGCCTTGGCATTACGACGGTCGTTTGCAGTCACATCCTCAGGACGCTCAATACCAAAGACACGCATGGCTGTCGAAGTATGGATATCTGCCCCCTCTTGGAAAGCCTTAATCAAGTGCTCATCATTAGAAATATGCGCCAAAACGCGCAATTCAATCTGCGAGTAGTCCGAACTGAGTAGTACACTATCCTCCCACTCTGGCACAAAAGCCTTACGAATAAGACGGCCTTGTTCCAATCGTACAGGAATATTTTGCAAGTTTGGATCCACACTAGACAGACGCCCAGTCTGGGTCAAATCCTGCACATAGCGCGTGTGAATCTTGCCATCAGCCAAAATCCAGTCCTGCAAGCCAATTACATAAGTAGATTGAATCTTAGCAATCTGACGATAGTCTAGGATTTTCTTAACAATCGGAGCAATAGGAGCCAGGCGCTCCAGGACATCCACCGCTGTCGAGTAACCTGTCTTGGTTTTCTTAGTGTATTCTAGAGGAAGTCCCAATTTTTCAAAGAGAAGCACGCCCAACTGCTTAGGAGAATTGATATTAAATTCCTCACCAGCTAGTTCGTAAATCTCTTGTGTTAGTTTTTCAATGACAAGCTCATTTTCAGCCTGCATCTCAAGCAAGGTCTCTTTCTTGACCGTAATCCCAGCAATTTCCATCTTGGCAAGAACAAAGGCTAGAGGTTGCTCCATATCATAAAGAAGGTCTAACTGCCCATTTTCACTGAGCTTTTCAAGTAAAACAGGTTCTGTTTCAACCAATACAGCTACCTTGCGAGCCAAATGCTCCAAGAATTTTTCCCGTTCAGGAAGAGCCTTCTTGACACCCTTGCCATAGAAAGTCTCATCATCAACCAAGAAAGTCTGACCATACAGTCTAGCAATGGTTGAAATTTCATTGTCTTCTACAGTTGATAATAAGTATTTAGCCAAGCGGCTATCAAAGGAAGGAGCCTGCAAATCCACACCAAAACGACGCAAGAGAACCTTGGTTTTTTTAAAATCATAAATTTTCAAAGATGTTTTTTCTAAGAAATCCTTGAAAATAGGTTCCTGAAAAAGCTCAAGCTTGTCTGTAGCATAGAGCTTTTCCCCACAAGACCAGGCAAAACCAACCAAATCATCCGTATGGTAATTCTCACCAAAAAGCTCAAAATGGAAGATAGACTCTTCACTCAGCATGTCTTGACTGATTTGGTCAACAATAGTAAAGTCCAAACTCTCAGCCACATCAGCTGACGACACATTTAAAGCCTGCTTGAGCTGTTTGAAGCCCATCTCATCGTAGAATTTCCCAAGATTTTCCACATCTGGACCACTATAGACCAAGTCCTCCAAACCAATCTCAATCGGTGCCTTGGTATCAATGGTCGCCAGTGTTTTAGACAAAAAGGCCTGTTCCTTATCATTGATGAGATTTTCCTTCATCTTAGAAGCCTTCATCCCATCGATATTTTCATAAATACCTTCAAGCGAACCATGCTCCAGCAAGAGCTTGATACCCGTCTTTTCACCGATTTTGGTCACCCCAGGGATATTATCCGACTTATCTCCCATGAGCGCCTTGAGATCGATAAACTGAGTCGGTGTAATGCCCATCTTCTTCATAAGATATTCTGGCGTAAAGGCCTCAAACTCAGCCACACCTTTCTTGGAAATTTCAACCACTGTATGCTCATCCGTCAGCTGAATCAAATCCTTGTCCCCACTGACAATGGTAATATCAAAACCATCCTGCTCTGCTAGTTTATCCAGCGTCCCAATGATGTCATCCGCCTCATACTGAGCCAACTCATAGTGACGAATCCCCATATGATCCAACAACTCACGAATGAAGGGAAATTGCTCACGAAACTCATCAGGAGTCTTAGCCCGACCACCCTTATAGTCCGCATACATTTCTGTACGGAAGGTCGTCTTCCCCGCATCAAAAGCCACCAAGATATGACTCGGCTCAACCCGCTCCAACAAATGACTCAACATCAATTGAAAGCCATAAATCGCATTGGTATGCAAACCAGCCGCATTTTTAAAACGGTCTAACTGCTGATAGAGCGCAAAAAACGCCCGAAAAGCAACAGAAGACCCATCAATCAATAATAATTTTTTCTTATCCATACACCCATTATAAAGGAAAGCACCAAAAAATACCATTGGGAAGAGTTCCCTAAGAGAAACTAAGATAATATTAAAAAGAGAAGGAAGTTATTCCCTCTCTTTCAAGCTACTAAAATAAATTAGTTCTTACGTTTCACAAATGGAATAGCACCAAGGAACAATCCAAGGAATCCTAATGATACAACTGCAACATTATCTTTACCACCAGTATTTGGAAGTTCTTTTTTATCTTCTGCTTTTGCTGCTGGTGCTTGATAAGTATTATCCTTGTTAGTACCTGCTGTTGTAAGAGTATATTCTGGGACTTCGTTAATTGCTGCTTCTACACTATTAACGCCTCCTGTATATTATGGTTTAGCTGGTTCTGCAGCTTCTTTTGCTTCCGCTTTTTTTACTTCTTCAAGAAGATTACCACGTTTTTCAGTTAAATCTTGAATTTCAGCTGTAGCAGCTTGAACTTTTTCATCAGATTCATCAAATTCATATTTCGCAGTATCGCGTTCTTTTTCAATCGTAGTTACAGCTTTTTATAACGGTGCTGTGATATATTCACCAAATCCATTATCTTTAGCGGATTTAAGAGCTTCTTTTAAAGTATCTTCCTGTTTTTTTAGTGTTTCAGCTTTCTTTTCAGCATCGGCTTTTAATTTCTCAGCATCATCCGTCAAGTTTTCAATTGTTTCAGTTAAATCTTCTTTAGCTTTTTCGACTTCAGTTTTTGGAGTTTTAACCACAGGTGTGGCTCCAGTTTCTCCGGATGTGCTAGTAGCTGTAGGTGCATCAGCTTTTACAACCGACGGTTGAGACACAGCAAAAACCGCCCTAAAACCGTAACACTAGCTAAGCTAGTCAAAATCATTTTCTTTTTATCCATTTTTAAAACGCCCCTTTTTGGAATTATATTTCTCTCTATTATAACTTTTAATATAGATTAACAAAAACAATATATTAAGTTGTTTAAAAAAATATATTTATATCGACTAGAAAAGAATAATGTCAATATAAACATATTTTTAATTTTCTAATATTACTACGGAAACCTAGATAAGCAATAAATTCTTTATTAAAGAATTTATCTCATGAAAATAGTTCGGATCAAACAAGCTACAATAAAAAAATATATAAGAACGCTTCAAGTAAATATTTAAAATAGTGCTAATTACTTTTGAATATAGTTAAAAATGATAATGAATCAAGTTTTTTAGTTTATTTTTCTTTAATCCACTCACCATTATGATTTACAGTATAACCGTCTACTATTGTATTAACAGCTAGCTCACCTGAAGAGTAAGAATAATACCACTTACCAGAGACTTGATACCAGCCCGTTTTCATTGCCCCTGAGTCATCTAGATAATACCAAAATCCTTTCTCCTGTAACCAGCCTGTCTGCATTTCACCAGATGATTTCAAATAATACCAGGTAGAACCATCTTTCAGCCATCCCGTCGCCTTAGAACCATCTGATTTGAAATAATACCAACTACCATTTATTTTCTTCCAACCCACAGTCAATCCATTATTTGAACCATGATTAGATTTATTTACTGATTGATTTTGTGACGAAGTCACTCCCTCCAACTGAATATAACGTCGACTCCCGCTATAAGAAATATAACTCAACCACTTGTAACCATCCTTTTCTATCACCTGATCATAATGAACACTCTCACCTGGAGAATAATATGCAAGTGGAGTTGCATTCAATAATGGTTGATCTTTAATAGGAGTCTCCACCTTAAAATAATGAGTTCCTCTCATCAAAGATGACGATTGACTGGTCACAACATGATTGCTTGTCGAATCTTTTGAACTGCTTGGGACTTCTTTAGAATTGCTTGATAAATCTTTAAAATGAATAAAACCGGTCATCTTGTTTGCTTTTACAATTCGTTTATTATAATTACCTTTATAATCATAGTTATATTCCTCAATTTCTATATTATCTCCCATCACATTTGAAACCCAAGCAACATGGCCATAACCTCCTGCAGTAGACCAAGCAATAGATCCGATAGCTGGTGTATTATCGACACGATAACCTTCACGACGAGCACGATAACCCCATTCACCAGCATTACCATAAGCTCCTGGAAGCTCAAAACCATTTACTCCACTCAAGCGAAAAGCAGCAAATGAAGTACACTGACGAGAATACATCCTCCACTTATCAATACTCTGACTCCCATTTTTATAATAAGCAGGATAATCATCTCCACGAGCATAAGAACTGTTTGCATGAACACTTTCTCCAGCCGACAACATCAGCCCTACTACTAAAAAAGGAACAACCTTTTTAACTGACTTTCTAATAGAAAACCTTGTCTCTGCTACTTTAAATGGTGAAATTTTCATTCTTCCTCCTTGAAAATAATATAAATCGAAGATTACCTTCACTTAAACTATTCGGAGAAAAAAAGAAAAAGTGAGAAAATTTCTCACTTTAGTCAAGATAATGAATCAAATTCTTTTCTGTAAGGATATCTGAGTAAGTAAAGGATTCAACATAAACATTAGCTTGTTTATCTCCTTCAACGTTTCCAAATTCAACGATAAATAGGGATGGATAAACCTCAATTAGCTTACCCAATCTATTTTTTTGGCGCTTACGACCATTCTCCAAGGTCATTTCTACGACTTGCCCCTCATGTGCCTTGATTTCTTCTTTGATTTTTTTCATCTTGGCTACATCTGTAAATGCATCTGACATCTTATGCCTCCCTCTTTGAGATACTTGAAAATTTATTGTATTCTTTTTGGAAAATTAATTCCACCGTTCCACGAGCTCCACTACGGTTTTTCTCGATAATAACTTCTACCTTATTATTCGGTATGCCTTCCTCTTCTTCACCACCACGCTCATAGTAGTCGTCGCGATAAAGAAAGGCTACGATATCAGCGTCCTGCTCAATAGATCCAGATTCACGAATATCAGACAAGACCGGTCTCTTATCCTGACGTTGTTCTACACCACGAGAAAGCTGACTTAGAGCGATTACTGGAACCTTCAGTTCCTTAGCTAAAATTTTCAACTGACGTGAAATTTCTGAAACCTCTTGTTGACGATTTTCTCTACCAGTTCCCGTGATAAGCTGCAAATAGTCTATTAAAATCAAACCAAGATTTCCAGTTTCTTGAGCCAATTTACGAGAACGAGAACGAATCTCTGTAATCCGAATCCCTGGCGTATCATCGATATAGATACTGGCGTTAGCTAGATTCCCTTGAGCAATGGTATATTTTTGCCACTCCTCATCAGTCAATTGACCCGTACGGATAGAATGCGATTCCACCAAACCTTCTGCCGCCAACATACGGTCCACTAGACTTTCCGCACCCATTTCGAGTGAAAAAATAGCAACTGTTTTGTCCAACTTAGTCCCAATATTCTGAGCAATATTCAAGGCAAAGGCTGTCTTACCAACCGCCGGACGAGCTGCTAAGATAATCAACTCCTCCTCATGAAGACCAGTCGTCATATGATCCAAATCACGATAACCTGTCGCAATCCCTGTAATATCGGTCGTTTGTTGCGAGCGAGCTTCCAGATTTCCAAAGTTGATATTCAACACATCTCGAATGTTCTTAAATCCACTTCGATTAGCATTTTCGCTGACATCAATCAGGCCTTTTTCTGCCTGAGCAATGATTTCATCAGCTGGTTGCGAAGCCTCGTAAGCTTGATTGACAGACTCTGTCAACTTGGAGATTAATCGACGTAGCATGGCCTTCTCTGCAACAATCTTAGCATAATACTCCGCATTAGCAGAAGTTGGCACAGAATTGACAATCTCAACCAAGTAAGACAGGCCACCAATATTCTGTAAATCACCTTGATTATCAAGAATGGTGCGAACCGTTGTTGCATCTATAGCATCGCCACGATCGGATAAATCGACCATAGCTTGGAAAATCAAACGATGGGCATACTTAAAAAAGTCCCGAGACTCAATATATTCTCGCACAAAAACAAGCTTACTCTCGTCAATAAAGATAGCCCCTAAAACGGATTGCTCAGCTAAGATATCTTGAGGTTGTACTCGTAACTCTTCTACTTCTGCCATCAGACTTCCCTTCCTTTTACAATCTTGTCAAGAAGGTGTAAATTTATCCTTCTTTCACACGAAGATTGATTACACTTGTGATATCTTGATAGATTTTCACTGGTACATCAATCAATCCAACTGCTCGAATCGGAGCTTGTACTTGAATATGACGTTTATCAATCTTAATTCCAAATTGCTTTTGCAATTCTTCTGCAATTTTCTTATTGGTAATAGAACCAAAGGTACGGCCATCTGGACCAACCTTTTCAACGAATTCTACAACCGTTTCTTCTGCTTCAAGTTGAGCTTTAATTGCTTTTGCTTCTGCAATCATCTCAGCGTGAGCTTTTTCTTCCGATTTTTGTTTACCACGAAGTTCACCCACAGCTTGAGCAGTTGCTTCTTTGGCTAGGTTCTTTTTGATAAGAAAGTTTTGCGCATACCCTGTTGGTACTTCCTTAATTTCGCCTTTTTTACCTTTTCCTTTGACATCTGCTAAAAAGATTACTTTCATGCTTCTTTCTCCTTTTCCTTTATTTCATTTAATACAATTTCTGTCAGTTTTTCACCTGCTTCTGACAAGGTTAAATCCTTAATTTGAGCTGCTGCCAAATTAAAGTGGCCTCCACCTCCCAGCTCTTCCATAATCCGTTGTACATTCAGCTTACTACGACTGCGAGCTGAGATAGAGATAAATCCTTGTGTATTCTTCGCAAGAACAAAACTCGCTTCAATACCTGACATAGCTAACATGGCATCTGCTGCCTTACTAATAACAACTGTATCATAACATTTCGAGTCCTTAGCCTCTGCTATTAGTACATCTGAACCTAATTTACGCCCCTGTAAAATCAGTTCATTGACCTCACGATATTCTTCAAAATCTGTCGCAGCAATTTCTTGGATAGCAATACTATCACTTCCTCTCGTTCTGAGATAGCTAGCAACATCAAATGTCCGACTAGTCACTCGTGAGGTGAAATTTTTAGTATCCAACATCATACCAGCCATTAAAACACTTGCTTGCATACGACTCAAACGATTTTTCTTAGAATTCTGGAACTGAATCAATTCCGTTACCAACTCACTGGCACTACTTGCACCACTTTCGATATAAGTAATAACCGCATTATCTGGAAAATCCTGATCCCGTCTGTGGTGGTCGATGACGATGGTTTGGGTAAATAAATCATAAAAATCTTTTGATAAAGTTAAAGCTGTCTTTGAATGGTCTACAAGAATCAACAAAGAACGATTGGTCACCATCCCCATTGCGTCCTTAACAGACAACAACTTTGTAACTCCTTCTTTTTCTAAGAATGAAACAGCTCGTTCAATATCCGGCGACATTTGTTCTTCGTCATAAATAGCATAGCTATTTTGAGTCACATTGCTGGCAAATAACTGCATACCTACAGCAGAACCCAAAGCATCCATATCTAGATTTTTGTGACCAACTACAAAAACCTGATCCACACTCCGAATCTTATCTGAAATAGCTGTCATCATAGCGCGCGTACGGGTACGGGTACGCTTGATTGACGCAGCAGATCCACCACCAAAATAAACTGGATTTTTCGTTTCGTCGTTTTCCTTGACAACCACCTGGTCGCCACCACGCACTTCAGCCAAGTTCAAGTTGAGCAAGGCAACTTTCCCTATCTCATCATGATTTCCATCACCATAAGAAAATCCCATACTTAAAGTCAAGGGCAACTGTCTCTGTTTCGACTCTTCTCTGAAAGAATCAATAACAGAAAATTTATCGTTCATCAATCCCTCAAGCACCGTGTAGTCCGTAAATAGATAAAAGCGATCCATACTCACTCGACGGGAGAACATGGCATGTTTTCCAGCAAATTCTGAAACAAAATTGGCTACAAAACTGTTAATATGACTAATGTCAGACTCCGATGTCGCATCTTCTAAATCGTCATAGTTATCAACGGAAACAATTCCAATAACCGGACGACTCGTCACTAACTCAACAGTCGCTTCGTATTCTCCAGACACATCAAAGAAATAAAGAACTCCAGATACCTTATCCATATGAACCGAATAACGAATCTCACCTAAGGTGGCATAAGAACCTGGATTCCCCACAGAAGCCTTTATAATTGTTTGAATTAATGCAACATCAATCTCGCCCACTTCATTCGTCAAAATCAATTCAGCGTAAGGATTGAACCATTCAACTTCACCTGACGATAAGTCTAGTTTAATAACTCCGACAGGCATATGTTCTAACAAGGTTGTCAAACTATCTTCAGCTTGGTGGTTTACATACTGGATTTGTTCTACTTCACTCTTTGAGTAGTAGTCTCTCTGATGGATGAATAGTAAAATATATGAACCCAAAATAAGTAGCAAAAGAAATAGCGTTACCAGTGTATTCGTTACAAAAACAAGTTGCACAGATAGCACTCCGAACGCCACTATTCCTAATATTAAGGGAAAAATAGGACTTGCATAAAATTTTTTCATTCCAAACCTCTTGGCACCCATTATACCATAATAACCACCAAAAAGCGACTTTTTAAAAGTGTAATCAATAATTCTATCAATTATAAGAAAAAGGAGGTTTACAATTCAGTAAACCTACCTTTACACATATTCTAATTAAGATTCTTTAACTTCTAACAGACCAATTTCGCCATCTTCACGACGATAAATCACATTAGTTGTTTGATCTTCAACATCAACATAGATAAAGAAATCATGTCCCAATAAATCCATCTGTAGAATAGCTTCTTCCAAATCCATTGGTTTTAAATCAATTTGTTTTGAACGAACAACTCTAGACTGGACAACATTTGTATCTTCCACCAAGGCATCTGTAAATAATTGACTAGTTGCCACCTTGTTTTTATTTTTACGTTCGATTTTTGTTTTATTTTTACGAATCTGACGTTCAATTTTATCAGTTACAAGGTCAATTGAGCCATACATATCTTGAGATACATCTTCTGCGCGAAGAGTAATTGAGCCAAGCGGAATCGTTACTTCCACTTTAGCAGTTTTTTCACGATACACCTTCAAGTTTACTCGAGCATCCAACTCTTGCTCAGCTTGAAAATACTTTTCGATCTTTTCGAGTTTAGAAACTACATAATCACGAATTGCTTCTGTTACTTCTAGGTTTTCACCACGGATACTATATTTAATCATATGAGTACCTTCTTTCTAAACATTTTTGTTTTTCTGATTTCATTATAACGCTTTCATTTTAGTTTTGCAAATTTTTTCCTCATCTTACAAGGGAAAATGTTTTGACATCCTCAGCTCCAGCCTCTTCCAACAGTTTCTTCACACGATTTATAGTTGTTCCAGTAGTGTAAATGTCATCTATAAGTAGGATTTTTTTAGGAATAGTGACTCCCCTTTTAATAAAGAAAGGAAGTTCTGTTGCCAAGCGTTCTGAACGATTTTTGGAAGAACTGGTCCGCTCTTCTCTCTTCTCTAGTAAGTCTTGAAAAGAGAACCCTGCTGCTTCAACTAAACCTTCAACCTGGTTAAATCCCCTCTCGAGCAATCTTTCAGGACTTAGGGGAATGACGACAAATTGATACTCTTTGTACTTTTTTAACTCCTCACTTAAAACTGAAGCGAACACTTTTCTTAAAAGGAAGTCCCCATCAAACTTATACCGACTGAAAAAATCCTTCATAGCTTGATTGTAAGTAAAAATCCCTCTATGACGGACCTCAATTCCTTCTTTACACCAAAATTGACAATCTTGACACTTTATTGACAACCCTGTTTTCATACAGTTTGGACAGTACTCTTCTCCAATTTTCTCAAAAGTAGAATCACAATCTAAACAAAGACAGGAGACATCATTCCTCATAAGTAAGAGACTACTAAAAGTTAAAACAGCCTTCATAGTCTGTCCACACAATAAGCACTTCATAGACCCGCCTCCTTATTCATCTGCTGAATTTCCATAATTGCCTTCTTGATTGAAGCATTTAACCCATCATGGAAGAAAAGCAAATCTCCTGTCGGTCTATCCATGCTTCGCCCAACTCGTCCACCAATCTGAATCAAGCTAGACTTGGTAAAAAGGCGATGATTGGCCTCTACTACGAAAACATCCACACAAGGGAAGGTAACTCCACGCTCCAATATTGTCGTACTGATAAGTATTGTCAGTTCTCCATCTCGAAAAGCTTGTACCTGCTCTAATCTATCTTCTGTTACAGAAGATACAAAGCCAATTTTCTCATTTGGAAATTGCTCTTGTAAGATTTCTTTTAACTGTTCCCCTTTCTTAATTTCTGATGCAAAAATGAGTAACGGATAACCTGTCTTTCTCTGCTTCTCAATATAGGACTTTAACTTTGGTGACAATCTACTTTTCTCTAAGCAATGATTAAAATCCGATAACCAAACTGGTTTTGGAATAATCAACGGATTTCCATGAAACCGTCTTGGCAAACTCAATCGTTTTAATTCTCCGATGCGAACCTTCCTATCTAACTCATCGGTCGAAGTCGCTGTTAAAAAGATTCTCAAGCCATTCTTCTTTACACTATTCTTTACAGCGTAGTAAAGTGTGGGGTTGTCAACATAAGGAAAAGCATCTACTTCATCCACTATTAGCAAATCAAAAGCATGATAAAATTTTAACAGCTGATGAGTCGTTGCAACAACTAGTGGTGTTCGAAAATATGGTTCTGATTCTCCGTGTAGTAAAGCTATCTCGCAAGCAAAATCATCTTGCAGTCGCTTATATAGCTCCAAACACACATCGATTCTAGGGCTGGCCAAACAAACTGCACCACCTTCATCAATCACTTTGGCCACAACTTGGTAAATCATCTCTGTCTTTCCAGCTCCTGTTACAGCGTGAACCAAGGTTGGTTCCTGCTTATCTACTGCTTGAATCAATCCCTTTGACACCTTCTCTTGAAAAGGAGTTAATTTACCACGCCATTTAAGAACATCTTGCTTCGGAAAATCCTCCTGTGGGAAATAGTATAAAGATTGATCACTCCTAACACTCTTCATAATTAAGCACTCCCGACAATAGTAAGCACCGATAGGTAAATACCATTCTTCTAGAATAGTACTATTACAACGTTGACAGAAAAATTTCCCCTTCTCCTTTCTCATTGCTGGAATGTTCTCCGCCAATTGACGCTCCTCTTCTGTTAATTCATTCTCAGTAAACAAACGACCGAGATAATTTGGATTTACTTTCATACTTCTTTATTCGTAAAAATCTAGCGCTTTAGATGATTTTTTAGTACAATTAAATCATGGAATTTAGAACAATTAAAGAGGACGGTCAAGTCCAAGAAGAAATTAAAAAATCACGCTTTATCTGTCATGCCAAGCGTGTTTATAGCGAAGAAGAAGCTCGGGACTTTATTACTGCCATCAAAAAAGAACACTACAAAGCTACGCATAACTGCTCAGCTTTTATTATTGGGGAACGTAGTGAAATTAAACGGACAAGTGATGATGGTGAACCCAGTGGTACTGCTGGCGTTCCCATGCTTGGAGTACTAGAAAATCACAATCTTACTAATGTCTGTGTAGTAGTGACACGCTACTTTGGAGGCATTAAGCTAGGCGCTGGAGGATTGATTCGTGCTTACGCCGGCAGTGTTGCCTTAGCTGTCAAGGAAATTGGCATCATTGAAATAAAGGAACAAGCTGGCATTGCTATTCAAATGTCTTACGCTCAGTACCAAGAGTACAGTAACTTCCTTAAGGAACATGATCTCATGGAACTTGAGACAAACTTTACAGATCAAGTCGATACGATGATTTATGTTGATAAAGAAGAAAAAGAAAATATTAAAGCTGCACTGGTAGAGTTTTTTAATGGAAAAGTTATTTTAACTGATCAAGATTTACATGAAGTTGAAGTTCCTGTAAATTTAGTGTAAACAAAGGAGAAAAATATGGCATTTGGAAAATTCATTCAAGGACTCGCTGGTAACCTTAGCGAGCAAAACAAAGAAACTCTTATCAAAGAATATGGACAATATCTACTAGAAAATGAAGAAATTCAAAGTGGATATAAACTGATTCGTGACTCAATTATATTTACAAATATCCGTATTATCTTTACAGATAAACAAGGCGCTACTGGTCGTAAGATGTCCATTAAATCAATTTTTTTGATGAATATTGTTAACGTTGAAATGGAAACTGCAGGAGCAGGTATAGATGATAGTGAAATAACGATTACTTATCTAGAAAATGTTTTTCTAAAAGCACATAATGAGCATTTTAATGCTCATAAATTTGAATTCCCTAAGAAAACGGATATCGTTCCACTTTACAACTATTTACTAGAATTAGCTTATCACAATCGCTTGAAAATTAATGGCTTAGACCTATGATATAAAAAAATCCTATCGCTTCGATAGGATTTCTATATTTTACAAATGGTATAGATAGCGTTATACTAGAAATATCTTATACAAAGAGGTATTCATATGTCTATTTATAACAATATTACTGAATTAATCGGTCAAACTCCGATTGTTAAACTCAACAACATTGTGCCAGGAGGGGCTGCGGACGTCTATGTAAAGCTTGAAGCATTCAACCCTGGTTCTTCTGTAAAAGATCGTATTGCTCTTAGCATGATTGAAAAAGCTGAACAAGACGGTATTTTGAAACCAGGTTCTACAATTGTTGAAGCAACAAGTGGAAACACTGGTATTGGACTTTCATGGGTAGGTGCTGCTAAAGGGTATAAAGTCGTCATCGTTATGCCTGAAACTATGAGTGTAGAACGACGTAAGATTATCCAAGCTTACGGTGCTGAACTCGTCCTAACTCCTGGTAGTGAGGGAATGAAAGGCGCTATTGCTAAAGCTCAAGAAATCGCTGCTGAACGTGATGGTTTCCTTCCTCTTCAATTTGACAATCCAGCTAATCCAGAAGTACACGAAAGAACAACAGGAGCTGAAATACTAGCTACTTTCGGTAAAGATGGACTAGATGCCTTTGTTGCTGGAGTAGGTACTGGTGGAACGATTTCTGGTGTTTCTCATGCACTCAAGTCAGCAAATTCAAACATTCAAGTTTATGCAGTGGAAGCTGATGAATCTGCTATTCTATCTGGTGAAAAACCTGGTCCTCACAAAATTCAAGGTATATCAGCTGGATTTATTCCTGATACACTGGATACAAAGGCTTATGATGGTATCGTTCGTGTAACGTCAGACGATGCTCTAGCACTCGGCCGTGAAATTGGTGGAAAAGAAGGATTCCTTGTAGGGATTTCTTCAGCTGCAGCTATCTACGGAGCCATCGAGGTTGCCAAGAAATTAGGTACAGGTAAAAAAGTTCTTGCTCTAGCACCAGATAACGGTGAACGTTATCTCTCTACAGCACTCTATGAATTTGAAGTGTAGTCTCCTAAATACACTTAGCCCTTATTATAGGGCTTTTTATTTATACCTTAAAAATAGGAACATCTCCCTATAAAAATCGACTGCATAGAAAAAAGGAAGCAATTTGGCTTCCTTTTTATTATTAGTTATTCAAGGCTGCTGCCATTGTAGCTGCAACTTCAGCTTCAAAGTCGTTTGCAGCTTTCTCGATACCTTCACCAACTTCAAAGCGAGCGAACTCAACTACTGAAGCGTTAACTGATTCAAGGTATGCTTCAACTGTCTTGCTGTCATCCATGATGTATACTTGTGCAAGAAGTGTGTAAGCTTGGTCAACTTTAGTGTTGTCAAGCATGAAGCGATCCATTTTACCTGGGATGATTTTGTCCCAGATTTTTTCTGGTTTACCTTCTGCAGCCAATTCAGCTTTGATGTCAGCTTCAGCTTGGGCAATCACTTCATCAGTCAATTGAGCTTTTGATCCATACTTCAAGTGTGGAAGAGCTGGTTTGTTAACCATTGCACGACTTTCGTTGTCTTGGTCGATAACGTGGTTCAATTGTGCCAACTCATCTTTAACGAATTGCTCATCCAATTCTTTGTAAGAAAGAACTGTTGGTTTCATCGCTGCGATGTGCATTGACAATTGTTTAGCAAGTGCTTCGTCTCCACCTTCAACAACTGAAATAACACCGATACGTCCACCGTTATGTTGGTATGCTCCAAAGTGTTGTGCATCTGTTTTTTCAATCAATGCAAAGCGACGGAATGAGATTTTTTCTCCGATAGTTGCTGTTGCAGATACGTATGCAGCTTCAAGAGTTTCACCTGAAGGCATTGTCAAAGCAAGAGCTTCTTCATTGTTAGCAGGTTTTCCTTCAGCAATAACTTTAGCTGTAGTATTTACCAATTCAACGAATTGAGCGTTTTTCGCAACGAAGTCAGTTTCAGCATTTACTTCAATAACTGCTGCAACATTACCGTTAACATAAACACCAGTCAAACCTTCTGCAGCAACACGGTCAGCTTTCTTAGCTGCCTTAGCCATACCTTTTTCACGAAGCAATTCAATCGCTTTTTCGATGTCACCGTCTGTTTCTACAAGCGCTTTTTTAGCGTCCATAACTCCGGCACCAGATTTTTCACGCAACTCTTTTACAAGTTTAGCTGTAATTTCTGCCATTTTGATTCTCCTATATTTTTTAAAAATAGGAGAGCCGGGCTAAGCCCCGCCCTCCTAGGTAATTACTATTTATATGAATTAAGCGTTGTCGCCTTCTACAACTTCAACGATTTCTTCGATTGAATCTGCTTGAGCTTCTGAAGCTGCAAATTCTGCTTCAACTGCTGCTGCATCTTCACCTTGACGTCCTTCAATGATAGCGTCAGCCAATTTAGCTGTGATCAATTTAACAGCGCGGATAGCGTCATCGTTAGCTGGGATGATTACATCGATATCATCTGGATCAGTGTTTGTGTCAACCATCGCTACAACTGGGATTCCCAATTTTTTAGCTTCTTTAACAGCGATTTGCTCTTTATGTGGGTCAACTACGTACATCACATCTGGAATACGAGGCATATCTTCGATACCACCCAAGAATTTTTCAAGACGTGCACGTTGTTTGTTAAGAAGTGCAACTTCTTTCTTAGGAAGAACTTCGAAAGTTCCATCTTCTTCCATACGTTTGATTTCTTTCAAACGAGCGATACGTTTTTGGATTGTTCCCCAGTTTGTAAGAGTTCCACCCAACCAACGGTGGTTGATGAAATATTGACCTGAACGTACTGCTTCTTCAGCAACTGCATCAGCTGCTTGTTTCTTAGTACCAACGAACAATACAACGGCATCGTTAGCTGCTGCATCACGCATGAAGTCGTATGCTTGGTCAGCGTATTTTACAGTTTGTTGCAAGTCGATAACGTGGATTCCGTTACGCTCTGTAAAGATGTACTTAGCCATCTTAGGGTTCCAGCGACGAGTTTGGTGACCAAAGTGTACACCAGCCTCAAGAAGTTGTTTCATTGAAATTACTGCCATGAGTATTTCTCCTTTTTGTTTTTTCCTCTTCTTGACTTCAACTCGCAAAACGACCCAAAGGCAACTGTTTCACAATTCATCAAGAATGAGTATTATCGTTCACACGACAAGTTTCATTCTACCATACTTTTTCAATATTTTCAAGCTATTTTAGTAGATTTTTAAAGTAGATAATTTCTGCCAACTTCTCAAAGTAACTTCCACTTGGAAGGCCAAAGTGGAAATTAGTTTGGGAATTTAGCATTAAATTACTAATAAAAACTCTAAATTTAAAGCATCCCAACATATACTGCTGGGATGCTCTAATAGCTAAATTTTTTAAAATTTAATATAGTGGCAAAATCATTAGTTTATTTTATCTACTTCGAAGTTTCTTACGAATTTTATAAGCTAGATTAAACAAAAAATATAATGAACTAGTTGGATAATTAAACTCACCAGCAAATTCCTCGATAGTAGGATTAAACTTGGATTTAAAGTTAATTAACCCACCCTCTAAATTGTTTTCAATTCCACCCATATTATGAGTCTCAGCCCCTCGTTCAAAAGAATGTTGAGCTGTCTCAAACCATGTAGGAATAGCAGGTTGATAGTGTTTAAATTCTTCATTCATTCCAGCATATAAGTTCTCAGAAGTTTTCCCAAATTCGATAGTTAAAGTACCAGACAATGGGACAATACTATCCCCTCTGTCAATATGGTTCTTAAGAAAAGAAATTTCTTCCTTTAATCGTTTTCTCTCTTGCTGATTCTCTTTTATTTTACCTTCTTTCGTTTTATCTGTAAACTTCTGCGCTGTTTTTAGATTCTTTTCGAATTGTTGCTCAACTTCTTTCAGTCTATTAGGTAGATCTAAATAGCTCAGTGTGATAAAGGAGTGATCAGGATAAGTATCCAGTAACTTCTGATAATAATCTTTGCCTCGTAAACTGATATTCTTGCGAGACTCTGTTTTCTTCATTAAAAATGAAAATTCATCTAATAAATCAAGTCCACCAAATTTTACTTCTAATCCTTTATTTCTTGCAGTTCGGATGGCCTGTCTAGTAGACTTAGAAAGTTGATCCAGTGAGAAATTTTCTTTATGAATATTAGCTTGAAAACGTGGTTGTATATTTTCTGCCATATCCTTTGTTAAGCCTGTCCAATAAACTTTATTTTTTTTCAGTTCTTCGACAATTGCTAAAGCCATAGAATTTTGGACAGTTTCTTGGTCAATAAGACCTCTACTGATAAATAAACTTGGGTCAAATTTAACCATTATTGCATGGCTTTTTTTAGCAAGTTTTTTCAACGTTAAAAGAACAAATTTCAGAAGTTCTTTATCTTCATAGTCAATTACTGGACCTCGTGGAATATAAAACATAGAGAATCCTAATGGTAGCGGCTGAATTAAGATATTTGCTACTCCAACTAATTGATTATCTTTATAAAAGCCAACTCTCTCGTTCCCCCAAGTATCCTTTATCTTGGACCAATCACTACTCTGCAATAAATTTCCTTGAGGATGATTTTCTAAAAATAAATCCCACTCTTTAGCATCAACATTTATTTTATACCTAAACATAACTTCAACACCGACTCCCTTAGAAACCATTTTTTATTAACATGCTACACTCGTACTAAATCTCTACATTTCATTTTACTTTAATTAAATAATTATAAAAATAGAAAATAAGTTCAAGTAATTATATAATGAAATTAATTTTTCCAGCACTATACAAAGGGTGAGATTAATAAGATCTCACCCTTTGTATAGTAATAATCAGTATATTAGTTTGGATAAATGTATCTTACAGTACCTCTTGATGCTGTCGGATTAAACCATCCACGATAATTTCCGATTGGTTGAGTTCCACTTCCATCATAGTTACACTCAGAAACTTGAATACGAGTTGATGATTCAACTGCTGTAACAACTGCTACGTGACCGTATCCTCCATCATCCCAACATGCAATCGCGCCAACTTGTGGTGTAGAACCTGTACGGAAACCTGCAGCTGCTGCACTTGCAGCCCATTGACCGCCATTACCCCAGTAATCACCAGCCCATGGTGCTAAAGTTTTTACTCCCCATGTACATTGACCTACAGGATAGCTTGATGCATTTGTACTGTATGTCGGATGTTGTTTCACTGGTGCAGGAGTATAGCTTGTTGATTCCGCTGAAGCACTACTTGAAGATGATTCAGACGAACTAGATGACGAAGAAGTAGTTGATACTGCTTGAACTTCTGCTGTAAAAGTTGTATTCCCAGAAGCAACGACTTTTTGTTGTTGACTTGCTTGTTTAGCTTTATAAGCTGCTTCTGCTTCTGCAGCTGCTTTAGCTTCTGCTTCTGCTGCAGCTTTTTTCTCAAGTAAACTTGCTTTTTCATCCTCTGCAGTAGCCTTTTCAGCAGCAAGATTCAATTCTGCAGCTTTCAACTCAGCTTGTTTTGTAGTTAATGATTGAGCATCATCAGCTAGTTTTTGCTGATTTGCAATAACTGTATTAATTGCATCATTATTTGCTACTTGTTTTTCAGAAATAGCTTTTTTATCTGCTTTTTGTTGTTCCAACATTTTGTTGTTTGCAGATACGATTTCACTCATTGCAGCAACACGTGAAATAGCTTCTGTAATTGATTTTGAGTTTACAATTGTATTAATGTAATTTGTTGCAGCTCCATTTGTTTGAGCACTACGAGCTTGTTTTTGTAATGAATCATTGCGAGATACAATATTCTTAGAAAGTTCTGTAATTTCACCCTCAAGCTTTTTAGATTCTTCTTGTAGTCTATCATTTTCAGATTGCAAGTTTGATTGCTCTGTTTGAATAGCAGATACTTGCTCCTGAACTTGATCAACTTGTTTTTGGGCTTCTTGTTGTTGTGCTGTTAAGTTGCTAATTTTATTATCTTGAGCAGCAATTTTGTCATCAGTAGTTTCTGCATGCGCAGTTGTTAAAATAGCTGCTTGAGAAACCATTACTGTACTTAGTAAAAGTGACGCTAAGATTTTTTTCTTCATATTTCGTAGATACTCCTTCTTTTAAAGACATTACTAGTATACCAAAAAAAGGCCTAATGAATATTACGCCTTTGTTACATTTTTATTTCTTTCTTATAGGTAAATCTTTTCAAAAATAAACTGAAAAATAATCATCCATATAAGGTTCAAAATCATTGATGGCACTAAACTATAGACTATAAACAAAGACATACTATCCACAGTTAAACCTACCACTATTGCAAGTATATAAGCTCCCATCTCAAATAGAAAAGTCATGACAATAATTGCCAACATTCTCGTCCAACGATTCAACAAAATAATGCTATTAAATTTATGGAGAAATGCCCCCAATAAGACGAATAGCAGAGTTGCAATCCCTATCAAGTGGAAAAAGTAAATGTCATAAACCAAACCCACTACAAAACAATAGGCTAAATAGAGATACTCTGATACTTCAATCGTCTCAAATAAGAGAAATAAAAATAGAAAATGACTAACTAACTGCACATGGGGAAAGAATGAACCCAGAAGCTGGCTAATATGGGCATCAATTAGAACAAAGAAAGGAAGCAATAAAAATACTCCAACTCGCTTCAACTGTCTCATTATGAATTCCCCACCAATTCTATCACACTCACATTATGAGTATCTGCACTCAATTTAACAGTTACTTCTCTTGTCAAATAATCTGCACTATGCGTTGTAGCAACCACTTCACCAACAGGAATATCAGCAACATTAAAGTTTCCTAATCCACCAGTGGTCACCTTATCGCCTGCACTAATATCGCTACTACTATTTAATTGGCTAATTTTAAGAACTTCATTTTCTTTATCATAGCCAACAATAATTCCATAAATTGTAGTAGAACCATGTTGAATTTTAACAGAAATCTTATCAGCATTTTCCGTATTTGTCAGAAGGTTGACCATAGTAGAGTTCTCCTCCACTTTTGAGACACTCCCAATCAAGCCACCATTTGCAATGGCTAACATGTTCTCAGAAGCCCCTTTTGATTTACCTGCATCCAGGGTCAATTCCTGCTTCCAAGATACCGGAGAACGCATAATAACATCTGCTGCTAAAATCTTTGTGGCTTGCAACTTGGACTTCATATCAAGCAATTGACGCAGTTGTTCATTTTCCGTCTTTAAACTTTCCGCCTCATTTGATTTAACTTCTAATTGGTAAATCTGTTTCTTCAAACTTTCATTTTCGTTATATGTTCGTGTCAAATGAGCCAAATCTGATTTGACAGAATCAAACCACTGAAAAGGTTTTTGCACAACCCTATCAACCAATGAGATTCCATCTCCTAATTTTGTCACAATTGTACTTGAATAAGTCGTCGCTAAGAGAGCTGACACAAGCAGAACAGTGACAAAAACAATAATGACATATTTTGATTTTTTAAAACGGTTCATATCCCTACCTTTATATCAGAAACTGTTACAGTAACTTTTTATCAATTCCTGAAAGCTACTAAGATTTTAAGAAAAATAAGCAACAACCAAGTACGATAATAACAATAATAGTCAGCGTATCCTTTCGAGTCCATTCCAATTGTCGGTATTGACTTCTGCCTTTTCCGCCCTGATAACCACGCGCTTCCATAGCGATAGCTAAAGAATCTGCACGTTTTAAACTCGTCGCAAAAAGAGGAATCAAAATGGGAATCATAGCCTTCACCTTTTGAACGATGCTTCCTTCTCCAAAATCCACTCCACGCGCTTTCTGCGCATTCATAATCCGCGTCGTATCATCCATTAAGGTCGGAACAAAACGCAAACTCATAGATAGCATTAAGCCAATTTCATGAACTGGAACTTTCACACGCTTTAAAGGTGCTAATAAAGCTTCGACAGCTGATGCCAAACTTAAGGGCATGGTAGTTAAGGTTAACAAAGTTGAAAAGAAAATAATCAATACGAAGCGACAAAAAATAATCCCAGCTTGTTGCAAAGCATAATCCGTGATTCTCACAAACGAAAACTCAAATAAAACATTCCCATTAGAAATGAAAAATAGTTGAAAAATAGTTGTGAAGGCAATCAAGAAAAACATAGACTTCAAGCCCTGAATAAAAAATGAAAGAGATACTCCTGACAAAGCAATAAATATCCCTGTCGCTATAAAAAGAATTAGATTCGTCAAGGGATTATTAGCCCAAAAAACGATTAAAATCAGTAGCATCATAGCAAGCAATTTGCTACGTGGATCCAATCGGTGAACAATCGAATTCCCTGGGATATAACGCCCCAAAATCATACTATCCATTTAGCGACTCCTTGAACTCCTCTATCTTAATCGGTAATCGTTTAAATGACACGCCTCTATTAGCCAATCGTTTACAAAAGGCCGTAATTTTAGGTACTCCCAACTGTACTTTTTCCATGAAGACAACATCTTGAAAGACATCACTCGGTTTCCCCCCTTTAACTAAACGTCCCTTTTCCATCACATAGACTTGATTCGCATATTCGGCAACATCATCCATCAAATGTGTTACCAAGACGATGGTCATCCCTGATTGGTGAAGTTTTTTGAACAAATTCATCAACTCTTTTCTACCCAGAGGATCCAGGCCTGCTGTGGGCTCATCTAAGACTAATATGGCTGGTTCCATGGCAAGTATACCTGCAATGGCAACACGTCTCATTTGTCCACCTGACAGCTCAAACGGGCTACGATTAAAAAGTGATTCATCAATTCCAACCAGAGCCAGTTTTTCACGCGCAATCTGCTCCGCATCTTCTTCAGAAACTCCAAAATTTTGCGGTCCAAAAGCAACGTCTTTCAAAACCGTTTCTTCAAAAATCTGATTTTCAGCAAACTGAAATACCAAGCCAACCTGTTTTCTAATTTGACGAATATCTTTATTTTTAGAAGTCGATGTGATTAAGGTATCAAAAACTCGCACACTCCCTTGACTTGGCACCAATAAACCATTTAATAGTTGTAAAATAGTTGATTTACCACTACCTGTGTGGCCAATTAAAGCCGTATAAGAACCGTCTTCAATCGTCAAAGAAACATCCGACAAAGCTGTTGAAGCTAAGGGAGTCCCTTCTTGGTACGTAAAACTCACATTTTCTAGAGCAATTCCCATAGCTTATCCTCTAGCTCACTTTCTGTCAAATAATTTTCAGGTAAATCATAGCCATTCTGGCTCAAAGAATGTTTTAATTGATTGGAAAAAGGATCGTCTAATCCAATTTGATCTAAATCATTTCGAGAGAAAAGTTCTCTTGGGCTACTGGTTGATTCAATTTCCTCTTTTTTCATGACCAATACACGATCACTCATGGCGACTTCTTCCAAATCATGTGTGATGGAAATGACCGTCATATCATAGTCTTTTCGAATTCCTTTTACTGTCTCAATCAGTTCTCTACGCCCCTCAGGATCCAACATACTCGTTGCCTCGTCTAGGATTAGAATCGCTGGTCTTAGGGCTACAACACCTGCAATAGCAACACGTTGCTTTTGGCCACCTGATAGACGCGCTGGCTCTCTCTTTTTAAAGTCCAACATGCCAACCAAATCCAGAGCTTCTTCCACTCTCTTTTTCATTTCTTGATGAGAAAGTCCCTGATTTTCTAAACCAAAGGCAACATCATCTTCAACAGTCGCTCCAACAAATTGATTATCTGGATTTTGAAAAACCATACCGATTTGACGACGTATATTCCAAACATTTTCCTCAGTCAACCGTTGACCATCAATTACAATCTCTCCAGATTCAGCTTCCAGTAAGCCATCAATTAACCGAACAGTCGTTGATTTACCACTACCATTATGCCCTACAATCGAAAGCCATTCTCCACGTTTCACGTGAAACGTAATATCCTTCACATCATAGTATTCCTGACTTTCCTTATAGCGAAAGGAAAGATTTTTTACATCAATTATTGATTTCATTTCGAACCAAATGTCCCTTTAAATACATAGGCACTACCCTTGAAATAATCATAGCCAGAGTAGATAGTGAAAAACAAGGCTACATAAAGTAGAACTTGACCAATCAAAGTCCAATGTAATAGCAAGAAAATAATCGCAAACATCTGACTGAAAGTTTTTATTTTTCCAGGCATAGCTGCTGCTAAAACTGTTCCACCAGTTTCAACCAGTAAAAGCCTCAAACCTGTCACAGCCAACTCACGACAGATGATCACTGCAACAATCCAAGCTGGAGCCATTCCTAACTCAATCAGCATAATACAAGCCGACATAACTAGAAGCTTATCCGCCATAGGATCTGCAAATTTTCCAAAATTACTGACCACATTCCATTTACGAGCTAAATATCCATCTAAATAATCTGTAATACTAGCAATAGCAAAGATAATAGCTGCTACTATATGACTCTCTATCGAATTTCCTACTGTTAAAATAAAGATAAAAATAGGTATAAAAAGAATTCGACCTATTGTTAAGAGATTTGGAATTTGTTCTTTTTTCATTTGTTTTTCCTTAATTTTTAGTAAAAGTTACAGTGATCTGTCCAGTCTGAGCTGTTAATTTCGATAAATCAACAGTCTGATTATCTACTGTTAAAGCGACACCTTTGACAACACCTAACGTAATGGTCACAGGATTTTTAGTTGAAACGGTTGTTTCTGCACTTTTATTATCCGGTGATAAGGTCACACCACCCTCAAGATCACTTTCTGAAACACTAACCCAACTTCTAGCATCTGAAACCGATAATTGCAATTTTGCAGTTTCCTTACTTGTTTTATAAGCGATTTCTACATAATTTCCTTCACCTGATACACTTATAACTGGTTCAATATTCGAAGAGCTACTTGATGAACCACTACTTGAAGATGGAGTTACAGAACTAGTCGAGCTTGTTGCCTGGACTACACTATAACTAGACGTAGATGAATACTCAGCTTGAGTCTGGAGATAATTCCAAGCATAATAAGTCACAAAAATTACAATCGATAGTGCAAAAAGGACAAAATAAAATAAAGGTAAAAATGATGTCTTATTTTTCTTACTGGAACGTCTCCTGCCTGTCAGCTCATCTTCATCAACATCTACTTCCTCATAAGTAATCATACTCCCAGAATCATAAGCATCCAAAACAATTCTCTCATCTAGCTCAACTGCCCACGCATACTTTCTCAAAAAAGAACGAGTATAAAATGGACTAGGAAGTTGATCAAAATCATCAGCTTCCATTGCCTCCAACATATCTAACTGAATTTCTGTTTTTTTATGTAATTCTTCTAAAGTCAACCCTTGGTTAGTTCTAGCTAAACGTAAAACCTCACCAATTGTTTTTTTCCTCATACTTGTCATTCCTTCTTTCTAGTGTCTATTATAATCGTTTGCTACGATGGGAATATTGTAAAATCAACTATATCACCATCATCTATTAAGTGATGTCCAGCATCAAGGACATCCTCTAAAGTAATTTCCTGTAAAATCTTTGGTAAATCAAAAATTGTCTCACCATGTTCAAAAGCATTATATTGCGTTGCAATAAATTCAAGAGAGTTCATGCTACTGAAAAATTCCCCAAACATCTCTCTTTTAATAATATCTAAATGATCCTCTGTAATATCCAAATCCTTTGTAAAATTACGAATGGCCTTCCTAAACTGATGAGATAAAGCAACTGGCTCTTTTGTATCCATTGTCAACATAACAAAATGAAAGCGACTTGTAACTTCAACTTCAAGAGATAAGGAAGCATCTATTTTACCTGATTCATATAGTTTTTGAAAACGATCCGAAGTCCAACCAAACATCATTGCAAACAATAATTTTAATAAAATATGATATCGATAGCAATCCGTCTCAGTAACCTCTCGACTACCTCTAATCCCAATCGCTAGTTTGGGAGAAGATACTTCCATCCTCATACTGTCTGTTTGCTTCACATTTTGCAAAAGCAACTTTTCTTTTGATACTTCCTGAACATTTAGATTTTCCACTTCTTTTCTTTCAAAGTAGTCCTGTACTCGCTCCACATCAAAATTACCAACTAAAAACAGAGACGTGTTTACAGGTTTGTAAAATCTTGTAAAATTTTCTTGCAAATTAGTTAGATTGATTTGGGAAATGGACTCCTCGCTTCCAACTATATCCGTTGCTAAAGGTGTACCAGGATATAAATTCGCTAAAGTCGAAAAGAATAAACACGAATCTGGATCATCTTGATACATTTCTCGTTCTTGCTGGATAATATCCTGCTCTCTCAGAATGGAAGCTTCAGTAAAGTGTGCTGATGTTACCAATTCATCAAGTAAATCTAAATTCTCTAAGAGATAATCCGTCGATGAAAAAAGATAGTTTGTTTTTGTAAAGCTTGTAAAGGCATTGCTATCTGCACCTAGACTCGTAAAAGCAGACATTAAATCACAAGAATCTTCTCTCTCAAATAATTTATGTTCAAGAAAATGAGCAATTCCCGCAGGATATTTTTTTACATCTCCGTCAACTTCTGTGATAAGCGTATCTACCGAACCAAACTGTACAGTTACACTCCCGTAAACCTCTTTAAATTCCTTTTTAGGTAAAAGAGCTATTGTCAATCCGTTTGCCAAACGAGTTCGATAAACCATTTCTTTTACAGCTGGATAGTATTTTTCTTCAAAAACAACCTTTGTCATTCTATTCCTTCCATAAAGTAAATTGCTTGTAGCTTCACATTATTAGCTGCTCTACAAATATCATCTTTGTCAATTTGTTCAAGCTTTTCAATCCAACTTTTAAAGTCTGCTGAAGATTTTCCAAGTAAGGCATTTTGATAAGCACGTTCAATCAATGAACTTTGATTATCTTGAGAAAGTAACAAAGACCGATGAATCATTTCCTTGGTCTGCTCTAACTCAAGATCTGTAAAATGACCTTTTTTTAAATCAAGCAATTGATTATTCATCATTTTTCGAGCCTGATTCCGATTTTCTCGATCGATACCAGCATACATCCTTAAAAATCCACTAAATAAATCAAGCTGACTTGAAATGGTATAAGCTAATCCAGCATTTTCACGGACATTTGTAAAGAGTTTAGAGTGAGCAAATCCCCCCAGTAAACCATTCATTACAATCATAGGTAAATGTTGCTCATCACCATATTCAGCAGAGCAATGATAGCCCAACTCTAAAATAGACTGTCCCACATTTTTCCGAACCATGCCTTCCTGAAGGATATTGGAATAAGGTTGACAATACTGAACCTTCACATTACCTTCTCGACCCATAAAACCAAATGATTCTAATACATTTAGAATTTCAACCTCATTAAAATCACCTAGGAAAAAGAAATCTATTCGATCTTTGTCCAAAAATTCTTGGAAACAAGAATAAGAACTTTGTGGAGTTTCAGCTAAAATACGATTTCGTAAATCACTATACTCCAATTGAAGACGTTCATCATGAAAAAACAATTTATCCAATTCTTTATGTGCAAAATAAAAAGAATCATCCATATCAGCTACTAAACTTGCTAGCAATTGCTTTTTCTCAATTTCAAATAAGGCTGGATCAAATCCATTATCAACTACCACGGGTGAGAAAAGAGTCTCTTTTACTAGTTCCAAAACCTGAGAAGTTAACACATTTTTCCTACTTAAAAACTCATCACGAACATATGTGAATGTCAATTCTACAATATGACTTTGCCCTCTTCTGAAACAATTGGTTGACATATCTGTACCGTATAGACTGGCCAAATGTCTTCTCAAATCTTGAGAAGTGGGATACATCAGATTAGCAGTCTCTAGCATACTCACACTCAACATGCGACCTGCAATCGTATCAAGAGATAATGGAGCGGTAAAACGCACGGTTATTTTGTTCGTTTTAAACTTTTTTGATTGGATAAAATGTGTTGAAATTCCATGCACTAACTCCATGATTTACCTCCTTATATACAGACTTCTATTATATCACGAAAACCTGAAATTTTCTTATTCCCTGTAATAGTTTTGAAATAAAAATCGCTTACATTTCTCCCTGTTTCTATCACCATTTTTAGGAAAATATGGTATAATACCAAAGATTGAGGTGAATTATGGAATACAAATTATTTGAAGAATTTATTACCCTCCAAGCACTACTCAAAGAACTTGGAATTACACATAGCGGAGGAGCTATTAAATCATTTCTCTCTGAACATTCTGTTTACTTTAATGGGGAATTAGAGAATCGTCGTGGTAAAAAACTTCGTATTGGTGATAAAGTTGACATCCCTGACATGAATATTGACATCTTGTTGACACAACCTACTTCTGAAGAACAGGATGAATACCAAGATGATAAAGTTGAAAAAGAACGAATCGCTAAACTTGTCAAGGAGATGAATAAGGGAGTAAAAAAAGACAACTCTAAACCTACTTCATCACCAAAAAGCAAACAAGCTCCACGATTCCCTGGTAGATAATCATGTGGCTACAACACCTATCTCTTAAAACTTTTCGTAACTACAAAGAGACGAAAATAGACTTTAACCCTAAATTAAATGTCTTTTTAGGACGCAATGCACAAGGTAAAACAAATATGTTAGAGGCTATCTATTTTTTAGCCTTAACACGCAGTCATCGAACTCGAACAGATAAAAATCTCATTCATTTTGATGAGGAACAACTTCATCTTTCAGGTCTTATTCAGAAAAAAACTGGATCCATTCCTCTCGAAATCGAACTAACACAAAAAGGGCGTGTGACAAAAGTTAATCATTTAAAACAGGCACGACTTTCAGATTATGTCGGACACATGAATGTTGTCTTATTTGCTCCTGAAGATTTACAACTAATTAAAGGAGCACCTTCAGTTCGACGAAAATTCATTGATATGGAACTTGGACAAATCAAGCCAATCTATTTATCAGATTTAACCAATTATAACCATATTCTCAAGCAAAGAAATACCTATTTAAAATCAGCTCAAACAATAGATGAAACCTTCCTTTTAGTACTAGATGATCAGCTAGTCGATTATGGATGTCGTGTGATGAATCACCGCTTAGATTTCATAAAAAAACTAGAATATTTTGGCCGTAAGAAACATTTTGAACTTTCTAATCAGATTGAAGAGTTGTCAATATCTTATCAATCTTCTGTCAAGACAACTGACAAAGAAGACTTATCCGAATCTTTCAAAATTGCTTTAGAAAAAAGTAGATCCAGAGATTTATTTAAAAAGAATACTGGTGTCGGTCCTCATCGAGATGACATTTCTTTTTATATAAATGGGATGGATGCTAGTTTCGGAAGTCAAGGCCAACATCGTAGTCTCGTCCTTTCTATAAAATTAGCAGAAATCGAGTTAATGGAAAGTATTACTACAGAATCTCCAATATTATTGCTTGACGATGTTATGAGCGAACTTGACAACACTAGACAACTAAAATTATTAAAAACGATTTCTCATTCAATCCAAACCTTTATCACAACAACAAGCTTAGATCATCTTCAAAATCTACCAGAAAGTCTAAGTATTTTCACTATTCAAGATGGTAAAGTTATTGTAAACAAAACTTGACAACATTGTAAAAGAACTCCTGTTTTCGCAGGAGTTCTTTTCATTTCTTTTACATAGAATAATTTGGTGCCTCATTAGTAATTTGTACATCGTGAGGGTGGCTTTCTTTCAAACCAGCACCAGACATTTCAATAAATTGAGCATTATCGTGTAGTTCTTTAAGGTTAGCTGCACCACAGTAACCCATACCAGAGCGAATACCTCCAATCATTTGGAAGACAATATCAGCTGCTGCACCTTTATAAGCAACACGACCTTCAATTCCTTCTGGAACAAGTTTGTTTGCTTCATTGACAGAACCTTGGAAGTAACGATCGCTTGAACCTTTCTTCATAGCAGCAATTGATCCCATACCACGGTAAGTCTTAAACTTACGTCCTTGGAAGATTTCAGTTTCGCCTGGAGCTTCATCAGTTCCAGCAAACATTGATCCAAGCATAACTGCATTTCCACCTGCAGCAAGGGCTTTTACAATATCTCCAGAATACTTAATTCCACCGTCAGCAATGATCGTTTTCCCATATTCACGCGCAACAGCTGCAGCATCATAGATAGCTGTTACTTGTGGAACACCAACACCTGCAATTACACGAGTAGTACAGATAGAACCTGGTCCAATACCAACCTTGACAACGTCTACACCTGCTTCGTAAAGTGCGCGCGCTCCCTCAGCAGTAGCAATATTTCCAGCAATCAAAGTACGATCTGGGAAGTGAGCACGAATCTCAGCAATTTTACGCAAGACACCTGCAGAATGACCATGTGCAGTATCAATAACAATCGCATCCGCGCCTGCCTCAAAAAGAGCCTCTGCACGTTCAAATGTATCTGAAGTAACACCTACTGCACCTGCAACTAGAAGACGACCAAACTCATCTTTAGCAGCATTTGGAAACTCAATAACTTTTTCAATATCTTTGATAGTAATCAAACCAGAAAGACGACCTTCTTCATCTACCAAAGGAAGTTTTTCAATACGGTGTTCTTGAAGAATACTCTCAGCAGTTGCAAGATCTGTACCCACAGGAGCAGTAACAAGATTTTCACTAGTCATATGGTTTGAGATTGGTTGGTCATAATCTGAAATAAAACGAAGATCTCGGTTTGTCAAAATACCAACCAATTTACGATTTTCAAGTGTTTCAACAACTGGAACACCACTGATACGGTAACGACCCATAAGCTCATCTGCTTCAGCAATTGTATGTTCAGGCGTCAAGAAGAAGGGATCAATAATAACTCCATTTTCAGAACGTTTTACCTTGCGAACCTCGTCTGCTTGTTGAGCAATTGACATGTTTTTATGGATAACTCCAAGACCACCTGCACGAGCAATAGCAATAGCCATTTGACTCTCTGTTACTGTGTCCATGGCAGCGGTAATAATTGGGATATTTAAAGTCAAATTATCTGCCAATTTAGTTGTTAAATCTGCATCGTTAGGCAACACATGACTTTCAGCTGGAATAAGCAATACATCATCAAAGGTAAAACCTTTTTTCAAAAATTTAGTGTCCCAATTAGACATTCGAAGTTTCCTCTTTTCTTTCTTTTTGAGCTTGACTCTTTTTATATTGTATCTATCATACCATTCTATAAAAATTTGTCAAATGTTACAGGGGTAAATAAAAAACTATCTTTTCTTCGAGATAGAAATGATAGTTTCTTGTAAAATAAAGCTAGTTAAAGTAATGAAGTCCCATTGCTCCTTTAACCTCAGATAGGGTTTGACCTGCAACTTCACGCGCTCTTTCACTACCTTTTTGAAGCATATTATAAACTTCTCCCATATCCTTAGCAAATTCGATACGGCGCTCACGAATAGGACCAAGTTCACGTTCTAATATTTCAAGTAGATAACGTTTGGTTTTCACATCACCAAGACCACCTCGTTGATAATGTTCTTTCATATCAGCAATTTCTTGAGCATCTTCTGGGCGACCAAAAACATCTAGATAATGGAAAACCATATTTCCTTCAATCTTACCTGGATCTTCCACTCGAATATGATCTGGATCTGTATACATACTCATTACTTTTTTACGCAAAGTATCCGCATCATCAGCTAAATAAATACCATTATTGAGTGATTTAGACATTTTAGCATTTCCATCTAAACCAGGTAAACGACCTGCTCTCTCATTCTCTGGATAAATACCTTCCGGTTCCACCAAGACATCACAGTTATATGCATTGTTAAAAGAACGAACAATTTCACGAGTCTGCTCAATCATTGGTTTCTGATCTGTCCCAACAGGAACATAATTGGCCTTAAAGGCTGTGATGTCAGCTGCTTGTGCAATTGGATAAACCAAAAATCCTGTTGGAATGCTTTCTCCAAATCCTTTTTGAGCAATCTCTGTCTTGACAGTTGGATTTCGCTCCAGACGTGCTAATGAAACTAGATTCATATAGTACATAGACAACTCAGCTAATTCTGGAATTTGACTTTGAATAAAGATAGTTGATTTACTGGGATCCAATCCAACTGCAAGATAATCCAAAGCCACATTTCCGATAGACTCTACAATGGTTTGAGGGTCTTTAGCATGATCTGTCAAGGCTTGTTGGTCAGCCAAGAACACAAACATGTCATACTTACCCTCTTCCTGTAATAATACTCGATTTTTGAGACTTCCAACATAATGTCCAATATGCAATTTTCCTGTTGGACGGTCTCCTGTTAAAATAATGGGTTTAGTCATTTTGTTCTCCTTCGATATAGTCCCTTCAATTATAGCATTTTTTTAATGAAATAACCGCAATTTATCAAAATAAATCAACCTTGCTATTTACTGCTTTTTGTAAAGATAGTTGTAAACATAATTTACACAAAATTGACAGATAAAAATTTGAATATTTCCGTATTTTCTAGTAGAATAAATATATTACACATATAGGAGAAAAACATTGCTTACAGTATCTGATGTTTCACTACGTTTTAGTGATCGCAAACTTTTTGATGATGTCAATATCAAATTTACAGAAGGAAATACTTATGGATTAATCGGTGCTAATGGTGCCGGAAAATCAACCTTTTTAAAAATTTTAGCTGGAGATATCGAACCTACTACTGGTCACATCTCTCTTGGCCCAGATGAACGTCTCTCTGTTCTTCGTCAAAATCACTTTGACTATGAAGATGAACGTGCTATTGATGTTGTTATCATGGGAAATGAAAAACTTTATAGCATCATGAAGGAAAAAGATGCTATCTACATGAAGGAAGATTTCTCAGATGAGGACGGAGTCCGTGCTGCCGAACTTGAAGGAGAGTTTGCCGAGCTTGGAGGCTGGGAAGCAGAAAGTGAAGCCTCTCAACTACTTCAAAACCTAAATATCCCAGAAGAGTTGCACTACCAAAATATGAGTGAATTGGCCAACGGTGAGAAAGTAAAGGTTCTCCTTGCTAAAGCACTTTTTGGTAAACCGGATGTTCTTCTCTTGGACGAGCCAACCAATGGTTTAGACATCCAATCAATTACATGGTTAGAAGATTTCTTGATTGACTTTGACAACACAGTTATCGTAGTATCCCATGACCGTCACTTCTTGAATAAAGTATGTACTCACATGGCTGATCTTGACTTTGGAAAAATCAAACTCTACGTCGGAAACTATGACTTTTGGAAGGAATCTTCTGAACTCGCTGCTAAATTGCTAGCAGACCGTAATGCCAAAGCAGAAGAAAAAATTAAACAATTGCAAGAGTTCGTTGCTCGTTTCTCTGCTAATGCTTCTAAATCAAGACAAGCAACCTCACGTAAGAAAATGCTTGATAAGATTGAGCTAGAAGAGATTGTGCCATCTAGTCGTAAATATCCATTTATCAACTTTAAAGCGGAACGTGAGATTGGTAATGATCTCTTGACAGTAGAAAATCTAACTGTAAAGATTGATGGTGAGACTATTTTAGATAATATCAGCTTTATCTTGCGTCCAGGCGATAAGACAGCTCTTATTGGACAAAATGATATCCAAACGACTGCATTAATTCGTGCAATCATGGGAGATATTGACTATGAAGGAACTGTCAAGTGGGGAGTTACAACTAGTCAATCTTACCTGCCCAAAGACAACTCAGCTGATTTCGCAGGGGGAGAATCAATTCTTGACTGGTTGCGTCAATTCGCAAGTAAAGAAGAAGATGACAATACTTTCCTACGTGGCTTCCTTGGTCGTATGCTCTTCTCTGGAGATGAAGTTAACAAACCTGTAAATGTCTTGTCAGGGGGAGAAAAAGTTCGTGTTATGCTTTCAAAACTCATGCTCTTGAAATCAAATGTGCTTGTCCTCGATGATCCAACCAATCACTTGGACTTGGAATCTATCTCAAGCTTGAATGACGGATTGAAAAACTTTAAAGAATCAATCATCTTTGCCAGTCATGACCACGAGTTTATTCAAACTTTAGCTAACCATATCATTGTCTTGTCTAAAAATGGCGTCATCGATCGTATCGATGAAACCTATGATGAATTCCTAGAAAATGCAGAAGTACAAGCAAAAGTTAAAGAACTTTGGAAAGATTAAATAAGACTTCAAAACTCAGTTGGGGTAACCAACTGAGTTTTCTATCATTCTACGAGGTAATATGAAATCATTTTTTAAAACATATTGGGCCTATTTTATTTCTTTCATCATTCCTGTATTGATTATGACAGGAGTATACCTATCTCAAGGTATCTACTGGAATAGTGACAACTCTCCTCTATTAGGAGATGGCTTTCATCAATACGTTATTTTTGATGTAGCTTTACGAAATATCCTACATGGAAATGGTAGTCTGTTTTACACCTTTACAAGTGGCCTCGGATTAAATTTCTATGCCCTATCTAGTTATTACTTGGGAAGTTTCCTTTCACCTCTAGTTTACTTTTTTAATCTAACTAATATGCCAGATGCTGTCTATCTGACAACTCTCTTAAAATTTGGATTGATTGGACTATCAACCTTCTTTAGTTTAAATAAATTATTTAAAAATATCCCTCAGACTATAAAACTAACCTTATCTACTTCCTATGCTCTGATGAGTTTCACTGTCAGTCAATTAGAGATAAAAACCTGGCTGGATGTTTTTATCTTGATTCCTTTAATTATAACTGGTTTACACCTACTTATAACTGAAAAGAAATCCTCATTATACTTTACAAGTCTGTCAATCTTATTTATCCAAAACTACTATTTTGGCTATATGACAGCATTGTTTCTTATTTTTTGGTATCTCTGTCAAATTTCTTGGGACTTTAAAGCTCGAAAATCATCTTTTCTTGATTTTGTTGTCACCTCCGTTTTAGCTGGTACAGCTAGTTTGATTATGACTCTTCCCACTCTGTTTGATTTACAGACACATGGGGAAAAATTGACTGAAGTTACAAAATTTCAAACTGAAAGTAGCTGGTATCTTGATCTCTTTGCTAAGCAATTCATCGGTTCCTTTGATACAACAAAGTATGGGGCTATCCCAATGATTTTTGTTGGACTGCTTCCCTTTATTTTAAATATTTTATTTTTTACGCTGAAATCTATTAAGTTTCACGTGAAACTGATCTATGCAATCTTCTTTGCATTTCTAATTGTAAGCTTTTATATTGAAGCTCTTGATTTATTTTGGCAAGGCATGCATACTCCAAACATGTTTTTACATCGCTATGCTTGGATTTTCTCTACCTTGTTAATTTACACAGCAGCGGAAGTCTTAAATCGTCTAAGAGAAATTAAAATCTGGAACTTTTTAGTTTCGCTTTTTCTTGTAGTAACAGGATTTTTAGCTACCATCTATCTAAAATCGCATTATTCTTTTTTAACAGATTTGAATATTCTGCTTACTCTTGAATTTTTGGTTGTCTATTCGCTTTTACTCCTTGCAGTTATCAAAAAGTTTATCTCTGTAAATCTATTTACCATTCTAATTTCTTTATTTATAATGGTTGAAATAAGTTTAAATACTTCATCTCAAATAGACGGAATTGCTAAAGAATGGGGTTTTGCTTCTCGAAGTTCATATAATCGAGATATCCCAGCTATGGAATCTTTCTCAACATATATTGGAAATCAATTTACTCGTACTGAAAAACTACAAACTCAGACAGGAAATGACAGTATGAAATTCAACTACAATGGAATCTCTCAATTTTCATCTGTTCGAAATCGTTCAGCAAGCTCTACTTTGGATAAACTTGGGTTTAAATCCTCTGGGACTAATCTCAATCTCCGCTATGCAAATAATAGTATTTTGGCTGATAGTTTATTTGGTATCCAGTACAATATCTCAGACAGTCCTATTGATAAGTATGGTTTTAAAGATATCTATCAAAAAGATAATCTTACCCTATATGAAAATCAATACTCTCTTCCGATTGCATTTGCTAGTCAATCTGTTTACAATGATGTCAAGTTCACTGAACACACTCTAGATAATCAGGCCTCGTTTTTAAATCAACTTGCTGACGTCAATTTTGATTATTTTTCTCCAATACCCTATGAAAAAACAGAGAATACTGATGATTTGATTAGTGTTACAAGTTCTTCAAATGAGGATGCAGAAATCCAGTATCAAATTGAAGTGCCAGAAAACAGTCAAGTTTATCTTTCTTTCACAAACCTTCACTTTTCTAATGACAAACAAAAAAAGGTTGACATCCTTGTAAATGGGGAAAAGAAATCTTTTACAACTGATAATGTCTTCTCCTTCTTTAATCTAGGATATACTAAAGAGAAAAAAACTTTCAATATTCATGTTAGTTTCCCTGGAAATTCACAGGTATCATTTGAATCTCCTACCTTCTATCGTTTAGATACCAAAACTTTTACCGAGGCAATTCAAAAAATTAAAGAACAACCTGTCACAGTATCAACTTCTAAAAACAAGGTCTTTGCTACATATGATGTCAAACAAGATACGTCGATTTTCTTCACCATTCCTTATGACAAAGGTTGGTCTGCCTACCAAGATGGGAAGAAAATAGAAATTAAACAAGCTCAAACTGGTTTTATAAAAGTTGACGTTCCTAAGGGAAAAGGAACTATTACACTTTCCTTTATTCCCAATGGTTTTGTTATTGGAGCAATCTGTTCCTTTACTTCTCTTTTACTATTTGGAATCTATAGTCACAAACGAAAGTCATCTAAGACATAAAAAAATCGACCAGTTGGTCGATTTTTTTAATCTTCTTCCATTTTCTTAGGTCGATAGGCTAGCATACCTAAACCAGTAAATAGGGCTAATATCACAGCAAGGAAAATGACTTGATGATGAATATTTCCTGTCATAGAGATTGTTTGTCGTAATCCCGAAACTGAATAACTCATTGGTAACCAGGGATTAATAGCTCTAAAGAAATCATTTGTCAAAGCAAGCGGGTAAGTACCTGCACTTGATGCTAACTGTAATAAAAGCAAAATAAGAGAAAAGAAAGCTCCTATACGGCTATTCCATGTTGTTAAAGCGGTCACCATGGACATGAATACTAAACTTGTTAGGATAATGAGAATAAATGTTCTCATCTCATGATTAGCCGTTAGACCAATAAGATGAACTCCTCCATATACCAAAATTCCTGCCAAAACAGCTATAATACCATTTATTTCTGCTCGAGATTTCAACCAAGCCCAACGACTCTCTGGATGACGTCCTGAAGGCAACTTCGCAAAGATCATATTCGTTGATATTGCTGCAACAAAGAGAGCAACTGATATCATATAAGGAGCCATTGCAATTCCATTTACAGGAACTTGATCATTGTCTGTTTTTGAAAGATTGAGTGGATTTGACAAAATCTCTGCATTTTTAGATTCCGTTGATGCTGATTTAAGTTGATCTCTAGCATTACTTAATCCTTGTCCCAAAGAAGCAACTCCTATCTGTAAACCTTCCAATCCAGAAGTTAACTTTGTTCCACCTTCTGCAAGTTTACCAGATCCATCTGCCAATTTATTAGCTCCATTCTCTAATTGAGAAGCACCTGAAAGTAACTGACTGGATTTGTCTGCTAATTGACCAGATCCTGATTGTAATTTATCAACTCCTGCCATTAATTCTTGACTCTTTTGATTCAATTGGTTAGAGCCAGTTGATAATTTTTCAATACCAGACACTAATTCTGGAGTTTTTTCAACTAATTGACCAACTCCTGCTGTCAAGTTAGAAGATTTTTGTGTCAAGGTAGTTGAGCCTGAAACTAGTTGATCCAGACTACCTGTCAAGGTGGAATTCTTTTCACTTAGTTGACTTGCGCCTTGAGAAACTTTATCAACACCTGCAGTATATGCATTTACACCCGATGTAATCGACTGACTGGCAGGAACTAATTTGCTAGCAACAGCTCCTTGTATCTCTGTTAATCCACTTGACAATCCTGTCAAAGAAGTAGAAGCAATAGGTAATACTTGATTAGCTTGATTTTTTAAAGTCGAAAGATTTGAAGATTGATTTTGTAAGTTTTCTAAACTTCCCTGTAAACCTTGTACTGAAGCTATAATTGACTGAGCCGATTGAATACTATCAGTCGAATTTTGAGATACAGAAGCACTTATCTCAGCTTGTTGCTCACTTGTCAATGATTGATAAGCTGCTGTTGATTGAATATTGGCTAATGTAGTTGATTTTTCAGACTGAGCACTTGCTAACATTTGATTAGAAAGAGATACTATACTTGATAAAACAGAATCTAATTGTTTTGTATCTCCAACATCAATATTTTGAATAGCTTGATTTAACTGATTTAGACCAGAAGATAATTGATTAATTTGATCTTTTTGCTCAGACGAAGCATCTAACTTGCTAGAAAGTTGTTGAATTCCTTCACTTAATTGCTCCACACCCATTCGAAGTGTAGCTGATTGACTAGATAACTGATTCGCACCTGTTGCAAGATTTCCCACTCCATTTGTATAGGCACTAACACCAGATGAAAATTGGTTAAGACCAGTATTGAGCTGAGAAACACCGCCAGTATAAGATTCTACACCAGTATATAATTGATTAATTCCCCTCACTAATTCAGGGCTTTTAGAAGATAATTGACCTAACCCACTATCTAATTGACTCACTGCACCAGTATATGTAACTAAACCACTATTAAAATTCCCTAAGCCAAGATGAAGTTGTTCAACACCAGAGACATAAGAGGATAATCCTTTAGTAAACTGCTCCGTTCCATTTGAAAATGTTAAACTTGAAGCTGCTAAAGAGTTTAGGTTAATAGTTAATGTTTGACTTCCTGCCACTAACTGATTCGCTCCATCAGTTAGTTTTTCACTTCCAGAAGCTGCTTGACTCATACCATCCTTTAAATCGACCATTTTGTTGAATAAAGCTTTAGTATAGGTCTCGGTTACATTGGTAGAAACACTCTGCTTTAATTGTGTCATTGCAGAATCACTCATCTTGCTGGCAATAAAGCTATGACCACTTGAAGTCTGATAATCGATTTGCATTTGCTCAGGGTGATCCGTTAAAATAGAAGCTGCTTTTTCAGACAAGTCACTTGGCAAAGTGACTACCATATAATAATCACCGTTTTCTAGACCCTTCTTACCTTCTTCTTCATCTACAAAATGAAAATCCAATGATTTATTTTGCTCTAAATTAGACACCATGTCTTTTCCTATAGACATGCTATTACCATTATAAGAGGCCTCTTTATCATTATTGACAACTGACACAGGTAAGTCAGACACTTGACCATATGGATCCCACATTGAGGATAAAAATATGATATTGTACAGAGCGGGAATAAGAGAAATTCCTATCATGACAATAATAAAGGTTGGTTTTTTAAAAATTGCTTTCCATTCTTTAAACATAGTTTCTCCTTTTTTAAACATATTGTCTAAAATTTTGATATAATAGATTATACATTAAAAAATCTAAATTACAAGATAAAAAATCCATTTTTAGACATATAGTCTAATTTGTTTACAAGGAGGAAATATGCAAGAAAGTAACAAACGCTTAAAAACAAAGCGAACTATTGAAAATGCTATGGTACAATTACTCATGGAACAGCCATTTGATCAAATTTCTACTGTCAAGTTAGCAGAAAAAGCCGGAATTAGTCGTTCCAGCTTCTATACTCACTATAAGGATAAGTATGATATGATTGAGCACTATCAAAGCAAGCTATTTCATACATTTGAATATATTTTTCAAAAACATGCTTATCACAAAAGAAATGCTATTTTAGAAGTCTTTGAATATCTAGAGTCAGAACCACTTCTGGCTGCTCTTCTTTCTGAAAATGGGACCAAAGAAATCCAAAATTTCTTACGAAATAAACTTCATATCATGCTCAGTACAGATTTACAAAAGCGATTTATGCAACTGAATCTCAATACCACTGAATTAGAATACAGTAGCATCTATCTAACTCACGCACTTTTTGGTGTTTGCCAAACTTGGATTGCACATGGAAAAAAAGAAAGTCCTCAAGAAATAACAGACTTCCTTATGAAAATGCTTGGTGATACAAATTGATACAAAAAAGGAACACAGCTGTGTTCCTTTTTATCTACACTCCGCCAGTAGGACTCGAACCTACGACATCATGATTAACAGTCATGCGCTACTACCAACTGAGCTATGGCGGATAAAATAGTCCGTACGGGATTCGAACCCGTGTTACCGCCGTGAAAAGGCGGT